>JAFPXY010000015.1 GCA_017394515.1 Bacillota bacterium | reverse complement strand
CGCACGAATGACGGACTTAAGGTACAGAAGAATGGCTTAGACTATCAGGGGCTGGTAAAACTGGTAGAGAAACTGGAGGGTCTATGCTGAGTATAAACGGTCTTCACAACTTCTATTATCTGCCTAAGTTCCATGACATGAGGTGCAAGGCCCGTAGGATATCTGAAATGATCCGTACAAGGTATCAGCGTGATCCTCTCAATGGTGACGTCTACATATTTATGTCTAAAGACCAGACCAAGGTAAAGATGATCCATTACGAAAACCATGCCTTCTACGTGCATGAGAAGAGTTTCGTGAAGGGCTACAAGTTCGTAAAGATTGTAATAAACAATGATGTACCAGTCTACAAAATTGAGTGGAAAAACCTTGTCGCAGTGCTGGAAAGTCCTGTGATAAAGTCAATATATTTACACTAATATAAACAATGTTAAATATCTGATTAGCAATAAAATAAAATGATTAATTATTTGGGTATATCAAATATTTTTCGTACCTTTGCATCGTACAATAAAGCATATGACAGAGGACGAGTTAATCAGAGAGATACAGCTGAAGAAGCAGCTTTCGGAGCTGGACGGGAGTCCGGCTCCGGAATATGATTCGTCCGAGAATATGACAGCAGAAGAGTTGCGCGCAGATAATCGGTTCCTGATAGAACAGCTAAAAGAGACTCTTGAGGAGAACAGAAGGCTGAAGGAAGATATATCCGAGATCAAGCAGGAACTTAAGGAGGCGAATCGTCGAGCTGATGAAGAGTCGGCTGGCCGCAAGAGGTTGTTCGATAAGCTTGAGAAATTCATGGATTACCAGAAGTCCGATAGCAATAAATATAAGGAACTTGAGCGTAAATACGAGACGCTTCAAGGACGCTACGACCTATTATGTGCAGCGCATTACGGGGGCAGCAAGACTTGCAGCGACAAGTATAGCGGCCAAAAGAATGAGGGAATCAATGATGGCCGTGATGACTTTGACGGTACAGAAGGGTCACTCCCTGCTGGAACTCCTGGACCTGTAGGTAGTGACACTAAACATAAAGCTGGGAATTCGGAAGAGGAGGTGACTGCTGCAGAATCCGCAAATGACGCAGATGAGTCCGAGCAGCAGACATGCTATCACGGACCTGACAGAACCGGTGCAAGATACAATAAAGAGACCATAGGCGAACCTATCATTCATAAGTGTATTCTTCCTAAAGGATATAAGTTGTTGAAGGTATTGAAGCCACGTAAGATAAGGACGTTGGTACAGCGTTGCGAGGAGCATCATTTTGAGAAGTTTCTTGTTAGGCTCCCCAATGGTAAGACCAAGTCTATTACAATTCCTGCTGATGATGATATTGAAGGCAATAAGATTCTTGAGGAACTGGTGCCAGGCACAGGATTAACCGCTACACTGCTGTCATTTATCATATTCAACCAGTTTGTCATGGCATCCCCCGCCTATCGTGAGTCAAAGAACCGCTATCCTGACATGGACTGGCATACATGTCGTCAGAACCTCCTGAACTGGGAGGACAAGGGGGCAATCCTGCTGAGCAAGCTGCTTCCAGCGCTTAAAGACATGGCATTGGAAGAAGGTGCCAACGTAAATGTGGATGAGACATGGTATCGCTATCAGACCCACTTCGGTCATAGGAAGACTTACATGTGGTGCCTGGTCAACCGGAAGGCGGGTATCGTCATTTTCTTCTATGAGGATACGGTTGACAAGAATGGGAAAGTGCATACTGGCGGTCGCCGTCGTGCAGTGTTGAAGGAATTCCTTGGCGATGCCAAGATCAAGTCCCTGCAGAGCGATGGCTACAACGTTTATATGTATCTTGACGACGATATGCTGGATATTGAGCATATCTGCTGCCTTGCTCACGTCCATAACAAGCTGCAGGAAGCAAAGAAGCTTGGCTATAAAATCGTGGATTTCTTCCTCGCT
>JAFPXY010000014.1 GCA_017394515.1 Bacillota bacterium | reverse complement strand
GAGAGATTACCTGATCTACACCGGTGAGAAGGATGAGGAAGGCAATGACCAGACATACTGGGCAGATCCTTGGGATGATATGTCAACATCCTACACACCTCAGTATGCAATGCTCCACGGTGCAGCAGCATACACCATCGAGCTTCCTGCATACAGTGATGATTCAGTACAGCTCGTATCCTATGCTATCTTAGGTAACTCCGCTTACGTTGCTAAGGAGAAGAAGGGATACATTGAAGCACAGGCTGAGATCTACAAGAGAGGCGTTGAGAACTACAACTCCGATGCATTTGACGAAGTAGGTCAGTGGCTCTGCGACCAGTATGACGTTGAAGGCGCTGAGATGGATATCTTCAGACCTGAATACAAGGGTGAGGGAGAGAACGGCAACTTCTATCCTGAAGCATACATCATCCCTGTAGATGCAGCTAACCAGAAGAACCTCCAGGCAGCTAACGACATGGTTGAATACCTGGCGAGAAACGATGTAAAGGTATATCCTGCAACCAAGCAGTTCACCTTAAACGGTGTAAGATATCCTGCAGGAACTATCATCGTTCCTATGTATCAGGCTAAGAGATCAGTTGCAAATGGTGTACTGAACAATGGTACATTGATCAACACGTGGACCGTTCTTTACTCCGAAGGCATCACAGCCTTCAACAATACCAGAGGCTTCGATATGGTATGCACAGCTAAACCGGCTGATTTCGCAACATTGAAGGGCGCTATGGGCGATGCAGTTAATTACGCTGACGTTGCTGGCAAGACTGTACCTTCATCCTTCACAGGAACAGAGGGACAGGATGTTATCTTCAAGAACGTATCCGAAGACTCCACAGCAGCAGTTAACTACCTGCTGAAGAATAAGAAGTTAGTAGGTATGATCACTGAGGGCGACAATAAGGGCGACTTCATCACAACCTATGCTAACTTCGCTGAGGTTAAGGATCAGTTCACATTGACAGCTACATCAGTCGATGCTGCAGAAGCAGGAATCGTTGCCAAGACCATGAGAGCACCTAAGGTATTCATTCTTGGTAAGGCAGCTGAGAACACATCCGGCTACAGATACACAAGCCGTGTAGGAGCGGCAACATATAACTATGACCGCTGGGCAATGGATGTAATGGGATTCGATACAGTAGATAATGTTGCAGATGCTAACATCATCCTCGGCGGATCCACACTTGCAAATGGAAGCGATGAACTTGCAGCTGTTAAGGCAGGTACACCGTTCATCACTTACACATCAGCAGGCGCTACCAACGCTAACCGTGTTGTAAGCGGAACCACCAGAGCAGGACTCAGCGGAGCAATGGATTGCCTCGCTTATGTAGAGTATCCTGAAGAGACCATGGTCAACGTAACCTACATCAATGAAGGCGACGACATCATGTACGGCTACAATGCTGGTTACTTCACAGCTATCCCTGAGGGAGCAGTTGTACTTGCCAAAGTACAGAACAAGACTCCTCTTGAAGGATTCATTCCTCTTACAAACGATGCAAGAAAGACAGCATTTGAGAATTACCTCAATGGCGGAATTCTCGGCTATGAGTACACCAAGGACGGAATCGACATGGCTGTATTTGCTCAGACTATGACTAACAAAGTACACCAGAGAGATGAGTATCAGTTCATTTCCAACTTCATCTTCTCAAGGAACTTCATTGGTGATTACTTCACAGATGCAGAAACTGCTATCTTAGATCTCCAGGAAGAACTGACTGATGCTAACGATGCACTTGCAGATGCTCAGGCAGCAGCAGATGCTGCAAATGCTAAGGTTGAAGAACTTGAAAAGGCACTTGCAGAAGCTAAGTCCGCACAGGAGCAGGATGCTGCAGCTATCGCTGATCTGGAAGCAGCACTTGAAGCAGCTAAGGAAGAAGCAGCAGCCGCAACAGCAGCAGCTCAGAAGGCAGCTGATGAAGCAGCAGCTCAGGCAGCAGCAGCTCAGGCAACCTTAGATCAGACAACAGCAGCTGATCAGGCAGCTATCGCAGCTCTCAAGAAAGAGATCAAGCAGCTGAAGATCCAGGTAGCTAAGGGTAGAACCATTACCGGTCTTAAGGTAACTGTCAAGAAGAGAAAAGCTACAGTTAAGTTCAACAAGACTCCTGGTGCAAGCGGATATCAGATCCAGTACAAGCTGAAGACAGCTAAGAAGTGGAAGAATCTCAAGAAAGCAACCACCAAGCGTAAAGCTACTACTAAGAAGCTTAAGAAGGGTAAGAAGTACACCTTCAGAGTACGTTGCTACACCAAGATCGATGGCAAGAAGTACTATGGACAGTGGAGCCCTGTTAAGACAAAGAAGATCCCTAAAAAGGGATGATCAAAAGACTAGTATAAGATAATTATATATGTCAAAAGCGTAGAAAGGGTGGGCCAAGAAATTGGCCCACCCCTTTTAATGGCAAGACGTTAACACTTTTACGGATTAAATAAAAAAACTGCTTGAGTGTTCATGCCTGAACATGTTTAAATGTATTTGTAAATGAGAAATGCCTGTGATGCCTGTTTTTTGCTAGGTTTGAATCTATTGAGAAGGGTTCACAGACATTGAGTGATTGATAATAACATTTTTATGTTAATTAAACTACAGGTTATTATCAAAGATTTTTACTTCATTTTTTAGGAAAAGGAGGAAAAACTGTGAAAAGATTATTGACGATCGTTTTATGCTTGTGCGTAATCTTCACCTTCAGTTTCACGGCTGTTACAACAGCCTATGGCGATGATGAGCAGACTGATTACATGAAGGATTATGTCACTCAATTAAGCAAAGTAATTGATGGCGAAGAGGCATTCGATTACCTGTCATATACTTATATGGGCTGGCGTACCACAGGAGGCACCTGGCAAAATCAGGTAATTGCTAATTTCGTTCCTGAGCAGCTGGAGAAAGCTGGATATGTATTCAATGGCAAAGATGCTTGTCCTTCCACTGAAAAGAGTGCTAATGACAAGAGCTCGGACAATACCGACGACTTTGCATGGGTAACATATTTCAACGATGTAAGCAACCTTACATGGAATCCGGAATATGCTAAGCTGGAAGTTGAGATCCCTGAAGGAATTGAGGGAGCTGAAGCACTGAAGGCTAGAATCGATGTAGAATCATATGCTTTTGATCCTACTTCCGAGACATATCAGAAGCATTATGGCGAACTTTATGACGCTAAGAATCCTGATGAGATGTGGAAATGGATCACCGCTAAGGATGATGATGGCAAGAGAATCAACGTTGAGAACGGTAAGGAAGCTGAACTCAATAAGCGTTGCCATCTGGCTTGGCAGACATGCTTCACTGACCCCAGAGGCACAGACCCCGCTGAGGCCAAGGGAGTAGAAGGAGAGGCTGTATACGTAGGAACCATCTCAGGGCGTGCTCCTAACATGAAGTGCTCTCTGGTATCTGACCTCACCACACTGGCAGGCAAGGCTATCCTTTCTGATTCATCTCTTTCCAATACATGGAGTTTTGCTCAGCAGGTAGGTGGCGTGGCTGCAATGTCCACCAACAGTTTATCCAACTATAACCTGCCTATGGATGAAAATGGTGAAGTTATCGAACCCTTCAAGTATTCTGCAAGATATGCACAGGGCGGTTCCCTTGCCAATACTTCCAAGCAGACTGCAACAGGTAAACCTATCGTTTCCTGGCAGTTCTCTGTAGATCAGAAGGCAGCTTTAAAGGAACTCCTTACTAAAGCAGGAGATAAGCCCATTAAGATCAAGAGCATCTCTATCGGAGATACTTATGCTATGAATGATCCTGATCATGGCGGACTTGGTCAGGCTGTTACCATCGCAGAGATCAAGGGAGCATCCAAGCCTGAGGAAAGAATCCTCATCTGTGCTCACGTACAGGAGCCTGGTTCCAATGACAATGCTACTGGTGTAGGCTGTCTGACAGGAATGGCTATCAATCTTAAGAAAGCCATCGACGAAGGCAAGATCGAAAGACCTGAAAGAACCATCACCTTCCTTTGGGGCGATGAAATGACCATGGCAAGATTATACATCTCAAGCCATAAAGAAGAATGTGAGAAGCTGGTAATGTCCCTCGATATGGATATGACCGGTGAAGATCCTGAGAAGACAGGCGGCCACATGAGAGTCGAGAAATCACCTGACCCTTCAGCTAAGTATCTCTATACTTTGGATCTTCTTCCTTGGGAAGATGTAGAAGCTTACGACGAGACCTACACCTCCACACATCCTGACAATGAGCCCGGCGAATTCGTGCGTGTACCTGATTCACATACTCTGTGGGGAGCAGGAGGTTTCAGCAATCTGTTCCAGGAAGGTTATTATCTGAATGACCTTTATATCGATTCCGGAAACAGTGTAACTAAATATATTGACGATGGTTTCGAAGTCGATGTTTGTCCTTATGAGGGTGGATCAGACCACAGCGTATTCCTTCAGGCTCAGATTCCTGCACTACTTACATGGCACTTCACAGACTATACATATCATAGCTCTGTAGATACACTTAATATGTCAAGTGCAAGAGAGATGGGCAACGTTAATATCACAACAGCAGCAACCGCCTTTATGACTGCTAATGCTGTTGATGCTAAGGAAGGCGTTGCACAGAACATTTTGAAGATCGTTCGCGATGCAGCAATCGATCGTATTTCCAATGTAGAGAAAGTTAACACCGATCATCACTTGATTTATGCTTCTAAACCTGATAAGAATCCATATGATGAACTCGTAGCAGAGAAGGAAGTATTGAATGCTTGGGGCGATTGGTATAAAGAAGCTATCAGATCAGTTTCTAAGTATCTGCTTGAGAAACCGACAAGAGCATTCACAACTTTAGAGAATCAGTACTATAACGATATCGTTGCCGCTACAGATGCAGCAGTAGCTTATGCAAATGAGATCTTTATTGATAGCTACAGCAGTGAGATCTTAGCAGGTCTGACAGATGAAGTATTAGATGCTCAGGCTGCAGTAGAAGAAGCTCAGGAAGCACTGGCAGAAGCTCAGAATGCCCTTGAGAAAGACGAAGCTAAGATCGCAGATCTCGAAGCAGCAGCAGAGAAAGCTCAGGAAGCACTGGAAGCTGCACAGGATGCTTTATCAACAAGCGAACAGAAGATAGCTGAACTGGAAGCAGCAGCCAAGGCAGCAGAGGAGAATAACGCAGCTACACAGGCTGCTCTTGATGAAGCCAAGGCAGCTCAGGAAGCTGATGCAGCAGCTATAGCTGCTCTTAAGAAGGAGATCAAGCAACTCCAGATCAACCTTGCTAAGACAAGAACGGTCACTGGACTCAAGCTCACACAGAAGAGCAGAAAGGTAACCGTCAAGTACACCAAGGCACCCGGAGCTACAGCTTATCAGATCCAGTATAAGCTTTCCACTGCTAAGAAATGGACCAACCTTAAGAAGTCCTTCACCAAGGCTAAAGCTACTACCAAGGCTCTTAAGAAAGGTAAGAAGTACAACTTCCGCGTACGTGCTATTACCAAGATCGAAGGAAAGAACTACTATGGACCTTGGGTAAAGAAATCCATTAAGATCAAAAAATAGAGTAGGCTTAACCTCTTATTTACGACATATGTCAAAACCTTAAAAGGGAGACGTCATCAGGGCGTCTCCCTTTACTTAAATAAACACCCGCTGTGGATTTTTTGCAGCGGGTGAGGTCATCTGATTATTTGTGTTTTTTGAAGACTCGGACGAAGTTCCTTTCCTTGGGGATCATCTTTCCGAAGAATTCGCCATGATAGAAGGCGATATGACTGTAATTGTAAGTGCTGATATTGTTTTCTTCCAGATGTTGATTAAGAACCTCGAAGGCTTGATCGAAACCTTTGAAATCCCCATGCCAGGTAATACTGGTATAATTAGCGTTCTCCATGGAAACTATCAAGGGCTCTCTTGGAAGATCGATTTCACCGTTGATATATACGATTTTTTTGCTCTCTGTAAGGCGAACTGTCACCGGATTGATGGGAATGAAGATCTTAGCCGTGGCATCGGGATCCTTGGGATTGGCAATATATTTGTCAGGGATAACCAATGCTGTTGGTGTGTTCATATCCAACTCATAACCGCGCCTTATAGCATTGTTCAAGGGGACGAGGAAAAGATACTTGGCAGCTTCCCAATCTCCATCGAATTTCACTTCTTCAGCATAAGCTATAAATCCGTTACGATCGCTATCGCTTATTTTTAAGTGATTTGTTGGATCCGTGTAATTTGAAAGGGAATCCAAAAGATTGATAGCCTCATTAATCCTCTTATTAAGGGCAAATTTGATGACGTTATAATTGCTGTTATTCTCGATAAAGTCCTGAATGGTCTGATTATCGAAGCCAAGTTCCTGAAGCATCAGAAGAGCATTGGTCTGATATAACGCAGATATGTCGTAATGTCTAGTTGTGTTTTCGGCGTCTCTTTCTATGGGCTTGATGAGCCCGCGCTTCTCAAGACGGAGCACCGTTGCACGGCTTATGCCACAGGCCTTGGCAAGCTGTGTAGATGTCAAGGTAAACTCTCTGGGGTTGTTCATTAACGCGATCCTCCAAAAAAATTTCTCTCCAAACAAATTCTATTATATATTTTTTAAAAATAAATTTCAATCATTAAAAATAGTAGGAGTGAAGGATTTTTTGTGATATAATACCTTAAAGAGGTAAAGTGACATGAAAAAGATAGTAATTTTTGGCGGAGGCACAGGCATTTCATCCATCCTGTCGGGCCTCAAACTTTTTCCGGTGGACGTAACCGCGGTCATTGCCGTGAGCGATGACGGTTCCAGCACCGGCATATTAAAAGAAGAACTGGATATACCTGCTGTGGGAGATTTGGGGAAGGTGCTCATCACCATGGCTAATGTTGACGAGGATTTTTTGAAGCTTCTTAGCTATAGATTCGAGAAGGATGGAACGCTCCACAATCATCCCGTGAGGAACATCCTTCTGGCAGCTTTGATAGATCTCAAGGGAGATCTGACGGAAGCAACCAAGTACATGTCGAACCTGTTAAGGGTCAAGGGAACGGTGCTGCCTTTAACAGAAGAAAAGATCGAACTTATCGGCCACGGAAAGGGCATGGACTATATCGGTGAGGTGGCGGTCAGCCAGAACATAAAGGATATCGAATATTTGACCTACGACCATCCCATCAGGGTGAATCAGGAGGTTGTCGACAAGATCCTGGAGGCTGATATGATAATCCTCAGCCCGGGAAGTCTGTACACCAGCATTATCCCGCATCTTATAACTCCGGCGGTGCTGGATGCTCTTGGGAAGACCAGTGCTCCCATCATGTATATTTCCAATCTGGTGACTCAACCGGGAGAGACAGACGGGTATTCTGTAAGTGACCACGTCCGCGTACTCAATCGCTATCTGGGCGGTCGCAAGGTGGATCTGGTAATTGCCAATAACGGCACTGTGGACAGGGAGATATCCGAGCGTTATCGTACCAAGGAGAACAAATTCAGAGTGGAGCTGGATCGGGATAAAGTGAAGAAGATGAAAGCCAGACTGATCACGGATGATCTCGTTCGAATAGAGCAGGGGACCATTGTCCATGATGAGCTTAAGACCGCATATTTGGTGTTCTCAGCCCTCATGGGATAGCTCATTTATACAAGCCGAATAATTGACATAATACATTAAAAGGTGTATAATATTTCGTTGTTAATTTTTAGCAATGAATTTATACACTTTTTATATATGAGGTAAAAATAATGGGTAAATACTTTGGAACAGACGGCTTCAGAGGTGAAGCCAACAAAGGTCTTAATTACGAGCACGCCATCAAGATCGGCCGTTATTTAGGTTGGTACTATGGTGCAAGGATCGGTAAGAAGGCCAAGGTCCTCATCGGCAAGGACACCAGACGGTCAAGCTATATGTTTGAATCCGCACTTTGCACAGGACTGGTAGCATCCGGTGCGGACGCATATATCATGCACGTTACTACCACACCTTCAGTTTCCTACATCACAAGAGTTGATGATTTCGACTGCGGCATCATGATCTCTGCTTCTCACAATCCGTACTACGATAACGGTATCAAGATCGTTAACTTCAACGGAGAGAAGATGGATGAGGAAACACTTCTTCGCATCGAAGATTACATCGACGGCAAGATCGAAGTTCCTGTAGCTGAAAGAGAAGCCATCGGCAGAACTGTGGATTATTCATCCGGAAGAAACCGTTACATCGGCTATCTCATCGGCCTTTCAAAATACAGCTTCAAGGGTGTCAGAGTCGGCCTTGACTGCGCTAACGGCGCTGCATGGCAGATCGCCAAGAGCGTATTCGATGCTATCGGAGCCAAGACTTATGTTATAAATGCTGAACCCGATGGATACAACATCAATACCGACTGCGGTTCCACTCACATCGAACACCTTCAGAAGTTCGTAGTGGATAACAATCTC
This sequence comes from Bacillota bacterium, assembly GCA_017394515.1. GTDB lineage: Bacteria > Bacillota > Clostridia > Peptostreptococcales > Anaerovoracaceae > RUG754. The sequence goes on along the minus strand of JAFPXY010000014.1, from coordinate 83,972 downwards.
GACGTGGGCTTTGCCTATGACGGAGACGCTGACAGATGCCTTTGCGTAGATGAAAAGGGCAACGTCATCACCGGCGACCATATTCTTTACATCTATGGCCTTTACATGAAGGAAAGAGACAAACTGGTCAACAACAAAGTCGTTACCACAGTAATGTCCAACTTCGGCCTTTACAAGGCATTGGACAAGGTTGGTATCGAATACGACAAGACCAAGGTAGGAGATAAATACGTTTACGAGAACATGGTAGAGACCGGAAACCGCATCGGCGGAGAGCAGTCCGGCCACATCATCTTTACCAAGTATGCAACCACCGGTGACGGTATCCTTACATCCCTCAAGATGATGGAAGTAATGCTTGCCAAGGAAAAGCCTATGAGTAAGCTTGCAGAGCCTGTGGTATTCTATCCTCAGGTACTTAAGAACGTTCGCGTTAAATCCAAACCGGAAGCACAGAACGATCCCGACGTTCAGGCAGCAGTTGAACGCGTAAGCAAGGCTTTGGGAGATACCGGACGGATCCTGGTACGTGAATCCGGTACAGAACCGGTTATCCGTGTCATGGTAGAAGCAGGCAGTGAAGAAATCTGCGAGAAATATGTAGATGAAGTAATCGGAGTAATTGAGGCAAAAGGCCATTTAGCATAATAACAGGAGGACAAAATGAGAGTAGTTATTCAAGACAATTATGAAAAGATGTGCAAGTGGGCAGCTGACTATATCGCTGCTAAGATAAACGCTCATAAGGAAGACAGACCCTTCGTACTGGGACTCCCCACAGGATCTTCTCCCATCGGAGTATATAAGGAACTTATCGCAAAAAACAAGGCCGGCGAATTATCTTTTGCAAACGTCGTAACCTTCAACATGGATGAGTACCTGGGACTCCCTCACGAGCATGACCAGAGCTACTGGTACTTCATGCACGACAATTTCTTCGATCATCTCGTAGACATGAAGCCTGAGAACATCAATATTCTCAACGGCATGACAGATGATCCGGAAGGCGAGTGCGCTCGTTATGAAGAAAAGATCGCTTCCTACGGTGGAATCGACCTGTTCATGGGCGGAATCGGCGTTGATGGCCACCTGGCATTCAATGAGCCTTACACCTCACTTACTTCCAGAACCGGCGTTAGAGACCTGACCACAGACACCAGGATTGTTAACTCCAGATTCTTCGGAAACGACCCTGAGGCAGTTCCTGCTCAGGCACTTTCAGTAGGTATTGGAACCGTTACAGACTCCAAGGAAGTTCTCGTACTGATCTCCGGCCACAACAAGGCAAGAGCTATGGCAGCTGTAGTAGAGGGCGGCGTTTCCCAGAAGTGGACCTGCAGCGCTCTTCAGATGCACAACGCAGCCATCATCGCTTGCGATGAAGAAGCTTGCGGAGAACTTACAGTTGATACATATAAGTATTTCCTTGACATCGAGAAGAAGGAGAGACTCTAATGTATACCATTAAAGACTTATATGATCTTGACCATACACTGGCAAAAGATTATCTCTCACAGTTCACCTATCCCTGGGAAGCTCTTAAGGGAATCAAGGACATGATCCTCGCTTTAGGACCGACTCTTGGTGATGACTATGAAGAAGTATCAGAGAACGTCTGGGTACACAAGACAGCGAAGGTATTTCCCTCTGCATATCTCGGCGCTCCCTGCATCATCGGACCTAACACGGAAGTCCGCCACGGTGCCTTCATCAGAAGCTCCGCTCTGGTTGGCGCAGACTGTGTAGTAGGTAACTCCGTTGAACTCAAGAACGTCATCCTCTTCGATCACGTTCAGACACCGCACTATAACTATGTTGGGGACTCCATCCTCGGATATTACAGCCACATGGGAGCAGGCTCCATCACTTCCAATGTCAAGTCCGACAAGACTCTCGTGGTCGTAAAGGACGGCGAAGAGAAGATCGAGACCGGTATCAAGAAGGTAGGCGCCATGCTGGGCGACTATGTAGAAGTAGGCTGCAACTCCGTGCTGAATCCCGGCACCATGATCGGCAGACATTCCAACATCTATCCTACAAGCTGCGTGAGGGGAGTTATCCACGAGAATTCCATCCATAAGAATGACGGAACCGTTATCGCAAAACACTAACATTTAACATTAAAGCCTCGCAATAATAAGCGGGGCTTTTTTAGTGTTGTGGCGGCGCGAGTTTTTTGCTATAATAACTATGTATAGGTTAGGAGCAAAAAATGATAATTCTGGAAATATTTATAGCAATCGCAAATTTCATATATCTTTTCTTCAAGTTGCTGCCCGTTAAGGACAAGGTGGTCATGATCAGCCGCCAGTCCAACGAGGTGAACCTGGACTTCAGGCTCCTGGGAAATGAACTGGAGAAGCAGGGACACCAGGTGGTCTACATGTGCAGGACTCTGGAGGGTGGCGCCAATTCAGGTATCGGCACCAGGATCAGCTACGCTTTCCACATGGTAGCGCAGATGTACCAGCTGGCTACTTCAAAGGTCGCCATCATCGACTCATATTGCCCGACGGTGTCTATCCTTAAGCAGAGGAAGTCACTTACGGTTATCCAGATCTGGCATTCCATCGGTACCATGAAGTCCTTCGGATATAATATCTTTGGAAAGACTGAAGCAAGCGACGCTCGCCTGGCCAGGACCATGAGGATGCACAGAAACTACACCTTCTGCTGCACAGCAGGGGAGGCTTCAAAGCAGGGGCTGGCTCTGGGCTTCGATATTCCCATTGAGAAGATGAGACTTTTCACTCTTCCCAGGGTGGATCGCCTTAAGGATAAGAAGTACGAGGCAGAGATCAGCGAGAAGATATATGCTGATTATCCTGCTCTTAAAGACAAACCCAACGTGATCTATGCTCCTACCTTCAGAAAGGACGAATCAGCCTTTACAGAGGCATTTAGAGGCCTTGTAGAAGCTTTTAACTTCGAGAAATACAATCTGGTGGTGAAGCTTCATCCACTGAGTAGGGTGAGCCTTGAAGGCATGGATGACAGCCCGGGACTCATCATCGACATGAAGTATACAACCTTCGACATGCTCTTTGTGGGAGATAAGATGATAAGCGACTATTCCTGCGTGGTCTACGAGGCCGGTGTCAGGGACATACCGCTCTATTTCTATAATTTCGATATGGAGAATTACGATGACGTAAGAGGCTTCGACATCGACTACAGGACGCTTCCGGGATATACGGACAGGGATCCTAAGAAGCTGGTGGAAGATCTGGACAAACCCTACGACATGGAATATTTCAAGGAATTCATCCATAAATACGTGGCAAATACCGATCGCTGCGCTGAAAAGTTGGCAGCGGAAGTTGACAAATACATGTGATGCGCGTTTTTTGCGCAATTGACAGGAGGAAACATGAAACGCATAGCCCTTATATTCGCCGGCGGTTACGGCCAACGGATAGGTTCGGATATTCCCAAGCAGTTCCTTAAGATCTGCGGCAGGGAGATCATAATACATACTCTGGAACTCTTCGAGCTGAATGACGCCATCGATGAGATCTACGTGGTCTGCATCGAAGACTGGATCGATCACCTAAAGGGACTTCTGGAGAAGTACGACATCGACAAGGTGAGTGCTGTGGTGCCTGGCGGTGCTACCGGACAGGATTCCATCTTTATCGGACTCAGCGAGATCGCCAAAAACGAAGAGGACGCCATAGTTCTCCTTCACGACGGCGTGCGTCCGCTGGTTACGGAAAGCACCATCAAGCGTGCTGTGGAGAGCACCGAAGAATTCGGCTCCGCAGTGCCCGTCATCAAGTGCTTTGAGACACCTATAATTTCCGCTGATGGAGAGACAGTAGGGGAGATGCCTGACAGAAGGACCATGTATCTGGCCCAAGCCCCTCAGGGATATCACTTGAAGGATATCTACAGCGCACATCTCAAGGAGCGCGAGACAGAAAAGCCCTATGAGGGAGTCGTGGACTCCTGCGGCCTCATGTTCAAGCATGGTTACGTAAGCCATATGATCGAAGGCGACAGCGGAAACATCAAGGTAACCACACCTACGGATTTCTACACATTGCTCAGTAACCTTAACATCAAGGACTATGAGCAGATCTCAGTTCTTAACGAAAAAAGCTAAAATGAATAAACAAAAGATCATTCAGGAGGACATGGAGCGCATCGCCCGTGTCCTTCCTGACGCAAAAAACTTTAATAACAAGTCCATCCTGGTGACCGGCGCCAACGGTATGCTGGCTGCTTATCTGGTGAGTTTCTTTACCTATCTCAATGAGGTATCTGGGGCGGGTATAAAGGTATATGCCTTGTCCAGAAACGGCAAAAGGCTTAAGGAGAGGTTCGGTGACAGGGTGGAGATCCTGGCTCAGGATGTAACAGCCGAAATCTGTGTGTCCGGTGAGCTGGACTATATCTTCCATCTGGCAGGAATGGCAGATCCTGTGAGCATCAAAACCGATCCTGTGGGCATAATCCGCGCCAATGTGCAAGGAACCATGAATGTACTGGAACTTGCAAGGGAGAAGGGTGCCTTAGTAGTCTTTGCATCCACCAGAGAAGTCTACGGAGCCATGCCTGAAGGCACTTATTTGATCCACGAGGAGGATGCCGGAAGCCTTGATCCAGCTGATTCCAGGTCATGTTATCCCGAATCCAAGCGTCTGGCAGAGACATTGTTAGTGAGCTACCATAATCAGTATTATGTAAACTTCATAAATACGAGGATCGCTCACGCTTATGGCCCCGGAATGAGGCTTGAAAACGACGGAAGAGTCATGGCAGACTTCCTTTCAGACGCCGTGGCAGGCCGCGACATAGTGCTTAAGAGTGCAGGAACAGCTCTTAGAGCTTTTTGCTACGTGAGCGACGCGATCTCAGGCATGCTTACTGCTGTATTGAGAGGTGAAAAGAACCTCTCATATAATCTGGCCAATGAGACTGAAGAGATCTCCGTAAGGGGATTGGCTGAACTCTGCGCGGAATTCTCCCCGGCTGATATCGGCTGCACCTTTGATAAGGGCGCTGACCAGAGCGGATATGTGAAGTTCAAACGAGTTGCATTGGACACCTCAAGACTTGAAGTATTAGGCTGGAAGCCGGAGGTCAGCTTGAGAGATGGAATTAAAAGGACGATAGAGTTTTTTGGATGAAAATAGATTAAACCTTGAACACGATTACGGTTATTTTTGGCTTTTTTATGTTTACGGAATATAAATCAAATTTTATTCTAGGCACGGCCTAAAATGTTGGAATGGTGCAATTAGGCCGTGTGGATTTTTTTGGTGACGGCCTAAAGTGCTGAAATCAAGGTGTAAGGCCGTGGGATCTGAAGGCAGCTTTAAAAAGGAAATTGTCAACATAAGATAAAAAACTCTCTTTAGGATTGTTTCGCACAGTGGAAATCCATTAAAGGGAGTTTTTTGAATGGAAAAAGCAAAACGCGGCCTGAAAGTACAGTGAGATTCTTAGTCTGCAAATAACTTACGCCGGCCTAAAATGGCCGATAAGTAAATTTAGGCCGTGCGAGTTTTTTGCATGACGGCCTAAACCTCAAGAATCACAGGATTAGGCCGTATCACCATACGTATCACCATATTAAAGGGGCTGTCTCATTGTGAGACAGCCCCTTTGAGCATTTATATGGTTTAATCATTAAACTGTTTCTTCAACCTGTAGATGGTGTCGTGTACCACGGGAATCGCCAGGATGATCAGAGTGATTATGCCTTCTGCTCCGATGGAAATTCCGTTATAAGCGAAGGAGTAGAGGGCGGGGTTCATTCCTTCAGGTGCGTATTCACCGAAGAAGATGAAGCCTGACAGGAAACTGCAGAAGAACCTTGCGACTACTGAAACGGCATATCCGATGTAGAGGCCGTTCTTGGTTTCTGTGAAGAAGCCGGAAAGGCCCAGTGCTGTGAAAGCCAGGATGTAGTCCAGGATCAGCTGGATGGGGTGAATCACATAGCCGCCGAAGGCCAGGTTCAGAAGTCCCAGGGCAAGGCCTGAGATGAGTCCCCACTTAGGTCCGCAGAAGTAGCCGGCGAGAGTGGCTGCCAGCATGCTTAACAGCGTGATGGAACCGCCGAAGGGCAGGTGAAGAAGTTTGATCTGGTTGAGTCCGATGGAAAGAGCGATCAGGATCGCGCAAAGAACCAGATACTTGACGTTTTTGTTTCTCATAAAAAAACCTCCTAATATAAATATTGGAGGGGAGGTGTTTTTTGCACTGCAAAAAACAGTTTTACTAAGTTGCTTGCCTACGCCGGCATTATCCGGTTCAGGTCATGAGGGTCAAAAATCTCAGCAGCAGTAGCTCCCCTAGCACGCTTGCAATTATAACGCGTTTGGGATATAATGTCAAATGGAATATTTTTTGAATACGCGCCGTTTTATGGCGGTTTGCAGTTTCAAAAGGGATAAAACAGAAAGGGAGAAATAAATGAACACACATATCGTAACTGAACCTTCGGCTCTCATGAGAAGAATCGCAAGAGATGCCTTAAAAGGACGCTGGAAAGAAATGTTTCTGGGTATAGCTATCTATACAATTCTTACAGGATATGTTAAGTCAATTCTGGACATGCTGTTTCCTTTTTATAGGACGGTTGACTATTTCGGACAGCAGCTCATGGTCAATACATCCTTTGTGGGCTCTCTTTATCAGGTAGTGCTTACGGGTGCTTTTGCTTATGGACTTGCCCTCTTCATGCTGACCTTCTTCAGGACCAGAAGGATCGATAATAAGCTTCTGTTTGAAGGTTTCAGTATGATCGTTAAGACCATACTCCTTCAGATAGTTATGACAGTATTCATCTTCCTGTGGTCACTGCTCTTCGTGATTCCGGGAATAATCGCTGCCTTGAGATACAGCATGGCATTCTATATTCTGGCAGATCATCCTGAGTACTCCATTACTCAGTGCATCAACGAGTCCAAAGCAAGGATGAGAGGTAACTGCGGAAAGTACTTCCTGATGATGCTTTCATTCATCGGTTGGGCTATCGTATCATCCCTTGCCAGTGAGCTCATCGCAGCACCTTTAACTACAGCAACAGGTTTAAGCATCGGCTCCATAGTAGGATATTTCATCGCACTGGTTCCTTCCATTTTCCTTGCGGTTTATGTGAAGACCACAGAGACAGTATTCTATGAACTCCTTACTCAGAACCTTGTAGTAATGGTTCCTGATCAGCACGTGCAGGATCAGGGAGTGAAGCCCGATAACATGGTGAACGCAAACTATGAAGTTCACGAAGAAACAGCTCCTAAGGCTGATCCTTTCACCGCCGCAGCTGGTGCAGCAGGCGTTGCAGACAGCGTGATGGATAAAGCAGCTGACGTATTCTCCGATGTTACAGACAAGGTTGCGGACATCCAGGATAAGGTGGACGATAAGGTTGCGGACATCATTCCTGATGAGATAAGCGATAAGGTGGATGAACTGGCACAGAAGGACGAGACTTTAGCTAAAGGTGCACCGGACGTAGAGACTCAGGTGTATACTGCAGAAGAGCCTGAGAAGGAAGAGCCTAAGGCCGAGGAACCCACAGAGGAATTCGTCGTAGATCCTCAAGACGTCATCACACCGGAAGATGTAGAAGACGCAGTTGAAGAGATCATAGACGAGATAGACGCCTTTGGAGGCCCCAAGGACGAAAAAGACGAATTATAATACGAAGAAGGTATACTCAAATGTCAAGAACCATCAAAACCCTTGATAAGTATCTTGAAATGTTAAGAGCAGAGGAGCTGCTGGTCTCTGACAACAGCTCTTCAGCTGATTTTGATATTGAGATCAAGGGACTTTCATACAACTCAAAACACGTGACCGAAGCCACGCTTTTCGTGTGCAAAGGACTTAACTTCCGGGAAGAATATCTGAGAGAAGCTCTGGAGGGCGGAGCCGTAGCTTACGTCTGTGAGGAAGGCTCCAAGCTGGCTCTGGCTGAACCTGTGGAGCATGACGGCAAGCAAGTGCCCAGACTTGTCATAAACGACATGAGAACTGCCATGACCAAGCTCGGCAGCATGTTTTATGATAAGATCTGGAACGATAAGCTTACCCTTATCGGTATCACCGGAACCAAGGGAAAGTCCACCACAGCCACCTTTGTAAAGGCCATCATGGATGCTCATTATCTTAAGAAGGGCGAGCCTGATATAGGCTTCCTTTCCGGCATATATAACTATGACGGAGGGGAGAGAAAGAGCTCCGAAAAGATGACCACCCTGGAGACTTTGGAACTCCACGACCACCTGGCCAGGACCGTGGATAACGGCCTTAAGTGCCTGGTAATGGAGACTTCTTCCCAGGCCATCAAGTATAAGAGGACTGAGGATCTTCATTATAAGGTCTGCGGTTTCCTGAACATCTCTGAAGACCACATCTCCGACAGGGAGCATCCCACTTTCGAGGATTATTTCTGCACCAAGCTTTGCATCTTCAAGCAAAGCGATATCGCTTGCATCAACTACGAGATGCCGGAGGAGTATTTTGCGAGGGTTAAAGAGGAGGCTGAGGCTCACTGCCAGAAAGTCATCACCTTCGGTCAGAAGGAGGGCGCGGACTACTACGGATATGACGTGGTTTCAACACCTAACGAGCTGAGCTTCAAACTTGCAGCAGAGGGCAAGGTGGAAGATATCAAGGTTTCCATCGGTGGCTACTATAACGCATCTAACGCCCTGGCAGCCATTGCCATGACAAGAGCGTTAGGAGCAACCATGGACGAGATCAAGGAAGGTCTGAGCAACGCTAAGGTGGCTGGCCGTATGGAAGTCTACCACATGGTCAACAAGGACGTGGACGTCATCGTGGACTATGCTCATAACAGGGTGAGCTACGAGACTCTTTTCGAGAATCTGGGCAAACTCTATCCCGGAAGGAAGAGACTTCTGGTCTTCGGAGTCCACGGAAATAAGGCATATAACCGCAGGCAGGATCTGGGCGAGATGGCTCAGAAGTATGCGGATAAGGTGGTTCTTACAGAGCAGGATATCGGAACCGATGACCTCCATCAGATCTGGAAGGACATCAGGGATTTCCTCCACGAGGACAAGGTGGATTCCGAGTACGAGAACAGAAAGGAAGCCATTCTTCACGCCTGTGAGATCGTGCCGGACGGCTGGATCATGGCCATCTGCGGAAACGGCGCTGACCGCTTCCAGAAGAGAGGTCTTGTGTGCGAGCCGGAGCCCACAGATGGAGAAATCGTTCAGAGTTACATTGATTCACATAGATAAAATCATGAAAAAAGTCTTTATTTACAAAAATGACGTGCCGCACACCCTTGAGATCGCCGCCGAGCTGGTGGAGAAGCTCGAGGCCGCAGGCATTGAAATAACAGATAAAACCGATGATGCGGATCTCATCATAAACGTGGGAGGAGATGGAACCTTCCTTTCCCTTATGCAAAACCATGAGTTCCCCACAGTACCCGTTGCAGGCATCAATACCGGCCATCTGGGGTTTTTCCAGGAGATCGCGCCTTCCGATATCGATAGGCTCATCAATCGCTTCTTAAAGGGAGAACTTAAGATCCAGCCATATAATATCGTCAAGGCTGACATCTTTTTCAAGGACGGAAGGGAAATAGCTCACAGAGCCCTCAATGAGTTCGTCATCAAGGGTCAGGGAACACATCCCATCCACCTGAATATAAGCATTAACAAATCCTTCATTGAGAAGTTCAGCGGAGATGGCATTATCGTGTCAACACCTGCAGGTTCCACCGCATATAACTATTCTTTAGGCGGAGCCCTGGTAGACCCGAGGCTGCATCTTTTGCAGCTGGCGCCCATGGCACCCATGAACAACACCGCCTACAGATCCTTGACTTCCAGCATACTGCTTCCTGCCAACGACACGGTCATTATCGAGCCTTGCGACGAGCAGTGGACCAGCATGGACATCCTCTACGATGGAGTTGAGGAAAAGTATGACGATATCAAATGCATCGAGCTGACCCTTTCCAGAAGAAAGATCAATCTGGTGCGCTACAGTGAGACGACCTTCTGGGATAAGGTGAAGACCAAGTTCCTATGAAGACGGAATTCAGATATGTAGTTAAAACTGAAGATTCCGGCAAAGCCTTAAAGACCATCCTGAAGGAGCAGTTCGCATTCTCTTCCAGGCTCATGACGAAGCTCAGGAGAAATGAGAGCATAAAGATCAACGGCTGGACTGCATCCGGCTGGATGCCTGTGAAGGCGGGCGATATCATCGAGATCGCAATGCCCGAGGAGCGTTCCGAGTTTCCGCCGGAAGAGATGCCCATCGACGTGGTGTATGAGGATGAGCACATTCTCGTGGTAAACAAGGCACCCGGCATCGTGGTCCATCCCACCAAGGGCAATCCCTGCCACACGCTCCTTAACGGCATAACATATAAGATGCTGAAGGAAGCGGAGAAGGGCGGCCCCGAGCCATATAAGCTCAGGCTGGTGAACCGACTCGACATGAACACCTCCGGCCTGGTGGTTATCGCCAAAAACCCTTACGTTCAGGCAGACCTGGTGAAGCAGATGAAATCCACCATGGTGAAGCGCTATGTGGCCCTTTTGGAAGGCATGCTCATTCCTGCTGAGGGTACCTGCGACCAACCTCTGGGAAAGCCCGACGAGAACGAGGTGGAGCGCTGGGTGGTGCCCGTTGATCAGGGCGGCCAGGAAAGTGTCACTTATTTCAAAGTACTGGAGAGGTTCTTTAAACCTCACGAGATGACCTATGGATCCGAAGCCGCAGGAGGCCCCATAGAGCAAAAAATCATCGACGGATATACTCTCGCTGAGCTTAAGCTGGACACGGGCAGAACTCACCAGATCAGGATACATATGGCCTACATGGGCCATCCGGTGGTGGGAGATCATCTATACTGCCATGGAGATCCCTTTGAGTATCGCAGGGTATACGGTGATCCCAGACCGCCTCTTACAGGCGAAAAGGGCCCCAGAATGGAAACAAATCCGGAGATTTTATCAGACATCATAGAGAGGCAGGCACTTCATGCGGCAAGTCTGGAATTCGTCCATCCTGTCACTGGGGAGATGATAAAGCTCAAGGCTGAGCTTCCCAACGACATGAAGAGAGCCATAGACTTGATAAAAGACAACTAGAGAGGTAGTTTTTTGAACATTTGTGATTATGTGGATCTCAGAGGAGATCTGACCTTCGCTGAAAGACCTTTCAACGAGGTGGACAATCTGATATTCTCGGAGCTTTCCTATGTGGAGATGGATGACTTCATCTCGGAGGACGGCGAGGCCACAATGACGGTCTCTGAACTAAGGGAAGCATATATGACAATCAAAGATCGGTATGAATATGCCTTCAGCGATCCTTGGCCGCTTCTCGACAGATGCGGCAGGTCAGACAGATACGGAAAGGCCGTGGTGAAGTTTTTTGTTAAAAGATTCGACTCTGAAAAGCAGTTCGGCTTCACAGCGGCGACCTTTGTCTTCGATGAAAAGACCATGTACGTCGCTTACAGAGGTACCGATGGAAAGCTTGACGGTTGGAGAGAGTGTTTCAACCTGAGCTATCTTATGGAGACCGAAGGGCAGAAGGAGGCTCTGGATTATCTGGAGCGTGTTGCGGCCCACACGTCGGAGGACATCATTGTGGGAGGCCATTCCAAGGGCGGAAACTTCGCTGAATATGCGGCCATGTTCGTGGATGACAGCTTAAAAGGGCGCATCAAAGCCATATACACCAATGACGGTCCCGGCTTCGGTGACGCTATCATCGAATCTGACAACTATAAGGAGATCCTGCCCAAGACCTTGAAGATCATGCCGGAATCCTCCATCGTGGGAAGTCTGCTTAAAGGTAAGGAGACAGTAAAGGTCATAAGGGCGGATGGCAAAGGGCCCATCCAGCATGATCCTTTCCACTGGAGAGTAATGGCTAATGGATTCGAGCCTTCTGATAGAAAGCCCTCGGCGGACTTTACGGATGAGACTCTTAACCTTTGGATCGAGGAAATGAACGAGGACGAGAGACAGGAGTTTACGGACGCCGTCTTCGACTTCCTCTATGATACCGGAATTTACGATTTCAGCGACATACATAAAAAGAAAATCAAGACCGCAGTGGCTTTGACCAAGGCCCAGTTCGGCATGGATCCCGACAGGAGAAAGACCATTAGGGATGGAATAAAAAAGCTCAGACTTGCAGCCAAAAGGACCCGCAAGTCGAACCGCAAGGGAGGCAAAAAATGACCAAGCAAGAGTTTTATGATCTTTTAGACATAGAAACAGCTGAAGATTTTAAATACTTAGAAAACGTGGCACAGTACTTCGAGTGCGATGACGAGATCGAGTTCGCCCATCTGGCTGAACTCCTGGAGAACCTGGACAAGGCAGAGACCGCAGGACTCATCGACGACTACTTTGAAGAGATAATGGACTTCATTCCGGAACACGAATCCGAGGTCTACAGCCTGTTTTCAAATATAAGAAGAAGCCTTACAGGTATGATCAAAAACTACGAAGAACTGTCCACGGCAGCTAAGGCGGCTGAAGAGCTGGAGAGGTTCAGAAGATGGTATTCCATGGACAGCAAGGTTTACCTTACTGAGACCAATGGACTTACTGAAAAAGATGAAACCCTGAGAGATGCTCTTTGCGACAGAAGGCTGGAAGCTCTCGGTGGAGATAAATACTTTTACGATTTCACAGAAGCCATGAATTATCCGCTGGAGGAATATATCATGACCTTCGGGGACATGATCACTCTGGCAGAGGATCAGACTGAATCAGATGATAATTCTTTGGAGTAGAGGAGGAAGTTTATGAAGGATAATGATAAGACAAGACCGGTTGGAATGATGGATTCAGGCCTGGGTGGAATTTCTGTATTAAGAGAAGCAGTGAGGGTGCTTCCCAAGGAAGACTTTGTATATTTCGGCGATTCGGTCAACGTTCCCTATGGCACCAGAACAACCGAAAAAGTACAGGAACTAACCTTCAACGTTGTTGAAAAACTCAGGCAGGAATACAACATCAAAGCTATGGTTATCGCTTGCAATACGGCAACTTCTGCATCCATAAAGGCTTTGAGAGCGCACTATACCGACATGCCTATAATCGGTATCGAACCTGCCGTAAAACCCGCTGTAATCTGCAATCAGGGCGGCAGAATCATAGTCATGGGCACACCTATGACCATGAGACTCGAGAATTATCAGAGACTCATGAACATGTATAAGGATGAAGCGGAGATAGTTCCACTCACATGTTGGGGACTTGCTGAATTCGTTGAAGATGGCATCAGAGATCATGAAGGTCTTAGAAAGTTCTTTGATGAAAACCTCAAACCAGTACTGACAGATGATACGGAATCCATAGTGCTTGGCTGCACACATTATCCCTTCCTGAAAAAGGAACTGAAAAACTATTTCGGCGACAGGAACATCCTCTTGATTGACGGATCCAAGGGAACTTCTTCACAGCTCAGGAGAAGGCTGGATGAGGAAGGGCTGCTGAGGGACGATGACCATAAAGGAGAGGTTACTTTCTTAAATTCCTCAGACGATCCCAAAATGATAGAACTTTCTTGGCAGCTTTTGAACATGGACCTGGACTAAACTGATAAGAGCCATCAAGGAGCAAAAAATGATCGACGACAAACTTAAATTTGCACAGCTTTTCATGCGTAAATACGACCGCGCCATAGGAAGCGGAGTCTGTTCCTTCAGCCAGACAGGCATAGGAGCCATGAACTTCACCAACATGTGCGTCAACAGCGATTTCGTGCCAGACAGCGATGAGGTCATTTTAAAGGCCTGCAGGGTCATGAGACTGACAGAAGAAGAGATCGCGGAGCTAATGGCCCTGGCGGCGGAAGGACGAGAGGAACGAGATGCCTAAGGTTCTTGGAATCATAGCAGAATACGAACCTTTCCATCTAGGGCACGAGTACCATCTTAAGGAAGCTCTTAAGAAGACCGAAGCGGATGTGGCCATAGCTGCCATATCCGGAAACTTCACCCAGCGCGGTGAGCCTGCCATAGTGGACAAGTGGGCCAGGGCAGAGATGGCTTTAAAGGCCGGTTTCGATCTGGTGGTGGAAATGCCCTTTATTTTTGCGTGCAATAACGCGGGTTACTTCGCCCAAAGCGGCGTAAGCATACTGGAAGCCCTTGGGGCAGACTACATTGCCTTCGGTTCGGAGACCGCCGATGTGGAAGCACTTCTCGAAGCAGCTGATGCCAGGAAGAATCTGAGCGATGAACAGATTCAGGAAATAAAAGGTCTGGTAAAAGAAGGAGTTTCCTATCCCAGAGCGCTGACCATGGTTCTCGGCGATGAAAAGGCCTACGGACCGAACGACAACCTGGCTGTGGAATACCTTCGTCACATGGAGACTGCGAAACCCGTACCCATTCTAAGAAAGGGAGCGGGCCACGGGGATCTTTTGGAAGAGGAAGGGCTGGCTTCAGCCACCATGATCAGGAAGGATCTTTTGAAATACGGCGACATGGCTCGAGTTAAGGGCTTGATCCCTGAAGACACTGCGGAGATCCTTGTAAGAGAGCGTGCCGGCCATGAATACGTGGGTCCGGAAGACATGCTTCCCTTTATAATGGCCAGAGTTGCATCCCTTGATGGAGCTGAGCTTGACGAGATCTACGGAGCAGAAGAAGGCCTTGGTAGAAAGCTTAAGGAAGAATTCCGTTATGCAGATTCCTACGAAAAACTGGTGGAAGCCCTTAAGTCCAAGCGCTACACTAGGACCAGGATACAACGCGTGCTCATCCACACTTTGATGAACACCAGGAGAGAGGATGTTTTGGAAGGCAGAAACTACATCCGCGTGCTGGGATTCAGGGAGAAGGGCGCCGAGCACCTGAAAAATCTAAAGAAGCAGGATGGACCGGGTCTTCCTGTGATAGACAATATCAAGAAGGATCTAAGCATTCATCCTGAACTAAAGACCACCGTCAGCTTCGATATAAAAGCATCAGACATGTATAACACCATGTTCGGAAGAGATCTTTATCTAAACTCCGAATATGTCAAAAAGCCATTGAAATTATAAGAAAATTGGGATATAATTTTAATTTAGAGGCGATATTTTTGCGTTAATAATTTTCACTTAAAAGATAAAAGGAGAAAGCACATGAAAATTTTAGTAATCAACTGCGGAAGTTCCTCACTGAAGTATCAGATCCTTGATATGACCAATGAGACACTTCTTTGCAAAGGTCTTGTTGAAAAGATCGGCATCGATGGCTCCGTCATCACTCATGAAAAGATCGGTATGGACAAGTTCAAACTTGAAACTCCCATGGCTAACCACGAAGACGCTATCGCACAGGTTCTGGCAGCAATCCAGGATCCTGAACACGGCGTTGTTAAGGACATGAGCGAGATCGGAGCAGTAGGACATCGTGTAGTACACGGCGGAGAAAAGTACGCTGATTCCGTACTCATCACCGAAAAGGTAATGAAGGACATAGAAGAGTGCTGCGAGATCGCACCTCTTCACAATCCTCCCAACATCGCAGGTATCAACGCATGCAAGGCTCTGATGCCCGACACACCGATGGTTGCCGTATTCGATACAGCTTTCCATCAGACCATGCCGCCTGAGAGCTATCTCTATGCGCTTCCTTATGAATACTATACAAAGTATCACATCAGACGTTACGGCTTCCACGGCACATCCCACAAGTATGTTGCACGCAGAGCTGCTGAAATGCTGAACGTAGAGCTTGAAGATCTGAAGCTCATCACTTGCCACCTTGGAAACGGTGCTTCCGTATCCGCTATTAAGAGAGGTAAGTGCATCGACACATCCATGGGATTCACTCCTCTTGAAGGTCTCGTAATGGGAACTCGTTCCGGCGATATCGACCCCGCTCTCGTAACTTACATCAGAGAGAAGGAAGGCCTTAAGCCCGGCGAAGCTAACAACATACTCAACAAGAAGTCCGGCGTACTCGGAATCTCCGGCGTATCCTCCGACTTCAGAGACATCGAAGCTGCCATCGAAGAAGGCAACGAGAGAGCAGCCCTCGCTCTTAAGGTATTCGCCCACAAGGTAAGATTCTACATCGGAGCTTATATCGCTGAGATGAACGGATGCGACGCTATCGTATTCACCGCAGGCGTTGGTGAAAACGACATTACCATGAGAGAACTCATCTGCCACGACCTTGGAAACCTTGGCATCAAGATCGATCCTCTTAAGAACAAGATCAGAGGCAAAGAGACCATCATCTCACCTGATGATGCAAGAGTAAGCGTTCTTCTGATCCCTACAAACGAAGAGCTCATGATCGCAAGAGATACTTATCAGATCGTAAAGGCTCTGTAATTCTTCGGAAGGAAGCAAGTACGGACAAAGTACGAACCAAGTAAAGTAAACATGTTGGCCTCGGGAATGATCCCGAGGCCGACAGTACCCAATATATGGGATACGGATTTTTTGGCTATTTGATTAAAAATGTGTTGACAAAGCTTTGATTTTCAAGTAATATCAAGTAGTTGACGATTAATTTGGGCAGGGTGTGAGAGATACTCCACGGAGTATCCGACTATCAGGCCCTGATCCCATGAAATACAAATGATGGAGGTGTTAGGATATGGCAGTACCTAAAAGAAGAACTTCAAAGGCAAAGAGAAATTCCCGTCAGGCAGCTAACATGAAGATGGCAGCTCCCGGATTATGCATTTGCCCTCAGTGCCACCAGCCCAAGCTTCCTCATAGAGTTTGCCCTAATTGCAACTACTATGATGGAAAAGAAATCGTGGCTGAAGCATAAGCTATGTTTACTGAAGGCAAGCCACCTCGTGGCTTGCCTTTTTTAACTAAGCTAAGCTAAGATGCCGGCGATGTTCGGCATGTTCTGCTAGTGTGGCTCAATGGCAGAGCAGCTCATTCGTAATGAGCAGGTTGTGGGTTCGATTCCCACCACTAGCTCCAGCAAACCCTTGAAACATAAGGCTTTCAAGGGTTTTTCTTTGCTCTAACATCATGCATTTTTTATCATTTAACCACTATTTAACCATTTAGTTTTGGATGGCCTTGCAGGATCTCGCAAAAAATGCTCCTGCTGGTTAATCGATAGAGCAGGGCATAGACCTAAATATATTACTTGTCATAAGCATGGAGAAACTCGCTGAGAGAGCCATTTTGAGGCTGAGAAAAGCGCCCTAAAAAGGGCGCTGATCTCTGGCGCAGATGCTAGCTACAAGAAACCTAGTACCTGCTTATATATTGAGGCAAAATGAAAGGAGCTGTCTATTATTTTGTTTTCAATCTCTTGCGATATTCCTTTGCATATTCAGCATTGTAGCCAGGATGACTATCCTCCCACTGCAGGCGCTTAAGATTGCGCCCGGCTTCTCTGCAGATAAAACTGCAATATCTCTTGTTAGGTTTTGTTGTTTCAAATACTCGCCCACAGATAGGGCACTCTATCTCTCTTGCCATTATTATCTCCTGCCTTTGTTTAATGTCTAATCAATATCTATGCCTTTAGAGATCAGTACAGATCTCAGCTCTTCTAGTGCTTCCTTATGTATTCCTCTTATGCGCCTCCCAGAAAGATATATCTTGTGCTCTATGTTTTCCCACTTCATGAAATCGATATAACGCAGATGCAGGATCTCTCCTTTAATGCCAGGTACATCTTCTATTATGGTTAAGATCTCTTCCCGGAGGCGAACTGCTTTTGGATCTTCTTTTATCTTTAGTGCAGTGATCGTTAGTTTATCTAGTGATTGCTGGAGTTTTAGATCATCAGTGCCATTAATCTTGGATCTGAGCCCTTTGATCATTGCCAGCTCTTCCTTGCGCTCTTCTTGTATAAGAAGGGAGTGCCTTAGTGAGTCCTCATATAGGCGCAGGTAGCCTTTTACATCCATTTTATTATACTACACTTATTTTGGATTTTACTTTGTGTGCTGCTTAAATCCACTTAGATCGTCAGCAGGATCAAAAGCAGATACACCTTGGAACCACTCTATAAACTTTTGCTCTGTTGATCGTGTGTCTTGTGAGGCAAACTCAGATACAGCGCTTGTGCCTCCATCCGATACCTTTGGATATCCTCCTGCCTCTAATCGAGCAGCTTCCTGGAGATCCACTAAAAGGGTTGTAGCATCATTCTTATCCGGTTCTATACCTGCCTCACTCCAGATCCATTCTCTAAATTGCTCCCTGGTGCTCTTAGGCTGTTCCTCTTCATGTTGCTTTTTATATGCTAACAGGGCTTTTGCACGAGCTATATTTTCCTCTACAGTTTCACCATTTAAGAGCATAGCTGGCACACCTGTGCGCTGTTCTATTTGCTTTTTTACATCGTCAATATTCATTCCTCTTAAGACTCCTTCTTTTTTATCAAACAAGTAGGGCAGATTGATCCTCTGGCTATAGTCCTGCCACAGATCCTGCAGTGATATTGCTTTGTTCGTGTGTTTCTTGGCCTGTTCTTTTCATGAGGCTTAGCTTTGTATGGTATCCAAATTGTCATGGCTTTGGCTCCTATCCTATGCGCATCTTTTTGCTAGGATTGCGCTTGCTAGTCCTGCAGCCCCATAGAGCCAGGCTACAGGCCTCTATAGGAGCGCTTGTTTGCCCACCAAATCCCCAGCCTCCACTAATGGATCTCTTGGTAGAAGTTATGGCGCTTTCCCGGAGAAGATCCTGCTTGGAGTACCATGTTACTGTTTTTTCTATGAGCTCATTCTTAAGCAGTGAGGCTGCAGCTATTACATTCTGCGCAGATGGCTTTATAACTGAATCCCGGAGCTTCCAGGTATCTCTTATTTTGTCTATAAGAACATCTGAGCCATTGCGCCCATCAATTACTACGCAGGAGGCTGTTTTGTATCTATCATTAAGCCATTCTGCCAGCCAGGAAATGCCTTTGCCTGTAGGTTCTGCTGCTAGTAGAGTAATACGAGCCTTGCCATCCTTAGCGATCACTGCACCTGCCAGCACTACTTCAGATCCATCCGGAGTAAACTTGACCCCATAGGCCACTTTGCCATCTGGGCGCTCCTCATCACTCCTGCAGCTATCCCAGAGCTCTTCCTCTATAGCCAGCTCAGATCCTGTAGTAGAGCTTTGATTTTTCATCCATAAGCCTAGGCGCTCTCTGGCAAATCCTATAGGGCTTAAAGTGTTAAACTCTTCTGCAGTAAACTCCTCTGTAAGACGATATCCGAGGGCAGGGTTTACCTGGTACCACAGGGCTTTATCTGCCAGATCCACTTCCTGCAAGCTGTCTGCAGCTATGCTCCATTCATGCCAGCTCACATTCCTTGCCTCGCCTTTACCATAAGAGATTATGCAGGATTGACGGAATCGCCCAAAAACTTCTCCTGTGCATCCTGGGTAAGGGGGAGTACCTACATATAAGAGCTGCCTTGTTCCGGTTTTGCTGGCACTCAGTGTGCTCATGATGCTCTCAGCTTGATCATCTGTAAGCTCAGCGCACTCATCATAAACAACTAGGCTGATTCCCTCATAGCCTCTGGCTACTTGTCTACTCCTGGAAGTAAACTCTATTAGGCCTCCGTTTAGGAGCTCAATGCTTTCCTCTCCGAGGCCATAACGGATTCTGCGAACTGCTGCAAGGATCTCTGGATGCCTCTTATCTGTAAACATATTTACAAGGCGATTAAACACCTTTTTTACACTGCGCATCTGATGGGCAGTAAACAAGATCCTCTCACCATTAACCACCAGGCCATAAAAACATCTGGCTATCAACAGCTCTGTTTTTCCGTTCTGCCTAGCCATGCTGAGGCCTGCTGATGTAACATTATATGATCCTGTTTCATCCTTGCCCAGCCAGCAATCTAGTATGAGCTCTTGCCAGGGATCTAACTCGCATCCGTATGCCTGCATAAGCATTGCGGCTCCTTTGCCATCTGTTCCGGTTCTCGCAGGTTCAATTTTTATTCGTGGGATCTGATTGCCTCTCATGATCTTTCTCCTTTAGATTCTTTTTGCATGAGCTTAACCTGTTCCAGGATGCTTAGGCCATCGGCTGAGATTTCCTCTATAGCTTCCTTTGGCAGGTAAGCTGACAATTTCTCTAATCCGAGCACATAAGCCCTCCACAGGTTAATATAGGCCTTAAAAATAGGGTTTTCTCGTATGCCTGTTTGTCCTCCTCCGTTATCATATGGGATTACTATGCTGGCATCTTCCATCTCTTCTCTGGCCTCATCCAGCTTGATTCTCTGCCATGCCATATTGTCAACTACAGCCTGGAGGAGGGATCTCTGCTGTTGAGGCACTTTGGCTTTATCCAGAAGGGCAATGAGCCTTTTATGTTCGTTTTTCAGTTTCCGGTTTCTTTTATCTCTATCCACTTATACACTCCTCAAATATGCTATTAGGTTAGTATCAACAATCATATAAAACTCGCTGAAAAGGGCTCTCAGCGCCTTATACAGGGCATTGTCAGCACAGGGTTTGCCTACCCCATGCCAGAAAGGCTTTCAGCTAAAAAAACGCTGGGCAGACGGCAGGGGGCGCTGTAGGGGAGGGAGGGTTCCCTCCCCAGGGTATTACCACTTACCATCAAGAAAAATTATTTTTTCTTTTTGTGTTTTGGTTTTGCGCTCTTGAATCTTATAGCCGATCTTGTCGCTCTTAAGCTGATTGCAGATATAATGAGCTGGAGCTAGATTGTTCCAATCCTGCGCTGCTTGTTCCGGGCTTCCATAGCCTCCGAGCTTCCATTTGCTTACAGGTATTATCTCATCGATAACAAAGCTCAGAGGATGGCTGGAATCACTAGGCTCCTCATAATGAATCCTGCCCAGGCGCCCACCACAGATCTCACATGGAGCATCCATCGCCTTGAACCGCTCCCGGTACTTCCTGCGCATATGCCCATTTTTATATCTTGGATTTGTTGCCATGCTTCAGCTTAATCCTTATAGATCGCCTCAGATCTCTTCAAATATGATGCAAGCTGAGCAGCCTCCTGGCATCCTTCATAAGGCAGGATATGAACAGGCACAGCTTTTTCGCTGCGATCTGTAAGCTTTCCGGTTTCTGAATCGTGCCTAAGAGATCTTCCCCAGGTACGATGGTTCGCACAGATAGATCTTTCCCAGGAAGATATAGTGCCCTCAGCTTCAGCAACTGCTTTTACATAGTCCCTGTGAAGCTTTGCGAGCTGCTTTACAAGGGGAGTGATCTCTGCTATAAAATCATAAGACAGATCCTCTTCATACTGCAGCAGGCTGTCGATGATCTTATCACTCTCAGCCTCTTCAATTAAGGCCTGCTCCTTGAGCTGCTTGTATCTCTCATCAAACATCTCTATAGCATTTTCAGCATCAGCCTTGTGCTGCTTAGCTTTCCCATAAGCTTTGCTGTCTAAACTAGCAACAGCACTTTTGATATCTTCCCAGGCCTTTTCAAGCTCAGCCATTGCTGCTGCCTTTTTTTCCTGGATCTCGTTAAGCTGAGCTGCTTTTGCATCCTTGATCTGATGCATCTTTTCTTTTACATCTTTAGCAACATTTATTTTTACTTTTGCCATTTTAATCCTCCCTTGATGATGGGCTCTCCCTTAGGCCGATAGGGTAGAGCTGTTAAAAGATAATTGATATGAATTATGCTCTGCAGAGTGATCCTGTGAGTAAGGTAGAGCCTCCTCATAGAACAGCATCTCTGCAGGCTTAAACATCGCTTTAAACTCGCCATCAATGCCGCCTCGCTGTTTTGCTACAATGATTATTACCGGGCGAGTATTTTCCCAATCTATTTTTTCTGGATTGCTAATGTAATCCTTGTTTACTCGATAAAGCATAATTACATTGTCGCTATCTTCCTCGATGCTGCCGGATTCTTTCAAATCTGCCAGAGTAGGCCTTCTCTCCTGGGCATCTCTTCTAAGCTGGCACAGAAGTATAACTGCGACATTGTACTGCATTGCTATGCGCTTCAAGTGTACTGTCATATAAGAGAAGCGCTCTCTAATACTTCCAAACTTTTCTGTTGATGATCTCATAAGAGAGAGCTGATCTATTGCAACAGCAAATGGTTGCTCTCTGTTTATTGCTTCCTCTATGCTCTCGATATCTCCAGCGCCCTCATAAAATTTGAGCTTGTCGCTCTTCTCTAGATTGCGCAGATAGTCAGCTGCATCATTCATCTTCTTACCAGGAACCTTGCCCAGCGCAGTTTCATTCAGTGCAGCAATTCTCTTGTGAGCTAGTATTCTGTCGATGGTTTCACTGTTCGACATTTCAAGAGGGAAGTAAAGCACCTTTTTCCCAGCCTCAGCTATACCCAGCACAGCCTGCAAACCAAATGCAGATTTACCTTCAGAAGGCCGGGCAGCAATCGTGGTTAATGTCTTGCGCTTGATCCCATAGGTTAACCTGTTAAGAGTAGGAAGTTTAGACCACAGCACTCGATCAGCCTTGGCTCTCTCACTCAGCTCCTGCATATACTTTGCTGTTATGTCCTGGTCAGCTTCTACCTGGTTAACAGCGAGATCTCTGCTGGCTATAATTTCCTTTAGCTTGTCCATGCTGCCTGCCTGGTATATATCTAGACTTTTAAGTTCAGCCTCTAGCATCTTATCGAGCCATCTTATAAGTGTGAGCTGATATAAAGCAGGGGAGTACTGTGCTGCCATGTTCCACAGCTCAGCAATTTTTATCCCGGTATTGTGTGAGATCTGGAACACATCCTGGCCTTGCATGAGCATCCTTACAATATTACTGTGATGAAACATAGCAGGATCTAGCTTGCAGATATCGCCCAGATTCTCTCCGGAGAGCCATGATCCGAGCAGTATGGTTTCCTCTTCATAATTGCTATTCATTGCACACCATTCCTTCTGCCTTTCCAAGCAGATCCACTGCAGATTGCAGCCTCATGGCTTCTGCATCTTTTAAAGCCATTCTGAGGCAGGCAGTAACATCCTGGCGCTCATTTGTTGCTAGCATCTGCTGGATCATTGCTACTATAGGCCTCTGCCTGTTGTTGTCGCTGATTCTGTATGTTTTACCAATCAATCTTTTCAACTCCCTTTAAATTCTCCTGCTTAGTCTGAGCTTCTCTCCTAGCCCAGGAGAGGATAGTGGCATAGTGGCTCTTGTATCTCTTGCCAGATGATTCTATGTAGGCTGAGAGCCTCT
Organism: Bacillota bacterium; assembly: GCA_017394515.1. Taxonomy (GTDB): domain Bacteria; phylum Bacillota; class Clostridia; order Peptostreptococcales; family Anaerovoracaceae; genus RUG754. The sequence continues at coordinate 60,861 of JAFPXY010000014.1, read as the reverse complement.
CAATGCGATCCTCATAATCATCCGGAAACCTTGCTTTGAGTTTGCTCTGCTCCTCATCCGATAGCAGTACATTTCCAAACTCTCCACAGCGCTTCCTTATACATACTTCTTTATATTCTTGTTTGTTCCCATTTGCTTCCCATTTGCTTCCCACAGTAGGAGCATCGACATCTTGAAAGCCTTGTATATCAAGGGCTTTAGGAGTTTTTTTGTTTCCCACTTTTTTACCATTTCCTTGATAGCGCTTCCAATTGATTATGGTAATAATTGAGTACTTGTTGGTTGGCTTAATGGAGATGCACTCCCAATCTTCCAACTTCTTTAGATATCTATGCAGCGAGCTCTTAGGTATATCCAGCTCATCTGCTGCCTTTAGTAATCCAAAAACAAACTGTCCTGGCTCTAAATGGATGGCTTGAGATCCTACAACTGTATCATATGGCTTTGAAGATGCTGAGAATAAGCACCAACTCCATACCTTATAGATATATGGATTTTTAAAGACCGGAGAGTGTTTGATCTCTCTGTACAGTTTGATCCAGCCTGTTTCCATTATAATGAGCTCCTTGCTGGTTGAGATATTTCTCAAACCATTCTTCTGTTGTGTAGTAGGTTCCTGCAATCCTTACATGGGCAAGAGCGCCCTCTAAGCAGAGTTTACGGAGGCCATAATAACTGATACCTGTTTCCTCCGATAACTCTCTAAGTTTAAGCATCTTAGGCATGATCATCACTCCTCTTTTGTATCGCCTGTGAAGTACTTATATACATCCTCTACAGTAATAAGATATGTTCTGCCTGCTTGCCTGCTAGGAATGTTTCCATTTATAACAGCCTGGCGAATTGCATTTTTGGATATAGCAGTACATGGATCAGCTGAGATGATTTCCTGGTAAGCACCATTTATGGTTCTAACTTGCTTAGCTTCCATCAAAAATACTCCTTTCAATCATTTATTACGATTTAAAGTATTGACCAATTACTTATAATGTGGTACATTTATCTTGGATAGGACATTATGTCCTATCGCTAAAATGATTTTACTACATTCAATCAAGGCTGGGAAGTGACATACAAAAATAAAAAATGTCCTATCAAAAGGGAAGGAGATGAAATGAAAACAGAAACAATTATAAGAGATCGCCTTGCTCTTGCCTGTAAAGTAAGAGAAGCACAATCAGAGAGTGGTGAAAGGTATAATTTTACGAGTATCTCAGAATATCTGGGATATTCTGATGTGACATCTTTCCGTAGGGTATTGCGAGAAGGAAAGATAAAAGCTGATTATCTGGAGTCAATAGGGCAATATCTTAATGTATCGCCGGATTTCTTATCTGGAAAAGTCGATTATAAACAAGGTGAAGAAATCCCTACATATTTATTTTATTTGAAGATTGAAAAATTCAAAGAATGGGCTGGAAAACATCCTATTCAAGATTCAATCTTCACTCTAATAGATATGCAAGGCGGCGATCCTAGCAAATATACACCTTATCAGATATCAAGGCTAGTGCTGCGTATTGTAGGTATTGTAAATGAGTTTATAAGGAGTGAACAAAAGATCACTGCAGATAATGATAATGTAGATTGAAACAAAAAGAGAGCCACAGCCCCGGCTAAAAGACTGTGACTCTTGAAAAACACAATTCTACCCTAATACGAGGAAAAGGAGCAGAACATTAATATTATACATGAAACTGCTCCGGGAATCAATATAAGGAAGGAGCAAAAATGAGAGGAGAAAACCAAACCCAGATGTATTGCATCTCGGAAACCAATGCAGCAATTTTTGAGCTTAGAATGAACGAGGCACTAAGAAATCTAGTAGATCCAGAGATCCGGCTAGATCCTGTAAGGAGCTTTACTGCATATATCTTTTACAAGATCGAGCGCACTATCCCGGAATCCATAGAGGATGCCCTGGTAATGATCGAGGGAGAGCACCACTACTGCGATCAATGCCCTAGCTTTATTCCACCAGACGATGGGAGGAAAAAATGGGGATACTGCGAGAGCAGATTGAAAAAGGTTCGCCTGGATTCTCTGGCATGTATAGACTACTACAAGCTAAGAAATGCGCCAGAGATGATCACTAGTAAGAGCAAATAGTTGATGGAATCATATAGGAGGAAAAAGAGATGGCAAACAAGACCAATGTAACAATAAATGGAGTAGAATACTACAGGATAAGGAAAACAGTAGGCAGGAAGCTGAACGATGCTGGAAAAGAGATCCCTATAGTAAAGACCTTTTATGGAAAGAACAAGCGAGAGGCAGAGCAGAAGTTTGCTGAGTTTATGAATAATAAGGCAATGAACATTGATAACTCCAAGCAGTTTTTTGGTATCCTTGCAGATCACTGGCTGTATGATTTCCTTGCTAATGATGAGAGCATCAGCAACAACACTATAAGGTTGTATATATCAACTTGGAATAAATACATAAAGCCCTCGGAAATATACCACTTACCTTTGGAGGAGATCTCAGCAGGTACGATCCAAAGACTTTACAATAAACTAAGCAAGACAGGCTGCCCAAATTCTGCACTGCACACTATAAACAAAGTTATGAGCAGATTTTATAAGCACCTAGTGCATCAAAGATTAGCTCCGGCAGATTTCACCAGCACTTTAAAAGTGCCTAAGCTTAAGGTAGAAGAGGAGCGCCATGTTATCACCTGGACAGATGATGAGCTCTACACTATACTACATAGCTTTGAGAAGGCTCAGAAGGGCTTTAGGCTGCGTTTCCTGGTTGTTTTAGCAACATATACAGGCCTGCGCATCTCAGAGCTCTTAGGAGTAAGATATGAGAATATTGTAAAAACAGATAAAGGGTATGTCCTTAAAGTAAGGCAGCAGGTATCCAATATTACCACTTATAATAGTGATGGATCTAAGTCAACTCGCCTTGGCCTTAAATCATTAAAATCCAGGAGATCCTATAGGACTATTCCTCTTAATGACATAGTAATGGATGAGCTTAGAATCCATCGTGCATGGCATCGAGAGGAGGCCTTTAGAAAACAATATGAGCTAGACTTTATATTTACCACAGAGAGTGGAAACTTATATGATCAGCATAATTGTGATGCTGCCTGTAAGAGATATTATGAGAGGATCGGAGTAAAGTATAAATCATTCCATTGCTATCGTCATACCTTTGGAACCAATTTACATAGGCTCGGAGTGCCTATCATAGAAGCAGCAGAACTTATGGGGCATAAAGATACATCAGTAACAGAAATATACTATATTAGCACTAGTGATGATAAGAAGAGAAGCGCAATAGAGATGCTTGCTAAAATAGTATGAATGATTTAGCCATAATTTAGCCATAATTTAACCATTTTTTAACCCAAAAGTTACAGATGGATTGAAAAAGGCTCGCAAAGATTCGCAAAGATTGAACAAGCAAAGAGAATGCTGGAAGCCTTGAAAATCAAGGGCTTTCGAGCCAGAAGCCTTGAAAATCAAGGGCTCTCATAAAATGGTAGATAATATTGAGCAGGTTGTGGGTTCGATTCCCACCACTAGCTCCAAACAATAACAGAGGTGTCCTTTTGGACACCTCTGTTATTGTTTTTGAACAACGGGAGGGAATCGAACCCGAGAGGGCATGGCCAATAGTCGTATTTTTGATGTTATTAGTTTGCTATAAATACGAAGTGGTATTTTTGACAATATAATCAAGTCAAAAATACGTTTTTTTCATGGTTTTTCGCTCTGAAATAGGGCATTTCGTATTTTTGACGATAAAAAGCCTACAAAAATACGTCCAATTCGCGAAAACATGCGTATTTTTGGGCCAATTTTTTGCGCAAAAATACGACCGCATAAAACTGACTATTTCGAGCATTCCTTTATCCTCGGCAAGATCTCCGCTTCAATGATTCTTCTGATCAAAACCATATTAATAGGCTTTTCATCACTTTCCATAGTCACAATAAGATTATATGGAAGGTATATCCCATTATCATAATACAAGTTGAATTTATCAAATTGATTCCTGCGATAAGAGGGCTTGTCATAGAGACCGCATACTTCCCAATATATCTTAAAGCCGTCTGGCAGTATTATTGTGAAGTCCGGATACACTGTGACTTCTTTTTCTACAACTTCACCGTTTGGCATGACTATTCGTTCTTTAAGAACGAGAGCTTTCTCATATCTGACATTAAGATCGTAGCCTTTCAAAACATGATACACATCCAACTCGTTCTTGGATCTAAGTTTCAAACCATCAAGGGCTGTTTTAGTCAAATCTTCTCTGTGCTTTGGATTTTCAGATTGGATTACTTTTTCAGATGGTGCAGTTTCCCTTAAATAATCTGCAGCCTTGCGGTGTGCTTTTGGCATTTTGTTATATACAGCTTCTTCATCATAATCTGACAAACGACTCAATAAAATTTTAAGTACCCGGATATTGGACTCTAGGATTTTAAACTTTTCTATCATGTATCTGATTCCTGAGATCTTCTTCAAAAGGTCACGATCAGATTTTTTTATATAACGATATTTGGTTTCAGATTTCTTGCGATAGTGAAATTGACCTTTTGAGTATGTCAACACCAATTCCTTAACATCTTTCAATCCGGTCTTGATCTTTTCCAACTCCATCTCCTCATACCGGAGCTCGTCTTCTATCATTCGCTTAAGCATTTCGTTTTCATTTTCCTTTCTCAGATCCAAAAAACACTAAAGCTCCGGACCATCCCGGAGCTCAGTTTAAACTTTGCTGATACCATAATATCATACTCAAACGTTACTTTCAGCCCAATCCGCAAAAAACCCGCCAGAAGATTTGCAGAAATTTCAGAAAATTTAAAACAAACGGTCGACAAATCATATTAGTTGTGTTACAATTTTTTATCGTAATTATCAATTTTTAAGGAGTTTTTATTATGGAAAGAGAACGTTTAGGCAGCAGGTTAGGCTTCATTCTCATCAGTGCAGGCTGCGCCATCGGCTGCGGCAATGTATGGAAATTTCCCTGGATGACCGGTCAGAACGGCGGAGCGGCTTTCGTACTGGTCTACATCATTTGTCTTATTTTACTGGGTCTCCCGGCAATGACCGTTGAGTTTGCTCTCGGACGTGCTGCTCAGGCTAGCCCTGTAAAGATGTATCAGAAACTTGAAAGACCCGGCCAGAAGTGGCACATCCACGGCGGGCTGGCACTTTTTGGCAACTTCTGCCTTATGGCATTCTACACAGTAGTTACCGGTTGGATCGTTTATTACTTCGTAAGCTTCTTAAGAGGGGCTACCTCTGATTTAGGCTTCGTTCCCATGATAACCAACCCGGGGCTTAACGTAGGCTATCTTTTCGTAGTAGTTATCATTGCGTTCATAGTTTTATCCTTTAACCTTCAGTCAGGTATGGAAAGGGTAACCAAGTACATGATGGTCGCACTTCTGATCCTCATGCTGGTGCTGGCTATAAGAAGTATCACCTTAAAAGGAGCTGCAGAAGGACTCAAGTTCTACCTGATCCCTGACTTCGCAAAGATTGACTTCAACGTTATAGTTGCAGCCATGAATCAGGCATTCTTTACGCTGTCCATCGGTATTGGTTCCATGGCTATCTTCGGATCATATATCGGCAAAGAACGCTCACTCATGGGTGAATCCGTAAGCATCATTTGTTTGGATACCTTCGTAGCCATCATGGCAGGTCTCATCATCTTCCCGGCTTGCACATCCCTTGGCCTCGAAGTAGACGCAGGTCCAGCGCTGCTCTTTAACACCATGGCCGGAGTATTCAACACCATGGCCGGCGGTAGAATATGGGGAACCATCTTCTTCCTGTTCATGACCTTTGCAGCTTTCTCAACAGTGCTTGCTGTATGTGAAAACATTCTTGCTTGCGTAAGAGAGATCACAGGTCTTGACCGTAAGAAGGGCTCACTGCTTTGCGGTATCGTGGTATTCGTTTCAGCCCTTACCACGGCCCTCGGATACAGCGTGTTCCACTTCCAGCCCTTCGCAGAAGGCACAGCATGGCTTGACTTCTGGGATTTCATCGTATCCAGCAATCTGCTTCCTATCGGAGCACTTGTGATGACAGTATTTTGCACCAGCGACAAGTTTGGCTGGGGTTGGGATGCTTTCCTTCGCGAAGCTAACGAGGGCAAAGGCATGAAGGTCCAGCAGTGGATGAAGCCCATCTTCAAATATGTGGTTCCGATTATCGTAATCGCATTGTATATTATTGGACTTAAGGGCTTCAAATGGAGCTAAAAATAGTGTATAATATGATCAGCCGGTCAGGTTACCGGCTGATTTTTTAATAAATGGAGCAAAAAATGATAAACGCAATATCTTTTGATCTAAATAAAACTGATAAGAGGACCAGAGCGCGTCTAGGCACCATCCACACGCCTCACGGTGACATCCAGACTCCGGTATTCATGCCTGTGGGCACTCAGGCCACGGTAAAGGCCATGAAGCCCGAGGATGTGGAGAAACTGGGTGCGGAGATTATTTTGGGAAACACTTATCATCTCTATCTCAGACCCGGTCATGAGATCATAAAGGAGGCCGGCGGCCTTCACAAGTTCATGAACTGGCATAAGCCCATCCTTACGGACTCAGGCGGATTCCAGGTTTTCAGCTTGGGTCACATGAGAAAGATCACAGAAGAGGGCGTGAAGTTCAGCTCTTATCTGGATGGATCCAAGCACATGCTGAGCCCTGAAAAGTCCATGGAGATCCAGGAAGCCCTGGGCTCTGACATCATGATGGCCTTTGACGAGTGCGCGCCTCCGGAAGCAGACAGATCCTACGTGGAGAAGTCCCTGGCTTTGACCAACCGCTGGCTCAAGCGCTGCAAGGATTACCACTATGAGAACGAGGAGAAGGTGGAACGCCAGTCGCTCTTCGGCATCCAACAGGGAGGTTTCTTCAAGGATCTCCGCCGCGAGAGCAGCAAGTTCATCGCCGACCAGGATCTTCCGGGATATTCCATTGGAGGTCTCTCCGTCGGCGAACCCAAGGAAGTCTTCATCGACATGATGGACGACTGCCCGGACATGCTCCCTAAAGAAAAGCCCAGATATCTTATGGGCGTAGGTTCCCCGGATTATCTCTTCGAAGGAGTGGAGAGGGGCATCGACATGTTCGACTGCGTGCTTCCCACCAGGATCGCACGCCACGGCTTGGTCATGACATCTCACGGCCGCGTGAACATCAAGAATAAGCAGTACGAGAAGGACTGGGGCCCTTTGGATCCTGAATGCGACTGCTATACCTGCAGGACCTATTCCAGAGCATATCTGAGACATCTCTTCAAGTCCGAAGAGATCCTGTCGTCCATGCTTTTAAGCGAACACAATCTTCACTTCCTGGTGAATACTATGAAGAAGATGAGGGAGGCCATAGCAGAAGATCGCTTCCCTGAATACAAGAAAGAATTCTACGACAAATATGGCAGATTCTAAGAAAAAGTTTATAGTTCTCTTACTTACGGCCCTTTTGACCATGGGCCTGTTTTCCTGTGCCTCCGATGGACCTGCATCCGCCGAGAGCAAAAAACCCGCAGCCAACATTACTGCTGCATCAACGGTTTCAACTACCTCTACGTATCAGGCAAAGGGCGTCTGGTACTCCTTTAACGGCCTTAAGTTTGCCATGAAGGTACCAGCTGATCTTAAGATCAAAGCCGTGAGCAAGTATAAGCCTCAGTTCACCGGACACAATGACAGGATCAAGGTAAGCCTTAGGAGATGGAATCAGGTCAGTTATCCCAATCTGAAATCCCTAGCTGCCCTTGTAAAGAAGCACACGGGTCGCAAGATCAGACAGGTAAGGCAGGGTGGCCTTCGTATGGTCAAGGTACAGGGACTTAAGACCAAGATCAAGTATTACATCCTTATGCCTAACGGTGATGACTATATCCTTACCATAAGTCCCAACAAGGACAAGCATCCGAAACTCAAGTTCAAGGATATAAAGGAGGAAGCCAAGGCCATCGAAGTGAGTCTTCGCATGCCTAAGAAGATCCCCAGCGGAGCTAAGAGGATCAGACTGGCACGCACCAAGTTTCCCAAGGTGAACTATCTGGTGCTGGTTAATTCCTCCCACAAGATACCTAACAAGTGGATGAAAAAGATCAGCGTTGTCAAAACCGTAAATTCTCTTGGCAAAAAAGTCACAGCTGAACGCAAGACCTACAAGGCCTACTTAAGACTTCAGCGGGATCTTGAGAAGAACGACGAGGTCTTCATCGATCTGGATTTCGGCATCAGGACGGTCAAGGAACAGCAGAAACTCATAGACGATTATACCAAACGTTACGGAGCCGCCTATGCCAACAGGATAGCCGCCAGACCCGGATATTCCGAGCATCACACAGGCCTTGCTCTGGATGTATATCTCATAATCGACGGCAAGGAAGTATATTTGAACGAGGAGATGAAGAAGTACCCTAAGGTCTGGAAGAAGATCCACGCCAAGCTGGCCAAGCACGGCTTCATTCTCCGTTATCCTAAGAATTCCGCATATCCCTACGAACCATGGCACATTCGCTACGTAGGCAAAAAGACCGCCAAAAAGATCATGGCGGAGCCCGGCCTCACGTTGGAACAGTACCTGGCAAGGAGTTGAAAATGACAGAAAAAATCTCAAACATCTGCCCCCAGGATGAATTCTGCGGCGGCTGCATATATCAAGGCGTTCCCTACGAGGAGCAGCTTAAAGCCAAAGAAGGCGAGGTCAGGGCACTTCTCGCAAAGAACAAGGTGGAACCTGAGGTCTTCGATCACATAGAAGGCTGTCCATCTCAGTACGCTTACAGGAATAAGATGGAGTACACCTTCGGCGACCTGGTAAAGGACGGCGAGATGACCCTGGGGATGCACATGAAGGGCAAGTTCATGTCCATCATAACCGTGGATCAGTGCCAGCTGGTGCACCCGGATTTCAATAAGATACTTCGAGCCACTCTGGACTTCGTCATTGAAAAAGGCTACCCGAAATACAACAAAAAATCCCACGCCGGCCTTATGAGAAACCTCATAATCCGCAGGGGAGTAAGCACTGAAGAAATACTTGTAAACATAGTAACAGCGTCTGATGAGGCTTCCGGACTTAAGTTCGACTCTGAAGCCTATGCTGAGATGATAAGAAACTTAGATCTTGAAAACAACTTAGTGGGCGTTCTCAGGACCAACTGCGATACTTTAGCAGATGCAGTCATTCCAGACAGCACGGAGATTATCTGGGGCAGGGACTATTATATGGAGGAACTCCTGGGCCTTAAGTTCAAGGTAAGCGCCTTCAGTTTTTTCCAGACCAACGTGGAGGCTGTGACCAGGCTCTATCAAGAGGCACTGGCTCTGATTCCGGGAATCGAGGGTAAGCGCGTGTTCGATCTTTACTGTGGCACCGGCACCATTTCTCAGATAATGGCCCTGAAGGCTGATAAGGTACTGGGCGTCGAAATAGTGGAGGAAGCTGTAGAAGCGGCCAGGGAAAATGCTGCATTGAATGGGCTTACGAACTGCGAGTTTTTTGCGGGGGACGTGTATAAGGTGCTGGAGGGTGAAGATTTCGATAAACCAGACGTCATCGTGGTGGATCCTCCAAGAGCAGGCATTCAGCCCAAGGCTTTGGACAAGATCATCTCCTACGGAGTGGACGAGATCCTCTACGTTAGCTGCGGACCGAAGACGCTGGCTCAGAACCTGGCTTACTTTGAATACTATGGTTACAAGGTGAAATATCTCAAGCCTTTTGACAATTTCCCTTTCACTAAGCATATCGAGTGCGTATGTCTTCTGTCTAAAGTGTGACAGGAGGATCAGTGTTGTTAAATTGACATTGGAAAAAATTTACAGCGAGAAGCCATTTCATCTGAAAAAATTGGAGAGAAAAAATGAAAGAAGAAACAAAGCGCGATAAAATAATTATAAGGACCAGTATCATAGGCATTCTGGCCAATGTATTTCTGGCTGCCTTTAAAGCAGTCATAGGTCTGACATCTCATTCTATAGCCATCGTCATGGACGCAGTGAACAATCTGTCAGATGCGGCAAGTTCTGTTATTACCATCGTAGGAACTAAACTGGCCGGAAAAGAGGCAGACAGAAAGCATCCCTTTGGCTATGGTAGGATCGAGTATCTAAGTGCCATGGTCATCTCCATGCTGGTGCTTTATGCAGGTATAACTGCCTTTGTGGAGTCGGTAAAGAAGATAATCGAACCAGAGACTCCTGACTATTCAGTTCCTGCGCTGATAATCGTAGCAGTCGCTGTCGTAGTCAAGATTCTCCTTGGAAGATACGTCAAAAAGACAGGAGAAAAGGTTAATTCGGATTCTCTCATCAACTCCGGCGAGGATGCGACTCTGGATTCTGTAATCTCAGCATCTACTTTGGTTGCAGCTGTAATTTTCCTGGTCACCGGCTTATCACTTGAAGCCTATCTCGGTGCTATAATCGCTGCGGTGATCATCAAATCGGGCATTGAAATGCTCAGAGATACACTTTCAAAGATCCTGGGCGAGAGGGCGGATGCTCAGCTCGTAAGAGATATCAAGAAGACTATCACTTCTTTTCCCGGAATCAGCGGTGCATATGATCTGGTTCTCCACAACTATGGACCGGATTCTTACAACGGTTCTGTACATATCGAAGTGCCGGACAGCATTACTGCGGATGAACTGGACAGCTTGATAAGAAAGGTAACCATTGAAGTCCTTCAGAAGCACGATGTAATACTGACAGGCGTAGGTATTTACTCCCTTAATACCCGGGATCCTGAGGCAATTGCTACCAGAGAAAAGGTTTATCGCATAGCCACAGAAAATCCTTACGTCCTTCAGGCCCACGGATTTTATATCGATCATGAAGCAAAAAATATTCGTTTCGACATCGTTGTAAGCTTTGAAGCAAAAGATCGCAAGCAGGTTTATACTGATGTTCTGGAAAGCCTTCAGAAGGAATTCCCTGATTACACATTCCAGATCGCTATGGATATCGATTTCAGCGATATCTAAATTAATTTATGATAATAAAATCGTAAGAAAATATTTAGTTGATAAAAATCAAGATTTGGGTATAATGGTAATATAAAGGTTATTTAGAGGGAAGACATGAGACAGAAACCAGCATTATTTAAAACATTAGATAAAGTAAGAGAACCTGACCTGACGGCTTCAGTGCCTGCCAGCGTTCTTTCTACGATACTAGTTGGCGTATTCGGCGTTGCAGTGGGCTTACTTGCTCAGGCAGCGGAGTTTTTTGCGGAAAACAGCACGGTATGGTGGCAGGACATAGTTAAAGACCTGCAGTTCGATGTAGTCTTTTCCAGATTCCCCATCTGGTTCCTGCTGGGACTTACGGTGGCAGTATGCAGTACGAGGCCCCTTAAGGCAGCTATCAACGAGCTGGTATTCTTTGCGTGCACCATCGTAGGACGTACACTTCTGCCTAAGGTTTTCGCAGAAGCAACCGTTCCTGAGAGCTTTTCCACATGGATCATGATAACCGCGATCTCAATTCCGCTTGCGGTGATATTTTGGTATGCCAAGAGCAGAAGCTGGCCATCCATCGCCTTTGATGCAATCATCCTGGGCGTTATGGGTGCATATTGCTTCGATTGTGGAATGATCTATTTCCACTTTACGGATATGGTCATGGATCTCTTCAATGCCATCATCATCGCTTTGATGGCTATCGTACTGGCCACCGGAATCATTCAGGTTTGCGTGAGCTTACTCCTGGGTGTGATCCTGGCCATGGCTCTGGGTCCTATTATCCAGATGTCCTGATCATAAATGATCTTTACAAGCCCCTTTAAGAGGGGCTTTTGTATTGTCTTTTTTAGGATATAAGGGTATAATAATAGCATATTATACGGAGGGTCGAGAGATGAATTGGATCAGAGAAGAAAATTTTGAAAATGATATGAAGACACTGGTAGAGCCTTTCCTCGCGCAAAGAATGGAAAGCGGCTTCTTCGAGAGGAACCCGGGCGAAACCATTTATTACGAACATTATAAAGCAGATGATCCTAAGGCTTGCGTGGTTATATGCCACGGTTTCACGGAGTCCATCAAGAAGTTTACCGAACCCATTTATTACATGATCCAGGCCGGCTATGAAGTCTGGGGAGTGGATCACAGAGGTCATGGCAGATCCTTCAGAATAAACGACAATCCTCACGTGGTCCATGTAGAGCATTTCAGGGATTATGAGAGAGACCTGGTATACTTTACTGAAAATTTAGTAAAACCAGCATCACAGGGGTTGCCGGTTTATCTGTACTGTCACTCCATGGGCGGATGTATTGGCGCCGAGGTCATCGAAGACAATCAATATTTATTTGATAAGGCTGTTTTAAGTTCTCCCATGCTGGGACTCACTTTCGGAAGAGTGCCGGTGCCTGTGGTTTATGCCGCAGCCAGCATAATCGGAATAGGGGAGAGGCGTAAGAATCCCTTTGGTTCAGACGGAAGTTTCAATCCTGAACCGGACTTCGAAAACAGCGCCGGTAACTCCAGATGCCGCTATGAATATTACTTCAAAAAGACACTGAACGACCCACATCTTCAGACATGCTCACCTTCGATCCAGTGGGGCAAACAGGCTGCCAGAGCCTGCCGTTATGTCATGTCCAAGGCGGATCTCGTAAGGATCCCGGTACTTCTCTTCCAGGCAGGAGCGGATACCATCGTAAAGAATGCCGCTCAGGATCTGTTTGCAGATTGGTCAGACTGCGAGTTATGCCAGATACCCGGCAAGAAGCACGAACTTTACATGATGGATTCAGAAGATCTGATTCCTTACTGGGAAAAGATATTTGCATTTTGGGGTTGAATATGAGTGTTGAAGAAAAGATAAAAGAATTCAGAAAGTGGGATAAACGCCTTTCAGCATATCAGCTGGCTTTGAGCCTGATGGGCATAGATCAGGTGAACGGCTGTCCAAATGAAGGCGCTGAATACAGAGGAGAAAGATCAGCCATCCTTTACGGAGAATTCATGAGACTCCTTCAGGATGATAAGATGTATGAGATCATCTGTGATCTCAAGGATTCTGAGGAAATAACAGATGGAGATCTTAAACGTGAGATCGAACTCTATTATGAAAGCCTCACCAAAGAGAGGAACGTTCCTCCCGAAGAATATGAGGCCTTCCGCAAAGATCTGGATCGTTCGACTCTTCAGTGGCTCAAAGCCAAGAAAGAAGAGAACTTCAAGGACTACGCTCCTTATCTTCAGAAGGTTATCGACGGATATAAGAAGCTGACCATGCTTCAGGAAAGTCCTCTGGGACTCTATGATCGCATGCTGGATGACCATCAGAAGGGCTGGAACATGAAGCGGTACGATGAGTTTTTTGCTCATGTGAAGGAGAGGGTAGTTCCTCTTATCAAAGAGAAAGCGGGCAGGGATGATCTGTATAAATTTAATGGAGACTTCCCTATAGATGGTCAGAGAAAAGTCATGAAGAAGGTACTTCAGCTGTTAGGCGTTACCGACAGCTGGTGTATAGTGACGGAATCCGAGCATCCGCTTACGTCCTTCGTTTCCAAGGGCGATATCAGGTTTACCACCAAGTACAGACCAAAGGATCCGACACAGGCCATACTTTCCACGGTCCACGAATCCGGCCATGCCTGGTTCGGCCATAACATAGATCCTAAATATGACGGGACCATCATCGGCGGAAGCATAAGCGCAGGCCTTCATGAATCACAGTCAAGGCTCTGTGAGAACCACATGGGAAGATCCAGAGCTTTCTGGACAAAGGTCTATCCATGGCTCAAGGAGGAATTCGGCCAGCAGTTCAATAATATTGGATTCGATGACTTTTATAAAGGCCTTATGAGGGTCAGACCCTCTCTTATCAGGACGGAGTCCGATGAGGTAACTTACCCCATACACATCATGATCCGCTACGAACTTGAAAAGGAGATCTTCGAAGGAGGATTGATGGCGGTGGATCTCTTAGATGCCTGGGCTGATAAGTACGAAGAGTACTTGGGTTTAAGACCCGACAAACCATCTGCAGGAGTGCTTCAGGACATGCACTGGCCCTATGCTTACTTCGGATATTTCCCGACCTATGCGCTGGGATCGGCCTTTGCAGCTCAGTTCTATGAAGCCATGTCAAAGGATATAGATCCGGAGAAACTCATTCTGGAAGACCGCTATACTGAGATCATGGCATGGTTAAGAGACCATGTGCAAAAATATGCCAACCGATATTCAGCCGATGAAGTGCTGAGGATGGCGACAGGCGAAGAGTTTAACGATGAATATTATCTCAGGCATCTTGAGAAAAGAGCCGAAGGATGATTTTTTGCATTAAGAAGTATCCTAACTTCCTCTACATCGACAGGATTGTTATCGACGAGCCTTATCGCTCCGCCGGCCTTGGAAGAGCGCTTTATGATTACGTAAAGGATCATGCCAGAAAGACCGGCGTCGGTGTTGTTACCTGCGAAGTGGATACCATTCCATATAACGGACCGAGCCTTAAGTTCCATGAAGCCATGGGATTCAAGGAAGTAGGAGAGCAGGTAGTAAGAGGCGGCGCCATCAGAGTAAGCCTCAAAGCCTGCGAGGTATAAGACATAATGCTAAAGGATACAGCTGAGATCATCAAAGAAAAAAAGGTCGAGTACATAGAACTCATATACGACCTCATATTCGTTTACATGATCGGCAAAAACAGTTCTCTGATACATCATATCGAGGACGGTTTTATCGCGCCCAGGGCTTTTTTGATCTTCGTTCTCGGAACCCTCGTCATCATTCAGATATGGAACATAACCACCTTCTATATCAATCGCTACGGCTCTAACGGGGTGCAGGACCATATAATGATAATGATCAACATGTTTTTGCTGTACTTTATGGGCGATGCCACCAGAGCAGAGTGGACCGAAGGAGCGTATTATAAATACGATATCGCCTGGGCTCTGATACTTATAAACATGCTGGTCAATTACTGGCTGAAATACCGCAAGTACAGCGTCAACAAGCCTTGGGAGGCCATACAGATACTGTACAGCATGGTAATGCTGGCAGGGGAAACCGTGATAGTCTCGGTTTCGATTCCTCTGTATGTAAAGACCGGTGTGATAATAGCGCCGGCGGCCCTGGCCTTCGGCATCATTTTCACCCTGGCCACCAACAAGGTGAACAATCTGGTGCCCGTGGATTTCGGCCATCTGACGGAACGAGCCATGCTCTTCGTGGTTTTCACCTTCGGCGAGATGATCGTTGCCATAGCGGTGTATTTTGAGGGCGGTATCACAGCTTCAGGCATATACTTTGAACTCATGACCTTCCTTATCGTAGTTGGACTCTTCCAAAGCTATGAGCTTTGCTATGATTATTTGATAGACAGGGAGCTCATCACTAACGGAGTAGGATATATGATGATACATATCTTCCTGATCTTCTCCCTGAGCACCATTACGGCTGCTCTGGAATTCATGAGGGAGAGTGAAGTGGATATCTTCCCGAAGACCGTTTTTTTGACGGTTTCACTCATCATGTACTTCGTATTTCTGTTACTTCTTGGCATTTACATGAAGAATCGAACAAAACCAAATCTGGTCTTTATAGCAAAGATAGCAGTAATGCTGGCTGCCTTTGCAGTGATCATGCTGATCTTCAGAAACAATATGTACGTCAACGTGGCTGCAACCGTTGCTCTGGTCTATGGCATGCTCGCAATTTTCATCCGTGCCAAAAAAGCCTTTCTTAAGCTGGAAAGGCAAACACTGAGCTGTATGCCTAAAGCTTAACATTGAATTATAATTGAACTTGTGATATAATAATTGCGTCGTTTTTTCGGCGCAATTATTGTTTTGGAAGGGAAAGTATATGTCAGAGACTAAATATCATATCGATTATCCGAAACTGACCATGTTTCAGATGATCGAGAGGATAGCAGGACAATATCCAGATGAACCCGCTTATGAGTTCTATGACATAAAGACAAGTTTCAGGGATTTCGTTGAAAAGATAGAGGATGCAGCCAAAGCTTTCAGAGCCAACGGCATCCATAAGGGAGACAAGGTGACCATCTGTATGCCTAACTGCCCCCAGGCCTTAAACGCTTTCTACGGACTTAACAGGATAGGGGCGGTAGCATCCATGATCCATCCACAGTCAGCTCAGTCTGAGATTTCCTTCTACCTTAACGATTCCGGATCCAAAATGATCCTGGTGCTTGACATGTTTTACGCTAAGGTGGAAGCGGCTCTAAAGGACGTAGATCACCCGGTGACCGTGTTGGTTGCCAGGATGCAGAACGCGCTTCCTCTCCATCTTAAAGCCTTATATATAGCCAAAGAGGGCAGGAAGTATCTGGGTTATCCCAATACGGATCACGCCATTCTCTGGTCTAAATTCTTAAGATCCGGCTGGACTGAAGAGCTGCCTCCCGTTGAATACGAGGAAGACAGAACGGCTGTCATTCTTTACTCAGGAGGAACCAGCGGCAGACCTAAAGGAATCGAACTAACAGACCTGAACTTCAATTCCTGCGCTATCCAGGCCAGACAAGCTATAGATGAAGAGTTCAGAGTAGGGCTCAGCTGTCTTGGATGCATGCCGATCTTCCATGGCTTTGGTTTAGGAATCAACATTCACGCAATTATGATGCATGGCGTCTGCTGCATTCTGATGCCTACCTTCAATACTAAGTCATACGCAGATATGCTCATCCGTAAGAAACCAAATATCATAGCCGGTGTTCCTACCATCTTTGAAGCTCTGCTGCATCTGCCTGAACTGGATGGCTTCGACATGAGTTTCTTGATTGGCATGTTTTCCGGAGGAGATACGCTCTCCGTGGAACTTAAGCACAAGATTGATAAGTTCCTTGAGGAACACAATGCCGGTATCCAGGTAAGGGAAGGTTACGGCCTTACGGAATGTGTAACTGCCAGCTGTCTTACACCTAAGAAGACTTTCAGAGAAGGCAGCATCGGACTTCCTTTTAAGGACATGGTATATGCCATAGTCAAACCGGACACTGACGAGGTTGTTCCCAACGGAGAAGAGGGTGAGATCATCATGAGAGGGCCTTCGGTAATGAAGGGTTATCTCAACAATCCCATTGAGACCGACAGAGCGCTGAGACGTTTGGCTGACGGTAACATCTGGCTCTACACCGGAGATCTGGGAAAGATGGACGATGATGGTTACGTTTATTTCACCCAGCGCATCAAGAGAATGATAATAACCAACGGATATAACGTATATCCGGGACAGATAGAGAACTATATCGATGGCTGCAACGAAGTGGCCTATAGCTGCGTCATAGGAGTAAAAGACCCCAGGCGCATGCAGAGAGTACGTGCTTATGTGGTTTTGAACGAGGGTTATGAACCTACGGAAGAGACCAAGATGAGCATCATGGAACAGATCGCTGTTCACGTGGCTTCTTATGCACTTCCCAAAGAGATCGTGTTCAAGGAATCCATGCCAAAGACTCTCGTTGGCAAGGTAGCCTTCAGAGTTCTCGAGGAGGAAGCAGAAAATGAAAATAAGATGGTTGACGACAGCGTCGCTTCTGATAACATCCAATGATCATACCATAGCCTTTGATCCCTTCATGGAGATGCCCCTTGACAGATCCATAGATGAACCGGGAAGGCCGGAACTGATAGAAACCTATAGAAGTGCGGACAGGGTCTATATAAGCCATGGCCATTTCGATCACATCTATCACTTCCAAAACATCTACAAAGGAACGAACACGCCCATCTACGGAACTGCCGCTCCTTTGATATCCCTGGAGAGGGATGGACTGGATCCGGATAAGCTGCATCTCATAGAGCCCGGGTACAAGGAGACCTTTGGCTCCTGGGAGATAGAGGCTTATCAGGGAAGGCACTGCAAGTTCGATCTTCCCATAGTCGTCAAGACTTTGCTGGATCCCAGAACTCGCGCTAACATCAAAAGACTAAGAGAAATACAAGCTCTGAGAAAACTTTACGAAGAAGAAGGTGAAATGCTCTTCTATGAGCTCAGGGCTGAGGGTAAGCGAATACAGATCATGGGGAGCATGGGTATGGACCCTGAGACGGAATATCCCACGGGGGCGGATCTTTTGATCATGGCCCTTCAGGGCAGATCCGATCAGGATAAATACGCCATGAGATTTGTAGAAGCTCTCAAACCGAAAAAGATATTTTTGTATCATACAGATGACAGTTTTCCGCCTATGAGCGGTAATGTTGATACCCTGGGATTTGAGATAAACGCTAAAAAGGCCGGTGTGACCTGCATCGCGCCTGAAAAGAACAAGGAGTACGTTTTATGAAGACCAGGATCAAAAACAAAAAATTCGGCGACAGGCCGGACGGCCACTATGTGAAAGCGCCGGGACTCCAGACCGTAATGGGCTATCTTTTCCCTAAAAGAACGGACTGTGAGGTTTATCTGAATGATAAACTTGATGCTACAAACCTTATCAAATACTTGGAAAAGAAAAACGCGGAGCATCCTGAATATAAGACAACGATCTTTCACTGTGCACTGACTTCCATAGACAGGATCATCAGAGAAAGACCGCTGCTCAACCGCTTCATCCAGGGCTACAGGATGTATGAGAGGGAAGAGATCTCCCTGAGCTTCGTGGCCAAGCGCAGATTCGCTGACGGCGCCAACGAGTCTCTGATGGTATTGGTTCCAAAGGACGATGATAATATTGATTCTATCAGTAGAAAGATCGTAGGCGATGTTAATGAAATGAGAAAGAGTGAAGTGGCCACCGGAGGAATCGATGAACTTCTGGATAAGTTCGCCGCCATACCCAGGATCTTCCTTATTTTCATCATAAGGATCATCCGCTGGCTGGATTTCTGGGGAATCAATCCTGAATTCCTCACAGAAGGCGATCCTAACTACACAACGGTTCTGGCTAGCAATCTGGGCAGCATCAAGTGTCCCTCCGTATATCATCATCTTAACAATTACGGAACCAACAGCATCATGATCACCATAGGCGCCCTTCACAAGGAGGAGATGGTCATGCCCGATGGACATAAGGAGATCAGAGATGTAATAGATTTTGGAGCTACTCTGGATGAGAGGATCGCAGACGGCTTTTATTTCGCAAAGAGCATAAGGCTCTTAAGACATATTTTTGAAAATCCTGAGCTTTTAGATAAACCACTTGGTGAACCAAGCGGATTCGATTACGATAAATAAGGAGATTTGTATGAGATTACATAATGCAGGAATGTACAACGGTGACGAGAATTCTTTGCCCCAGAGGGAGCATCCTGAGGGCTACGTTCCCTTTAAGGAAGCAGAGGACATGAAGAAGTTCTCCAAGCAGGTCACCATCATCAGCCTTGTGTTGCTGGTAGTGATGCTGGTCCTGTTCTATGCCAGACTGATAATGTGGGATGTAAAACACGGCTATACTTCTATGAGTTTCGAGTTTTCTGATATCCTTCTTACGCTGGCTATCTTCCTATTGACCCTCATACCTCATGAGGTGCTGCACGCCATCTGGTTTAAAGAGGACGTGTACTATTACCACAATCTGAAGCAGGGAATGCTTTTCGTGGCGGGAACCGAGGATATGCCCAAGATGAAGTTCATCTTGATGAGTCTCTGCCCAAACATAATATTCGGATTCATTCCTTTCATCCTGTATCTGATTTGGCCTAATCTTACAATTCTTGGATTTGTCGGAGTCATGGCCATTGCTTCGGGAGCAGGGGACTATGTGAACGTTTATCACTGTGCTACTCAGGTACCTTCAGATGGTATTACATACATGAGCGGCATGCATACATACTGGTATAGACCGAATGGTGAGACTAAATGATATTTGCTCAGTATTTCGTGGAATTCATGTTTTACAGCTTCCTGGGCTGGGTCTGGGAGTCCATTTACTGCACCATTAAAGAAAAGCATTGGCAGGACAGAGGCTTCCTCTTCGGACCATATTGTCCCATTTACGGTTCGTGTATAGTGGCAGCTGAGATCGTCTTCGGACATCTGCTTCCGGGCGGCATCCAAAACATGTCTTTTCTCACCATATTCGTAATATCATATATCGGTTCTGCCGTGGCTGAATTCGGTACATCCTGGGTTTTGGAGAAACGTTTTCACGCCAGATGGTGGGATTACTCGGAGATGCCTCTTAACATCCAAGGCAGGATCTGCGTACCTGTGAGCATCTGCTTCGGTGTGGCCGGGATTTTTTGCGTAAAAGTCCTCATACCATGGATGAGCGGTCTCCATACTGAGATACCTGGTCTTGTCTATGAAGGTTTAGCCATGGTTCTGGCTGCGATCTTCGGAGCTGACTATGCCCTGACAGAGGCAAGCTTGAACGCACTGCTTAAACGTATGGAAGAATATAAGGCAGATTTCAACGAGCGCGCTCAGGAGACCTATGTTAAGATCTCTGAAGCTCCTACGGCCATCAGGACAGCTGTCAGCGAACAGCGTGAAGAACTGCGGGAGAAGAGGGAGATCCTCGGCGAAGAGCTCAAAGAAGTTCATGAGGAACACAGGCTCAGAAGGGAAGAACTTGCTGAGGAGTTCCTAACAAAGATCAACGGCTTCCAGCAGAGCAAACTCAAAAATATAAAGAAATTCGTATCTGAGATACCTGAAGACCTTGAAGCATATGAAAAACTCAGAGATAAGGTCTCAGTTTTCAAAAATATAAAATATTAAGAAGAAACTTAAATGAAAAAATTATTCGGTGAGTTGAATCTCACCTGGCCTAAACTCATAATTTTTGCTATAATCGCAGGCATTTACACCGGAGTTGTGGCGCAGATACCTCAGGCAAGGGACACATCTTTTGCTGACATAAGCATTACTTTCGAGTGGTGGATCTTATTCGGAACCATCATAATCATGAACAGCAAGTCCAATCTGGATTCTGCGCTCAAGTGCTTCATCTTCTTCCTCATAAGTCAGCCGCTGGTTTACCTGGTGCAGGTGCCCGTCAGTGAACTTGGTTGGGGAATCTTCCAGTATTACCCGGGCTGGTTTAAATGGACTCTGTTAACCATACCTATGGGCTATATAGGATACTGGCTCAAGAAGGACAAATGGTGGGGACTGTTCATAATCGTACCTATGATGATCTTCCTGGGGTACCACTACATGGGATTCCTCAGAGAATGCTGGACTTACTTCCCGCATCATCTTTTGAGCGCGATCTTCTGCGTCGTGGTGATCATTCTCTTCGGCCTCTACATCTTCAAGGATAAGAAGATCAGGAAAATAGCTCTGATCATCGCCATCATCATCATTATCGTTATGACGGTCATTGCCTTCACTCAGGGACAGAATTACTATGAGACAGATTTGCTTTTGTCCGGAGAAGGCAACCCTGATTTTGATGAAACATATACAGCTGAATTCGTTGATCCGTCTTACGGCACCTGTGAGATACTCTATGAACCTCAGTTTGATTGTTACAAGTTACACGTTATATTCGTTAAGCTGGGCGAAACTCAGTGTGTACTCAAGGCCCCTGACGGAACTGAGTACGTATATGATCTGATTATCGGAAGAAGCACATATAATATTAAACCGGAAGACAGCGATGAGTGGAGATATTAAGAATATAAACTGGTACCCGGGCCATATGAAAAAGACCCGGGAGCTCATCCAGGAGAACCTGAAGATGGTGGATCTGGTTATCGAAGTCATCGATTCCAGAATCCCCAGATCTTCCAGAAATCCCATCATAGATGAGCTGATCCAGACTAAAAAAAGAATAATAATACTGAATAAAAGTGACTTGTCAGATGACAGAGCAAATAACGCCTGGGCTGACCATTTCAGATCTCAGGGGAACCTGGTCTTAAAGATGAATGCCAATCGTGGCGAAGGCGTCAAGGAGCTCTTCAAAATGCTTGAAAAACTCCAGGACGAAAAGAACCGCGACAAGGCTCTGAAGAAGCCCTTAAGAATGATGATCGTTGGCGTTCCCAATGTGGGAAAGTCATCTCTGATCAATCGCATGACAGGCCGCAAGTCCGCCAAGACAGGCGACAAACCCGGCGTCACCAAAGGTAAGCAGTGGCTTTCTGTAGATAACGGCATGCAGCTCCTGGATACTCCGGGTATCCTCTGGCCCAAGTTCGAGGATCCTGAAGTTGGCTTGAATCTGGCTTTCTGCGGATCCATCAAGGATGAGATCATGGATCTCTCTGAACTTGCTCTGGAACTCATCAAGGTGCTCATGAGAGAATATCCGGAACTTCTGATATCGAGATATAAACTGGATGATATCTTAAAGGACGGAGACTATTCGGAGACCTTCGAGCGCGAGATCGACGGCGAGCAGGAGGCAGCTCTTGCTAACATGGAAGCCATCGCTAAGAAGAGAGGCTTCATATTGCCGGGCAAGCGCATAGATTATGAAAGAACAGCCAAGACCGTTCTCGATGAGTTCAGATCTGCAGCCATAGGAAAGATAACTCTGGAGAAGATATGACATGACTAAAGCAGAACGCGAAGAAAAGTTAAAAGCCCGTCACGCCGAAATGTCTGCCTATGACGCTCAGTACAGACACGCTTACGGTAATATCGGCGGAGTCGACGAAGTGGGAAGGGGCCCTTTAGCAGGACCTGTGGTCACAGCCTGCGTAGTGCTTCCGGAAGACTTCGATGTGCTGGGTGTGGATGATTCAAAGAAACTGAGTCTAAAGAAACGTGAGGAACTCTATGACCAGATCATGGACAAAGCTATGGCCGTAGGTATCGGCATGTGCGACAATGAAGTCATCGATGAAATCAACATTTTAGAGGCTACTAAGCGTGCCATGGCTCAATCTATCGAGAAGGCAGATAAAATGCTTCAAAAGCGCGATTTAGGCCCTCTGGAGCATGTACTCATCGATGCAGTCAAGTTGACCGGCATAAGCCAGAGCCAGACAAACATCATCAAGGGCGACGCCACCAGTCTGAGCATAGCGGCAGCCTCCATCGTGGCCAAAGTCACCAGGGATAGGATGATGATGGCTTACGCTGAAGAATACCCCTGGTATGGCTTTGAGTCCAACATGGGATATGGCACAAAGAAGCATTACGAGGGAATAAAAGCCCATGGCATTACGCCCATTCATAGGAAGAGTTTTTTGAAAGGCTACGTATAAATGCAAAAATATAAGGAACTCGGACTTAAAACTTTAAAGTATTTCAACGAGGGTGAAATGACAGTTTACTCGGGGAACGCAACGCTGTTCATCATTACGGCAGCTTTTCCCTTTATAATGCTGATAATTGCCATTGTGAATATGCTTCCCGGATATTCTCCTAAGGATGTGGCTGAGATATTTTTCAAGATCCTTCCTGACTTGGATTCCCTGAAAGAACTTGTAGAAGCCATGATCGTAAACCTGAAGAACCAATCAGGCGGAATCCTGGCTGGAGTAGCGGCTTTAACCACTTTGTGGTCAGCGTCACAAGGCGTTGCAGCCATTCAGGCAGGTTTGAACAAGCTAGATGGCTCTCAGACCGGGAAGGGCATACTTAACATCATCAAAAGACTTGTGTGCACGCTTCTTCTGGTGGTGCTTTTCCCTGCGCTCCTGGTGTTTGAGGTACTGGGAGAATCCATAAAGGGCGTGATAAATAACATTATGGAAAGGATCGGACTTGAAAGCATAGACTCACTGCTTTCTTCCATACTGGATCTGAGCTTGATCATCATAATCCTGGCTGCTTTAATAGTGATCCTTTTCATCTACGCCTATCTTCCGGCACAGAAGCACAGCCTTAAGAGCATGCTGCCGGGTACGATTTTTTGCGTAGTTGGCTGGATCGTATTCACAGAACTCTTCGCCTTCTTCATTCCCAGGTTCTACCACGCATCGAGCCTGTACGGATCCCTGGCATCACTGTTCCTGGCACTTCTGTGGATCAGGATAATAATTATGATACTTTTCTTCGGAGGAGCCCTTAACAAGGCGCTTCAAGATAAACAATAGATCATGGAGGTAACTTATGGTTTACGATTTCAGAGAATTAGAAGCAAAAAAAGTCGAGCACATGAGAGACGGTGAAGGCCACGTGTTCACCAAAAGGGTTGAACCTGAAGATGGCATGGGAGGCATCATCATAAATACCATTCCGCCCGGATGTTCCATCGGTCTCCATCAGCATACTGCTAACTACGAAGTCTGCTACATTATAAGCGGCAAGGCTTATGAAGTGACCGAGGACTCCAAGACCTTATTGGAGCCGGGAATGGTAGCATACTGTCCCAATGAAGGGAAACATTCATTAGTCAACGAATTCGATGAGGATTTCGTGTTCTTCGGAGTCCTTCCGAATGTGAAATAATTAGGGTCGCCCTGCGGAGCGTTTCCGCCAATTTAAAACACATGGAGGTTTGTGTATGAATATTTTAGTTTTGAACGGAAGTCCAAGAGCTAATTCCAACACCAAGGCACATTGCGAAGCTTTTATGGAAGGAGCAAGAGCAAAAGGACACGAAGTCGAGATGATAGACATCGCAAAGATGAAGATCACAGGCTGCCTGGGATGCGAGTACTGCCATGCCAAGGGTGAGGGCAAGTGCGTGCAGCAGGATGACATGCAGAAGATCTATCCTGTACTCACACAGTGGGCTGAAATGATCGTTATCGCCAGCCCCATCTATTACTGGGGATTCTCCGGTCACATGATGTCACTCATCACCAGATTCTATGCCATCGGCAAACCGGCAGCTACCAAGTATGCCATGTTCTTAAGCTCCGGTTCCCCCGGAGTATACGATGCTCCCATCAGCGAATACAAGTCCATTCTTAGATTCTTCGGAGCTACAAACATGGGAATCATCACCGCCAATGGAGATGAGAACAAGTCCGAAGCTAAGCTTAAGGAATTAAGAGACTTCGGCCTTTCACTGTAAATTTAATAAATAATGGCAAAACAAGGGGCTGTCTCACAATGAGATGGCTCCTTTAATTTGGTAATAAGTATGGTGATACGGCCTAATCTTGTGATTCTTGAGGTTTAGGCCGTCATGCAAAAAACTCGCACGGCCTACTTACGATTTATTGTCCTTTTAGGCCGTACCTAGGATAAAACTCTTCATTTAAGCATTTTTATCCTACCACAAAAAATCCCACTAGGATACAAATCCTGTTTTGGCTATTTTTATCCTATCTTGTTTTTTAGAAGATCGTCTGTCACTTCCTGAGATCATCCTCCAAAAGACAGTTTAAGCATAAATTCGTTCAAAAAATAGCTGTTAGCACCTGCTAACCCAGCAATTTTTGTCCAAATTTCAATACCTTGCCTTACAATATCGCCTCCCTACAGCATATGTCCAAAAGACATGTAGGATAAATATAGTCCAAATGCCATTTTTATCCTATGGCCTTTCAGCCATGTAGGATAAAACTGGCTATAACAGAGTTTTTATCCTATTCTGCTGCGACACCTCTTGACCGATACATCAAAAAAGGGGGCTATCAATGAGACGGCCCCTTTGGTTTATTTAAGGGTTTGTTTGATAGCTGAAGAGCAGTAGTCGTCGATGTGAAGGTCGGTGTTCTTTTTGTTGACCAGAGTGCCGTTACCCTTGATGCAGCCGCCTTCACAGATCATGCCTTCGATAAAGTTGCCGTTGAGTTTGCCGGCCTTAGCTCTAAGGAGGGCGGTACGGCATTCATTAACGCCGTTACAGATGACCGGTTTGAACTCAAAGTCTTCCATATCGAGTTCCTTGATGGCTTCTTCTATGGCGCGTGTGACTCCGCCGGACTTGGCGAAACCTCTGCCGTAGGCGGAGGCGTCCTGAAGCTCCATTTCCGGCATGGAAGCTATGTCGATATCGCGGCTGTCAAGAAGAGCCATGAGTTCGAGGAAGGTCAGGACTCTATCGATATAGGGCTCAGCACGATCGGTCTTGCACTCGTATTTTTTTGCGATGCAGGGGCCGATGAAATATATCTTTGAATCAGGATATTTCTTCTTGATGGCGCGTCCTGTAAGTGCCATGGGTGAAAGGGTGGAGGACACGTGGTCGTTGAGTTCGGGGAATTCCACATTCACATATTCTACGAAGGCCGGGCAGCAGGATGAGGTCAGGAAACCTTTCTCTTTGAGTTCAGCTGCCTCCGTAAGAGCGGTCTCGTCAGCTCCCATGGCGACTTCATAGACTCCGTCAAAGCCCAGAGCCTTGATGGCGCTGAAGACCTGGCCTACGGTGGTGCCAGGGAACTGGACTGCTACAGCAGGTGCGACTACGGCGAAGATCTTCTGGTCTTCCTTCTTATCCTTGATGGCGTCTACAACTCTTATGATGCCTGAAATATCGTTTACCGCACCGAAGGGGCACTCATAAACGCAGGCACCGCAGACGATGCATTTCTCCTGATCGATGCAGGCTGAACCGTCTTCATCCATGCTGATTGCTCCGGTGGGACAAACTCTCTCGCAGGGGCGGTGCATGTTGATGATGGCGTTATATTTACAGGCGGTGGCACAGCGGCCGCATTCCACGCAGCGGTCCTTGTCGATGTGGGCATAGCCGCGTCCGTCGATGACGATAGCCTTTCTGGGGCAGACTTCTCTGCAGTTATGAGCTACGCAGCCTCTGCAGATATCGGTGACCATGTGACCGGACTTGGGACATTCATCGCAGGCGATGGATACCACCTGGACCGTATCCTTAGATCCGTGAAATTCGCCGAGACCTATTCTCATGCGTTCAGCGATGATGGCTCTGTCCTTATAGATGCAGCAGCTCATGGGAGGTTCGCCTCTCTTAGCCACTACGTTTGCTATTTCATTAAAGGCCGTAAAGGCGTCGTGACCCTCCCAAGCATGGCGGGCCATTTCCCTTAAGACCTGATATCTTATGACTTCAACTCTGTTCTCAAAAATTTTCTGTTCCATTAATGTACTCCTTATGATGAATTTGCAAAAAGCACGAAGCAAATTTTAACATTTGAACCGCAAAAAATCAAGAGCCTGACATATAAAAAGATCCGCGATCTTCGCGGATCTTGAAGTGCTGAGATTATAATTTTTTGCTCCTTATAATGCCGATGACGGTGCCAGCTCTGAAGTGATCTCCATCCTCGATCTGATGTGTAAGATAACCGTCCACGGGAGCGGTGAATTCTATGAGTTTTTTATCCACTTCGGCTTCGCAGATGGGCTCGTCCTTCTTAACGAATTCGTAGGAATTCTTGGTCCAGTGGATGTAGCAGTCAGCGTTGTTTATTACGATGGGCTCGAACCTGCAGTCACAGTTTATGTTAGGAACCTTGGCAGGCAGGATCTCCTCGGGCACGATTACCTTGTAGCCCTCAGCTGAATTTCTGGGATTTGTCTCATGGAAGGGGCAGACAGCGTGAAGGCATTCCTTATTTTCTTTGGAATACTTACAGATAACGGAAGTGTCGAACTTGAGGTTAAGACCAAGCTCTCTGTTGATTCTTGGAATGGCTTCCATAAGGGCGAGATAGCAGGTGCGCTTACAGCAGCGAGGTCCGCCGTAGGATGCTATCCTGATCAGGCAGTTGCCGGTGAGTTCGTTGGCCATCTTCCAATTTTCAGTGGAAAGGGGAGAGGCGTTGGTGTAAACGGACATGAATATGCCGGCGCCTACCGATGAACCGCAGTTACCCATATTGCCGCAGACTCCGCCGGGCACAGCCTTGGCGCGCTGCTCAGCGACTTCCAGCCAGTCACGGAGCTCTTCCTCTTTTTTGTACTTTTCAAGGGCTGCCATGGTCAGCAGGGTGGCGGGCACGATAAAGTGATGGTAAGGGCAGTGGATGATGACGCCTTCGGTGTCCATGAGAAGATTTATCATTTCATCAGCTCTGGAAACTGAACGAATCATAAGAGCCTCTATACATGTATCTTTAAGTCTGTTAAATACTTCCTGATTCAATTCAAAAGCCATGATTCCTCCTGTTTTATGTCGGTTAGACTTAGTCTAAATAAATTTTATCACATGCGCAAAACATTTTAAAGCAATTTTTTCCTAAAAAGCCCCTTAACATGACGAAAGAAATTTGTTATAATTTATTAGTTATGTATGGACTCTCATTTTTTGTGACAAGTTTAGCCTTGGGAGTGGGGCTGGCCATGGACGCTTTCAGCGTATCCATCGCGGACAGCCTGAGGGAACCACAGATGTCTCAGGGACGCAAAGTGGCCATAGCAGGGACTTTCGGATTCTTCCAGTTCATCATGCCGGTCATCGGCTGGTTCTTCGTACATGAGCTGGTGAGCCTCATAAATGTTCTCATGAAGTTCACTCCCTGGATCTCCCTGATCCTCTTACTGTATCTCGGAATCAAGATGATAAAGGAAGGTAACGAAGGAGACACAGTCAGTTCCTATAAACCCATCGGAACCAAGGAACTGATAGTTCAGGGTATAGCTACTTCCATCGACGCACTGTCCGTAGGCTTCACCATTTCCAAGCATACCACGGGAATGGCTCTGACATCGGGCCTGATCATAGGAATCGCGACTTTCATTCTTTGCTGGGTGGCACTTCATACAGGACACATCCTGAAGGGAAAGACAGGCGTAAGAGAGACCACCATAGGCGGTATAATTTTGATAATCATAGGCATCAAAGTCTTCATTGATGGCGTTATAATATAAAGGAGCTTTTATCATGCAGAAGAATTTAGCAAAAACTTACGATCCCAAGGATTTTGAGGATCGTATCTATCAGACCTGGGAAGAGGAGGGCTGTTTCAGAGCGGAGATCAACCCCGACAAGAAGCCTTTTACCATCGTAATGCCTCCTCCCAACATCACCGGACAGCTTCACATGGGTCATGCCCTGGACCATACTCTCCAGGACGGACTCACCAGATATAAGAGGATGCAGGGATACGAGGCCCTCTGGGTACCCGGTTCCGACCACGCATCCATCGCGACCGAAGTAAAGGTCGTCCAGAAGATCCGCGAAGAAGAAGGTCTGGAGAAGGAAGATCTGGGACGTGAGGAATTCCTTAATCGTGCCTGGGCATGGAAGAGGGAATACGGCGGACGAATCACCAAACAGTGCCGCAAGCTGGGAGATTCCTGCGACTGGTCCAGAGAGAGATTTACCATGGACGAGGGCTGCAACAACGCTGTTAAGGAAGCTTTCGTAAGATTATATGAAAAAGGGCTGATCTACAGAGGAAACCGTCTCATCAACTGGTGTCCTGTATGCGGAACTTCCTTATCCGATGCTGAAGTAGAGCATAACGATAAGGACGGCAACTACTGGTATTTCAAATATCCTTCAGTTGACGGATCCTTTGATGGCATCATCATCGCCACATCCCGTCCTGAAACCATGTTCAGCGATGAAGCCATCGCTGTTCAGGGAGACGACCCCAGATATAAGGATATCGTAGGCAAGGAAGTATATCTTCCTCTCGTAAATAAAGCCATTCCTATCATCGCTGACCCTTACCCGGATCCTGAAAAGGGTACCGGCGCGGTTAAGATCACACCTGCTCATGACTTCAACGACTTTGAAGTAGGACAGAGACACGATCTTCCCTGCGTAAGCTGCATCAATGAAGACGCTACCATGAACTCCCTGGCTGGTAAGTACGAGGGTATGGATCGTTACGAATGCCGTAAGGCATGGGTAAAGGATCTTGAAGACGCCGGTTATCTCGTAAAGATCGAGAAGATGGTCATTCCCGAAGGCGAGTGCTACAGATGCCACTCAGCTATCGAGCCCATGCTTTCAGATCAGTGGTTCGTAGCCATGGAAGAACTGGCTAAACCCGCCATCGAAGCAGTTAAGAACGGAACCTCCAGATTCATTCCTGAGAGATTCGACAAGACATATTATCACTGGCTCGAGGGCATCAAGGACTGGTGCATCTCCCGTCAGCTTTGGTGGGGCCACAGGATCCCCGCATATTACTGCGATGACTGCGGCGAACTCATAGTTTCCCGCGAGGACGTAAAGGTATGTCCTAAGTGCGGAAGCACACATATCCGCCAGGATGAAGACGTTCTTGATACCTGGTTCTCATCAGCGCTTTGGCCTTTCTCAGTATTCGGCTGGCCTGAAAAGACACCTGATCTTGAATATTTCTATCCTACGACGACCATGATCACCGGCTATGACATCATCTTCTTCTGGGTAGTAAGAATGATGTTCTCCGGACTTGAATACATGGGTGAGGTGCCTTTCTATGACATCTACATCCACGGTCTCGTAAGGGACGCTCAGGGACGCAAAATGAGTAAATCCCTGGGTAACGGCATCGATCCTCTGGAAATGATCGATAAGTACGGTGCTGACGCTCTGAGATTCATGCTTTCCACAGGTATCAGCCCCGGAAACGATATGAGATTCCAGACTGAAAAGATCGAGTCCGCCAGAAACTTCGCCAACAAGCTTTGGAATGCTTCCAGATTCGTTATCATGAACATTCAGGACGAAGACGGAAACTTCAAAGAAATGGCTAAGTGCTGTTCCGATTGCTGCGGCAAGGTTTGCGCTAATACTACAGATTTCTCCAACATTCCTCTTAAGAACGAGGATAAGTGGATGCTCAATAAGATCAACGACGCCATCGAGTATGTCAATAACGCCATGGACAGATATGATCTGGCCCTTGCAGGACAGAGAGTATATGACCTTATCTGGAATGAATACTGCGACTGGTATATCGAGCTGGTTAAGGCCAGACTCTGGTCCGATGACGAAGAGGACAAGAAGGTAGTGAGATTTACCCTCATCATGTGCCTTAAGAACATGCTGAAGCTGCTCCATCCCTTCATGCCTTTCATCACAGAAGAGATCTGGGGCTTCCTTCCTCACGGAGATGACGAGCCTAAGTTCCTGATCGGTGCTGCATGGCCTGAGACAAGCTTAAGCTACATCTATCCTGAAGCAGTTAAGACTCTTGAGATGGCCATGGATGCCATCAAGGCCATCAGAAACATCAAGGCTGAAAAGGGCGTAGTACCTTCCAAAAAGATCAAGGTCACAGTTCTTTCCGAAGGTGACAGAGCTAAGTATATCAAGGCAGGCGAGCCTTATCTCGTAAGCCTTGGAAATATCTCCGAGCTGACCTATACGGACAGCAAGGCTGATATTCCAGCTGATGCTGTATCTGCTGTTATCGACGGTGCTGAGATCTACGTTCCTCTCGATGAGCTTGTAGATTACAAGGAAGAGTTCGAGAGACTCACCAAGGAAAAGAAGAGACTCGAGGGTGAGGTAAAGCGTTCCACAGGAATGCTGAACAATCCCGGCTTCGTTTCCAAGGCGCCTGAGGCTAAGATTCAGTCTGAGAGAGATAAACTTGTCAAGTATGAAGAGATGCTTGATAAGGTGACGAAGCAGCTGGAAAGCGTAAGTGCAAAGATCAAATAATCAATAAGCCAAGGGAGCGATGCATACATCACTCCCTTGGCGCATCTTTTTTGTGTGGGTGTGAGGTTTCATACTTAATAAGTTTGTAAGAGGTTTTTATGGGTGCGGTTGATAAGATTCATGAGTTTGAAAAGTTTGGCAGTATCTTGGGTTTGGAGAGGATGACGGCTCTCATGCATGAGCTGGGGGATCCTCAGGATGACCTTAAGTGTATCCATGTGGCCGGGACCAACGGTAAGGGTTCTGTCTGCAAATACATCTATGAGATCCTTCAGGCACAGGGTTACAGGACCGGACTTTATACTTCTCCTTTCCTTGAGGTCTTCAATGAAAGGATCGAACTTGATCATCAGTTCATATCCGATGAGGACCTGGAAGAATATACCAATAGAGTACTTGAAAAGGTAAAGGTGATCACGGACAGGGGAGAGGATTCTCCTACGGAATTCGAAGTTATCACCGCTGTGGCTTTCCTGTATTTTAAGGAAAAAGCTGCGGATTATGTGGTTTTGGAAGTCGGTCTAGGCGGCATAGGTGATTCTACCAATATTATCAAGGAATCCCTGGTATCGGTCATCACATCCATTTCCTTCGACCATACGGACAGACTGGGCAATACGCTTGAAGAGATCGCTGAAAACAAGGCCGGCATCATCAAGAAAGGCCGTCCGGTAATAACTTCCGCTAGGGCTCCTGAAGCTCTTGAAGTCTTCAGAGACCGCGCTTATGATCTGGACTGTGAGTTATATGAAACCTGCGATATAGAGGCTGAGATCGTCGATGAGAGCCTTACAGGCACGGTCTTCGACGTGACTTTAGGCGCCAGATATCTGGGCCTGGAGATATCCATGCTGGGCGAGCATCAGGTGGAGAATGCCATCTGCGCTCTCAAGACTATTGAGGCTCTGCAGGATGACTGTGAGATCGAGATCAGCATAGACGCCATCTACCAGGGACTCAAAAAAGCCAAACAGATCGGACGTTTCGAAGTAATGTGCTTCGATCCTTTGATCATCATAGACGGCGCTCATAACGCTGATGGCGCCAGAACCTTAAGAGAAGGTTATGAAAAGCTCTTAATGGGCAAGGATCTTCTCATGATAACCGGTATGCTCAGGGACAAGGATACCGAACATATCATCGGCGAGTTCAGAAGGATTGCCGATAACTTCATAACAACTGAACCTGAGAACCCCAGAAAGCTTCTGGCCCACGAACTGAAGGCCCTTATAGAGGAGCAGGGCGGCAAATGCGTGCCTGTTGTTGACATAGAGGGTGCCTTCAAGGAGGGAATCAAACATATAGGGGAGCATGATGGCCTTATCTGTGCAGGCTCTCTCTATTTGATCGGCAAACTCAGGACTTTGATCAGGAAATATCTCGAAACACTATAATTTTCAACTAAGTTTACATAAATGAATTACAGTAAATTACTACAAAATGTATTGGATATCTCCGAAGAGATGCTGGTGGCGGGAGCTGAAGTAAACCGCGTGGAGGACAGCATAGAGAGAATGCTCTCAGCCTATGACTGTCCTTTTGACAGGGTCAACGCTTTCATTACCACCACTAACATTCAGGTGACCTTTGAAGACCCAAAGGGTGACATAATCACCCAGATCAGGAGGGTAAAGAGAAGCGACACCAACTTTGACAGGCTGGATTACCTGAATGATCTTTCCAGATATATCTGCTCCGAGAAACCCGACCTGGAGACCATGAGATCCAAGTATCTGGAGGTCATGTCTAGGCCAAACAATCCCAACTGGGTCAGATATCTCAGCGGAATAATGGCCGCAGGCGGATTTACGGTGTTTTTCGGCGGATCTATTTTTGACGGTATCATCTCAGCCTGCGTGAGTATTTTGATCGTTTTCCTTCTGGGATATTTCAAAAAATTCAATATAAACCAGATGGCCATCATCTTCATGACATCCATTATTTCGGGCGTAGCGTCCATCTTGCTCTGTTCTCTTGGGCTGGCCAACCTGGACAAGGTCCTTATCGGTGAGATCATGCTGATGATACCCGGTATTGCCATGACCAACGCCGTGAGGGATATGCTGATCGGGGATATAGCCACGGGACTTCTGAGACTGGCCAACGCGCTGCTTCTGGCTGGTGCCATAGCCCTGGGCTTCGCTACGCCGCTGGCTCTAATGAAGGGACTTTCTTATCTTTCCCTCATAAAGATCCAGGTGCCTTTCATTATGGTTCCCATTAGAAAAGGAATAGCAGCCAGGGTGATCCAGATCATTTCAGCCTTCATCGGCTGCATAGGTTTCGCCCTCATGTTCAACATGAAAAAGAAGCAGGTCATTTATTCCGGTATTGGCGGTGGCTGTGCATGGATAATCTATCTGATCATGGCGGATATTTTGGGAGGACTTTTCCTGCCGACCCTTATAGCATCGGTCTTCGTAGGCTTGTATTCTGAGATCATGGCAAAGGTAAACAAAGCTCCGGCTACCATATTCTTTACTTCGGTGGCCATCGCTCTGATCCCGGGAGCCTCATTGTATTACACCGTGGACAGCATCCTTGAAAAGGATCTGGAGGCGGCAGCCTATAACGGAAACAACGCGCTCACCATAGCTTTGGCCATATCCATGGGCATAGTTCTGGTAACCGTCGCAAATAAATTCAAGCTGGAGTTAAGAAAGAGGAAATAGAGATGTTCAGATTCATAATGAGAGAAACAGATGACGACGATAAGCTTGTAAAGTTCATGACCCCTATGGGACTGGAATTCGGTAACGATGAAGCCATGGGAACTCAGATGGTCAAGTGCTGGGAAGTAATCCAGGAGCCTGATTTTCTGGTGGGAGCAGTAATGCTGGCCACGAGAAAGGGAGAATATTACATAAATGGCATCGGCGTGGATCTTCCCATGAGAAGGACAGGCATCGGAAGCATCATGATGAAAAAAGCCATCAGTGAAGTCAAAGCCAGAGAAGGCAAGCGCATCTATCTCTGCGCCAAGGTGCCGGAGTTTTTTGAATCATTGGGATTCGAAAGGATACCCTGGGACGAGGCTTCAGACCTCTTCGGCTGCGGCTCCTGCGATCAAAGAGACGTGAGCTGCTTCCCGGTAGCCATGAAGTTGGAATTATAATAAAACAAGGCATATTAAAAGTGGTTGCACTTGGCAACCACTTTTTTAATTCACAAACTTGTATTCAGGATCTATGGCCCTTATCAGCTCGACTGCTTCATCTATGGCAGCCTTGTCTTCAGCCATCTTTTCCTTGTATTCGTCATAAGGGCAGATGAGAGGGCGTTTCATGTAAGGTACGTCATAGCCTCTGGATCTCAAAGCCAGGTGGGAAGAGATAAGGCTGTTTCCGACCTTGGTGAAGCTGCTTAAGTAGTTCACGGATTCGCAGGCCTTCATGAACCTCTCGTCATCATCCTTAAGTGACAATCTGTACATGGATGATACCAGATCGGGTACGTAGTTGCATGCGCCTGCTATCATTGCTTTTACGCCGATGGTTCTAAAGTAATCCCAGTCCTTAGTGGAGCCGGAGATGTATTCGAAATCAGCACCTTCGTTTTCTCTGAACTCTCTGATGGCCAGGGCCAGGTCTCTGTTAAGTGAGGAGTCCTTCATGGCGCTTACGCCAACTTCTGCGAACTTCCTGACAAGATCCATGCCGATGGCTTTGGAGGTGAGGGAAGGGTTGTTATATGCGAAGACGGGCATCTTGCCGGCGGCTTTAACAAGATCTGAATAATATCCGACAAGCTCATCGTCTCTGTACTTGAAGGTGTAGGGGTTTACTGCGCTTACGGCATCATAGCCCAGATCTCTGGCGTTCTCCGTGAGATATACGGAGGAAGCGGAGTCGTTGGATCCTACGTGAGCGACGCAGAAGGTTCCGGGATGAGCTTTCGTGATCTCACGTGCGATCTCGTATACTCTTACGCGCTGCTCGGGGCTCATGAGATAGCCTGAACCGTAGGTTCCTGTAACGAAGAGTCCGTTGACTCCGTTATCCAGCACCCAGTTCATGTGCCATGAGGTGAATTTTTCATCTATGTTTCCGTCCTTGTCAAAAAAGGTGAGGGCGGGTACCAGTGTTCCTTTGATCATTATTTTTTGCTCCTTTTTGTCATTTGTTGAAATCATAACACATCGGCGCAAAAAATCCAAGTGCACAATTTGATAAGAATGTTTATATAATGTTTTTGTTTATTATTAAACTTGATTTTTTGCGGTAGGTAAGATATATTTGATTATAGTGGGTGAGAATGGGTTTAATCAAAAGTTTTCACTCCATAAACAACCATTTTTAAAAAATATGAAGGGCAGGTTTTATCATGTACGACAAGTATAACATTGAAAACTATGAACTTATTATGAAGACTTCTCCCACAGTAGGAGAACTCATCAAGAAGGAATTCGAAAGACAGAGCAACAACGTAGAGCTCATCGCTTCCGAGAACTATTGCTCCGACGCAGTTATGGCTGCCTGCGGAAGCTGCCTCGTATGGAAGTATGCTGAAGGTTATCCGGCACCTCCTGTAGAGAGATATTCAGGAAACAAGGGCAGATACTACGGTGGAACTGAATTCGTAGACCAGATCGAAGAGTACTGCTGCAACGTATGGAGAAAGGTATTCAATACAGACTATCACGTTAACGTTCAGCCTCATTCAGGATCTCAGGCTAACTTCGCTGCTTATAAGTCAGTTCTTGAGCCCGGCGACACCATCCTGAGCTTTGACCTTGACCACGGCGGACACCTTACTCACGGTTCAGCTGTAAACTTCTCAGGTAAACTTTACAACCTGGTATTCTACGATGTAGACGACAACGGATTCATCGACATGGACAACGTAAGAGAACTTGCTCTTCAGCATCATCCCAAGCTGATCCTTGCAGGTGCTTCCGCATACTCAAGAATCCTTGACTTCGAAAAGTTCGGTGAGATCGCTAAGGAAGTAGGAGCTTACTTCATGGTAGATATGGCTCATATCGCCGGCCTTATCGCTGGTGGAGTTCATCCTTCACCGTTTGGTATCGCTGATATCATCACAACCACCACACACAAGACCTTAAGAGGACCTAGAGGCGGCCTTATCTTTGCTAAGAAAGAACTTGCCAAGAAGGTTGACTCCGCAGTATTCCCTTATGCACAGGGCGGCCCTCTGGAGCACGTTATCGCAGCTAAGGCTGTATGCGCAGAAGAAGCATTAAGACCTGAATTCAAGGACTATGCTAAGAAGGTAGTTGAGAACTGCGCAGCTCTTGCTGATGAATTCCTCAAGCTCGGATATAAGATCGTTACCGGCGGTACAGATAACCATCTGATCCTTCTTGACCTTTCCGATGAACCTTTCAGCGGCAAGCAGCTCCAGGAGAGATGCGACGCAAACGGCATCACTCTTAACAAGAACTGCGTTCCTAATGAGAAACGTTCACCTATGCAGGCTTCCGGCGTACGTATCGGTACCGCTGCTATGACCACAAGAGGTTATGAAGCTGAAGACTTCAGAAAAGTCGTAAGAAGAATCGACGCTATCATCAAGGAACTCAGAGAAGAGTTTAAAGAGGCGTAAACAAATAAGCGTAAGCGCGAGCAACATGCGCTGCTCGCGCTTTTAAACGTGCATTTGATTATTTAGGAGTGTTTATATGGTAATTTTCTATAGGATCGTGGCGATGCTGGGAGGTCTTGCCATGTTCCTTTACGGAATGCGTATAATGGGAGACGGCCTTAAGGCCAGTTCCGGCGGGGCCATGAAGACGGCTCTGGCCAAGGTTACCAACAAGCCGTTTCTGGGCTTCCTGCTGGGAATGTTCGTTACCTGTGTAATACAGAGTTCTACGGCCTGCATAGTTCTAACTGTAGGTCTCGTTGGTGCCGGATTCCTGACCTTCAGACAGTCCATCGGAATAGTTCTCGGAGCTAACGTAGGTACTGCCATTACAGCTCAGGTCATTCGACTCATGGACTTAAAATCCGCTGAAGACAGCATACTTTACTTCTTCAAGGCGGACAATCTGGCTCCTCTGGCTCTCGTCATAGGTATCGGCCTTATAATGTTTTCCAAGAGAGGCTCCCATAAGAACATGGGTAACATTGCCTGCGGATTCGGTGTACTGTTCATGGGTCTGATATATATGTCAGCTGCTGTGAGCAACTTCTCCGACAGCCTTTCAGGTCTTCTGGTATCCTTCGAAAAGAACTATCTTCTGCAGTTCATCTCCGGTGTCGGC
Source organism: Bacillota bacterium (assembly GCA_017394515.1). Lineage (GTDB taxonomy): Bacteria > Bacillota > Clostridia > Peptostreptococcales > Anaerovoracaceae > RUG754. The sequence goes on along the minus strand of JAFPXY010000014.1, from coordinate 23,303 downwards.
GTAACAGCCATCATCCAGTCATCCTCTGCAGTTGTAGGTATCATCCAGTCCATAGCATCGTCCATGGGCGTTACCTTCACCGGCATCTTTGCCGTAATAATAGGCGTTAATATCGGTGACTGTATCACCACTTACATAGTGAGCCGCATAGGAGCTACACCTGAACAGAAGAGGACAGCCACCGTACACGTTATCTATAACGTATTCGCTGCCATACTCATCATCGTCTGCATCTTCATCCTCAGGGTCACCGGCGTTATAAGCGATGAACTCTGGACCATGTCTCTGGATTCCGGCGGTGTAGCTAACATCCACGGTATATTCAGACTTGTTCCGGCAGTTTTACTGCTTCCGCTTTCCGGAGTATTTGCAAGGATTGCAGAGAAACTCATTCCGGAGATCCCCAAGGAGCAGGAGGATATCGAGATCGAAGAAGCTCTTCAGGAGCTGGATCCTCGTCTCATCACTTCACCTGTACTGGCTTTATCCCAGGTTTCTCACCTGATCGGCCATATGAGCGATATCGCTTATCACAACTACGATGCCTGTGTAAAACAGATCTACGACTATGATCCTGAAAGAGATAACAGGATCAATCAGAGAGAGATCCTGCTTGACAGGGTCATCGACCAGGCTAACCAGTATGTAGTATCCATTTCACCTTATGTGAAACGTGACAGGGATAACAGAAACCAGAACTTCCAGATCAAAGCTCTCATCTGCTTTGAGAGGATAGGTGACCTGGCAGTCAATATCAAGGACGATGTGGCAAGCTTAAGAGAAGACGGTAAGAGCATCACAGAATATGCCAAGGCTGAACTCAGACTTGCTATAGATGCCATCTACGATATCCTGGATCTCACCATCAAAGCGTACAAAGAAAACGATAATGCTCTTGCCAAAAAGGTAGAGCCTATGGAAGAGGTTATCGATGACCTCATCGATGATCTTAACTCCAGACACGTTTACAGGATGATGAGAAACATCTGCGAACCCGTGGCGGGCATCCGTTATCAGAGTATTTTGCAGAATCTGGAACACATTTCCGACCAGTGTTCCGATCTGGCCATTTACATCATCGAGCTTACGGATATCGACGTAATTGGTAAGGAGCACGATTACATCCACGACCTCCATCATGCTAACAATCCTGATTATCAGAAGGAGTTCAGAGCCAATTACCAGAAATACTTCAGCTTGCTCGAAAGTCTTCCTTTTACCAAGGAAGGCCTGCCTAAACGATAAATTTTAAAGCAATAATGCCCCCGCAAGGGGGCGTTTTTGTATCTTCTGTGAAGAAAAAGAGAAAATACAATAAATTGTGTAGAAAAAGCCATTTTATAGTGGCTTTTTTCTACTATTTGTGGTATGATTGATTATGTATATATATGTCCTGGACCAGGAGGTACTGTTATGAGAATACTATTAGACGGAATGGGTGGAGATAACGCACCTTATGCAGTTTGTGAAGGCGCCGTAATGGCTGCTCAGGAGTTGGATCACGAGATCGTATTGATCGGTGATCAGGCTAAAATTGAGGAAGCACTGGATGATATCACCAAACATCACCGCCCTGAAAATATTTCAATAGTCCATACGACGGAGGTTATTACTAACAATGAAGCTCCGGCTTTGGCTATCAGAAGAAAGAAAGATTCCAGCATAGTAAGAGGCATGAAGATGCTGAAGGAAGGAGAGGGAGACCTGTTCATTTCCGCCGGCTCCACTGGAGCGCTCCTGGCAGGAGGCCTGCTTATCATCGGAAGAATCAGGGGAATCGACAGACCTGCCATCTGCACCATCTATCCAATACTCGGTAAGGAGGCGTCATTGCTTTGCGATGCCGGCGCTAATGCTGAATGCAAGCCTAACAATCTTGTGGATTTTGCGGTTATGTCCAGCATCTACATGGAGAAGGTACTCGGCAGGGAGAATCCCACAGTAGCCCTTGTAAATATCGGCGAAGAAGAGGAGAAAGGAAGTCCTCTCACCAAGGAGACCTATGAACTCCTTAAGAAACGCGACGACCTGAACTTCAAAGGTAACATCGAAGCCAGAGACGTTCCCAAGGGAAAAGCTGACATCATCGTTACTGACGGATTCACCGGAAACATCATCCTCAAGCTTACAGAGGGTATGGCTTGGAACGTTTTCAAGACTATCAAGAAGAAGTTCACCGACGGAATACATGCCAGACTTGGTTCTTTGCTCTTAATCGATAAGCTTAAGGAACTCAAGAAGGAATTCGACTATTCCACATACGGCGGAGCTCCAATCCTTGGCATCAAGCGTCCCGTGGTCAAGATGCACGGTTCATCCAGCGCTAAGGGTGTCAGAAGCACCATTTTAAAAGCTGTATTATTTGCAGAACAGAACGTTATAGAGATCATAGAGGAGTCGATCAGTTAAATTGGATTTTTTAAAAATCGAAAATAGAATAGGATATAATTTCAAGGATCCGGAACTTCTCTCCAAGGCCCTTACCCACAGTTCCTACAGAAGGGAACATCCCAGTGAGGGAGATGACAACGAAAGGCTGGAGTTCATCGGAGACGCCGTCCTGGATTGCGTCATCGGAACTGAACTCTACAGGAGACTTCCCAAGGAGCACGAAGGCGTTCTCACCAAGATGAGATCCCTCATCGTATGCGAAAGGTCTTTGAGCCTTGTGGGAAGAGAGATCGGCCTTAACACCTTCCTTAAACTGGGTACAGGCGAGAGGCATACAGGCGGCGAGTTCAAGGACTCCATTATCGCAGATGCTGTGGAGGCTCTGATCGGAGCAATTTTCCTTGACAGCTCTTTTGAAACCGTCAACGAAAGAGTTCTGGATATTTTGGGCGAGACCATCAACAAGGCCATAGATGGCAAGCTCTTCAACGACTATAAATCTGAGCTTCAGGAGTATTTACAGAGCAAAGAAGATAAGCCTGAGATCATATATGTGACCGACAAGGCTGAGGGCCCGGATCACAACAAGGTATTCTTCGTCCATGTTGAAGCCGCCGGAGTTTTGTACGGCAGAGGTTCAGGCAAGAGCAAAAAAGAAGCAGGACAGAACGCTGCCAGAGAAGCTCTGGAAAATTTGAGAGGTAGATAATGTATTTTAAACGAATCGAGATGCACGGGTTCAAATCCTTTGCAGAACCTGTGGTGATTGATTTCCATCCCGGTGTGACCTGTATCGTAGGTCCCAATGGTTCCGGTAAATCGAATATAAGTGATGCCATCCGTTGGGTACTGGGCGAGCAGAGCCCTAAGATGCTGAGAGGCGGTAAAATGGAAGAGGTCATCTTCAACGGTACCGCTTCCAGAAAGTCCAGGGGAATGGCCGAAGTCACACTGGTCATAGACAATTCCACAGGCATCCTTCCCATCGATTACAACGAGGTGGCCATCACCAGAAGGATGTATCGTTCAGGTGAATCCGAGTATCTCATCAACAATAATCAATGCAGATTAAGGGATATACGCGAACTGATCATGGACACCGGTATCGGTGTTGATGGTTATTCCATCATCGGTCAGGGTAAGATCCAGAACATCGTTGAGGGCAAACCTGACGAGAGAAGGGAGATCTTTGAAGAATCCGCCGGCGTAGTTCTCTATAAGACCAGAAAGCACGAAGCCGAGAGAAAGCTGGCCAACGCCCAGATCAATCTGGACAGGGTCAACGACATAATCGGCGAGATAGAAGGCAGGATCGACGGACTTAAGGAGGACAGCGAAAAGGCTCAGGAAGCTTTGGAGATCAGAGCCATCAAGAGAGAACTGGACATAAACATAACCCTTAGAAATATTGACAAGTTTACGGACCAGGAGGAATCCGGAGCTGACGACGTTAAGCAGCTCATAGATAGCCTTCATAAACTGGAAGTGGACAGAAACACTCTGGACCTGGAGATCAATAAGGCAAGAGACAGAAACGAGAATCTTCAGAGCCTTGGAAACGAAGCCAGAGAGAAGTTACTTAAACTGGTAAATCAGATCAACGAGATCAAAAATAAATCTCAGCTGGATGACGAGAAGCTAGCATCCCTTGACAGGGACATCGATCGTCTTACCGGCGAGATAGACGAGCTTTCAGAGAAGCTTGATAAGGAGATCTCCGTAAGCGATGAACAGGAGACCAAGCGCCAGGCCCTCGAAAAGGAACTTGACGCATCATCCGATCGCCTGGCCGATGCCATAGACGCATACAACGGATTTATGAGCGTATCCTTAAAGGAGCAGTCCAGGCTGGACGGCTATAAGGACCGCATCATGGAACTTTCCAAAAAATCCTCCGGCTTGAGATCCGAAGCTGCCTCTGTGGAGAGCATGAAGGATACCTTAAAGAGAAGAAAGGAACAGATCCTCCACGACGCCAACGACCTTAAGGATAATTCCCAGGCCATCAACAAGGAGATCCTCGTCACCAAGGAAGCCAAGGAAAAGAACGATCTGAAGGGTAGAGAAGTCATGGAAAGAGTCGATATCTTCGTAAAGGATATCAACAAGACCAACGACGATATCAAGGCCATGAACCTGAAGATAGAAGATCTCAAGATCAACCACTCCAGAGTCTCCGCCCGCAAAAAAGCCCTGGAAGAGATGGAATCCAGCTACGAGGGTTACAACAACTCCGTACGTTTCATCATGAAGGGCGACAATCACGGTCTGAGAGGAACTGTGGCAGAGCTTATAAACGTACCCAGAGGCTATGAGGTAGCTTTGGAAACCGCTCTCGGACAGGGTCTTCAGAACATCGTATGCGAGAGAGACGCTGACGCCAAGCGCGCCATCCAGAGACTCAAGGAGAATTCAGCAGGAAGGCTTACATTCCTTCCCATGGAGTCCATCAAGGGTACCAGAGCTCATCTGGACCGTGCCATAACTCAGGCTAACGGATTCGAAGGTCTAGCTTGCGACATAGCAACCTTTGACAAGGAATACACCACGGTATTTGATTATTTGCTGGGAAGAGTGGTAATCGTACGTGACCTGGATACGGCAGTCAGACTTTCAAAGAATGTTGCTCAGGCAGTAAGATTCGTCACCCTGGAGGGCGAAGTCATAAACGCCAACGGTGCCATCACCGGAGGTCGTTTCAAAAATAAGACTTCAAACATCCTTTCCAGAAAGAACGAGATCATCTCTCTTGATTCTGAGATGAGAAGACTTCTGAAGGATCAGGAGCACTATTCTCAGGTCCGCGAGAAGGATGAGGAGAAACTCGGCAACTTAAGAGCATCTCTCAAAGCATTAGAAGATGAGCTTAATGCATTGAAACTCAAGGATGTGGATCTGCAGTCCAGAATACGTTCTTTGGAAGAGACCTTAAAGAATGCCAGAGAGGCTAACGAGAAGAGAGATAAGGAACTTCAGAATATCGACGAGGAATTCAACAATACCGAGAAACTCATCGCCGAGGCCAGCGAAAAGGCTCAGGCCTGCGATGATGAGATCAAGGAATTGGAGGCCAAGTCCGAAGAGGTCATGAAGATACTCGAGGAAAACACCGAAAAGGTGACTGACTCTAACGAGGCAATTACCAATGCCAGAGTAAATAAGACCGAACTGGAGAACAAGCTTGAAGCCTTGGAGAACCTCATGTCCATCACTCAGGACAATATCGATGAATTGACTGAGCAGATCGACGACAAGATGGATAAGCGCGACAGAATAGAAGAGAAGCGTGAGCATCTCATGTTCGGTTCCGACGATTCCGAGGAGACCTATAAGGCACTCAATACTCAGAGGGAAGATCTGGAAGAATACATCGCTCAGGTGGATACAGAAAGAAACGAAGTTCTGGGATCCATCTCCGAGATGAATAAGCAGTTCAACGAGATCACCGACGCGTATAATTCCTATGCTTCACAGAAGCAGCAACAGGAGATCAGACTGGCAAAGAACGAAGCTCAGCTGGAATCCGCTAAGCAGAAGCTTCTGGAGGACTTTGAGATCAGTTACGCACAAGCTCTTGAATTCCGCAAGGACGACTTCGTCTATACCACAGCGGTCAAGCAGTCCAGAGAGATCAAGAACAGGCTCGAGGAACTGGGCAATATCAACGTAGGTGCCATCGAGGAATACAAGCAGGTATCCGAGAGATACGGTTTCCTCCTGGATCAGCGAAAAGATATTACAGACGCCATGGATGAGCTGAATTCCATCATCGAAGATATGGATAAGATCATTAAGAACAGGTTCAAGACCAACTTTAACCTTGTTGTTAAGAACTTCGAAAAGATCTTCAAGGATCTCTTCGGAGGAGGTACCGCAGAGCTCACTCTGGATAACGAGAACGATCCACTGGAGTCCGGTATTGAGATCAACGCTCAGCCTCCCGGAAAGAAGCTTCAGAACATCAATCTTCTTTCCGGTGGTGAAAAGTCCATGACGGCCATAGCTTTGATGTTCGCTGTCCTTAAGACCAAGCCCACGCCTTTCTGCATTCTGGATGAGGTAGAGGCTGCTTTGGACGACGCCAACATCGACAGATTCGCAAGCTACCTTAAGAACTTCAAGGATATACAGTTTGCAGTAGTAACCCACCAAAAGGCGACCATGGAGCATGCAGATGTTCTCTACGGCGTAACGATGCCTGAACAGGGTATCTCAAAAGTGCTGTCCTTAAGACTTGGCAGTGATTTCGAACTTTAATAGAGTTTTTTGAATAAGGAGTATTATGAGTATTTTTAAAGAGAAAAAAGGATTTTTTGGAAATCTGGGCGCTAGGATCCACGACACCATCTTCGCTAAGATGGAAGTTGATGAGAACGTCATGGACGAACTGGAGGAGATCTTGATCACCTCTGACATCGGCATGGAGACCACCATGAAGATCATGGATAAGATACGTGACAAGATCGCTACGGACTATATCGTCAAGCCTGAGAATGTAAGAAAAGCCCTTTCAAACATAATCATGGAATGCGTCGATAAAGGAGACAGACAGCTCTTATCAGACAAGAGCCCCTTGGTCATCCTTATGATCGGCATCAACGGCGGTGGCAAGACCACCACCATCGGAAAGCTTGCTTACAGACTTAAGGGCCAAGGCAAGTCCGTTATGCTGGCAGCAGCAGATACCTTCAGAGCCGCTGCTTCAGAACAGCTCTCCATCTGGGGTGAGAGAAACGGTATTCCCGTCATAAAGCATCAGGAAGGTGCTGATCCTTCAGCTGTTATTTTTGACGCCATCCAGTCTGCTAAGGCCAGACACACGGATGTGCTTATCTGCGATACAGCAGGAAGGCTCCAGAACAAAAAGAATCTTATGAACGAACTTGAGAAGATGAACAAGGTCATCGGCAGGGAGTGGCCTGAGGCTGACAGAGAGACTCTGCTTATCCTCGACGCCACCACCGGCAAGAACGCCATCTCTCAGGCTCAGGAATTCGGCAATGTCGCTGACATTACCGGCATAGTTATAACCAAGCTTGACGGCACCGCCAAGGGCGGTATCGCCATAACCATAGCTGATGAATTCGACATGCCCGTCAAGTTCATCGGAACAGGTGAGGGCCTCGAAGATCTTGAAGCCTTTGATCCTGCAGAATTTATCGGAGGATTGTTTGATGAGTAAACCCATCGTTGCCATCGTAGGCAGACCCAATGTGGGCAAAAGCACGTTTTTCAACAGAATAGTCGGAAGGCGTATAGCCATCGTAGAAGATACACCGGGAGTTACCCGTGACCGTATCTATGCGGACGCTGAGTGGAATTCCATTAACTTCGGTCTCATAGATACCGGCGGTATCGAGCCTTCATCCACGGACATCATCCTTTCTCAGATGAGAGAACAGGCACAGATAGCCATGGATCTGGCTGACGTCATAATCTTCATGTGTGACGGAAAGGAAGGCCTTACCAGCGCGGATGATGAAGTAGCTGATATGCTCAGACGTACCGGTAAGAAGGTGATCTTGGTCATCAATAAAATCGATAAACCTTCATCTCTTCCTGATTTCTTCTACGACTTCTATGAGCTGGGACTTGGAGAACCCATTCCCATCTCATCAGCAAACATGCTGAACTTCACCGAAGTCCTTGATGAGGTCGTGGCAGGATTCCCTGACGATATCGATTCCGACGATGACGAAGACATCAAGATCGCTGTAATAGGAAAACCTAACGTAGGTAAGTCATCTCTGGTCAACTGCCTTTTGGGAGAGAACAGAGTTATCGTTTCACCCATAGCAGGTACCACCAGAGATTCCATCGACTCGCCCTTCGAAAAGGACGGTCAGAAGTACACCTTGATCGATACAGCAGGTATCAGACGTCAGTCAAGAATAAACGACGATATCGAGAAGTATTCCGTAGTAAGAGCGGTCACAGCCATAGAGCGTTGCGACGTATGCGTCCTTATGATAGACGGAGCTGAAGGCCTGTCTGATCAGGATAAGAAGATCGCCGGCATCGCTCACGAAGAAGGCAAGGGCATAGTTCTGGTAGTCAACAAATGGGACCTCGTTCCCAAGGAGACCAACACCATGAGAGACTTCAGGAGACTCCTGGAAGCCGATCTTCAGTTCATGAGCTACGCGCCCATCCTCTTCATCTCCGTCAAGGAGAAGCAGAGGGTCAAGCAGGTCATCGACACCTGCAAAGCCGTATCCGAGAACAGAGCTCTCCGCGTACCTACCAGCCAGCTGAACGCCCTGATCCAGGATGCTGTCCTCATGAAACAGCCACCTTCAGACAAGGGCAAAAGACTCAAGATCTACTATGGAACTCAGATCGGCGTGAAGCCACCGCTCTTCAGCTTCCAGGTAAATAAGAGAGAACTGATGCACTTCTCATATTCCAGATACATTGAGAACAGAATAAGAGAAAGCTTCGGTTTCGAAGGAACATCCATAAAGTTTATTTTCAGAGAAAAAGGCGAAAGGGACGATTACATTGGTTAAGATCATTATTACTGCAGTAGTTTCATATCTTCTGGGAAGCATTTCTCCGGCCATCCTTTTGGGAAGAGCCAGAGGAATCAACATCAAGAAAGAGGGAAGCGGTAACGCCGGTACCACCAACGTCTTAAGAGTTATGGGCGGCAAGGCTGCCATCATTACACTTACGGTGGACATCCTTAAGGGCTTCCTTCCGGCACTGATCTTCGGCATGGTCTTCGGAAACGATGTTTATGGTTACATCGCCTGCATCGCAGCCTTTATCGGACACGTATTTCCCGTCTATTATGGTTTTAAAGGCGGTAAAGGCGTAGCCGTAGCCTTCGGAGGACTCCTGGGGGTCAACTGGAAGATCGCACTTCTTTGCCTGGCCACAGTTGTGGTATTCACCCTCATCTCCAAAAGAATGTCCGTGGGCTCCATCGCAGGGGCAGCCAGCGCCATCATCTACGCATTGCTCCTGGAAAAGGCTTCCCTTCCTTATGTGACCATCATGGCTCTGCTCATAATCTTCATGCACAGAGGTAACATCAAGAGACTTCTCAACCATGAAGAACCAACTCTGTCCTTCCTGGATAAGGGCAAAAAGAAAGGAGAGCAGGGCAAATGAAGATATCGGTCATAGGATCCGGAAGTTTCGGAACTGCCCTGGCCATGCTCCTTGTAAACAAGGGACATGATGTGATCATCTACGGAAGAAACGAAGTTCAGATGAAGATGATACAGGCCACAGGTGGCAATCACAAATACCTTCCGGGTGTAATTCTACCAAAGGCTCTTAAGGTCACCAGTAACTTAGAGGAGGCTCTTAAAGACTGTGAAATGGCCGTTTTAGCCGTTCCTGCTCAGCAGTTAAGATCCGTGGTCACAAATATGGCAAAGATCAGATCCGATCTGATGCTTGTAAACGTGGCCAAGGGAATTGAGATAGGCACCTTATGCCGCATGTCTCAGATCATGAAGGAGTCATATCCTGATTCCAAGATAGGCTGTCTGTCAGGTCCTTCTCATGCGGAGGAGGTGGCCAGATACCTGCCTACCACCGTATGTGCAGCATCGGATGATCCGGAGTACGCCAAACTCATCCAGCACGTTTTCATGGATGATAACTTCAGAGTCTACACCAATAACGATCTAACCGGTGTAGAACTCGGCGGAGCCGTAAAGAATATCATAGCTTTATGCTGTGGTATCTCAGACGGACTGGGCCTGGGAGACAACGCTAAAGCCGCTCTCATCACCAGAGGTATCGCTGAGATGACTCGTCTTGGCGTGGCCATGGGAGGCAAGCCTGAGACCTTTGCCGGCCTTTCCGGCATCGGAGATTTGGTAGTCACCTGTACATCCATGCATTCCAGAAATCGTCGCTTCGGCATACTTCTGGGACAGGGCATGGATATAGAGAGCGCTTTAAAAAAGATCGGTATGGTCGTAGAAGGCTATACCACCCAGGAAGCTGTAACAGAGCTTGCTGATAAATACAACGTAGAAATGCCCATTACCAACACTCTTCACAAGCTTCTCTTAGGAGAGATCGACGCTGATGAGTGTATAGGAATCCTTATGGGCAGGAAAGAAAAGCATGAGTAAAACATTTTTTATACAGACCTTCGGTTGCCAGATGAACGAGCACGACTCTGAGATCATGGCAGGTATGCTCATCGAGAAGGGCTATGAGCCCGCTAAGGAGAGGAAGGACGCCAATATCGTAATCTTCAATACCTGCAGCATCAGAGATAATGCCGACAAGAGATTTTTTGGGACCCTGGGTCAGCTTAAAAAGAAAAAGATAGCTGAAGGAGAAAACTTCACAGTCTGTGTGTCTGGCTGCATGATGCAGCAACAGCACGTCATCGACACCCTTAAGGCCAAATATCCTTGGGTGGACGTGATCTTAGGCACCCACAATATTCACGAGCTTCCGACGCTTCTCGATAATCTCTATAACGAGAAGGAAAAGCAGCTCAGCGTCTGGCCTGAGGGCGGAGATATCGTGGAAGGCCTTCCTTCAAAGAGACTCTATAAGCACAAGGCTTACGTCAATATTACCTTCGGCTGTAATAATTTTTGCGCCTACTGCATAGTTCCCTATACCAGAGGCCGCGAGAGATCCAGATGCCCCGAGGACATCTTAGCTGAGATCAAAAGGCTCGCTGACGACGGCGTAAGGGAAGTTATGCTCCTGGGACAGAACGTAAACAGCTATAAGGGCCAGGGAAAGGACGGACTTTGGGACTTCAGCGATCTTGTCAGAGCGGTGAACGACATCGAAGGCATCGAAAGGATCAGATTCATGACATCTCATCCAAAGGATCTTTCCGATAAACTCATCGACTGCTTCAGAGACTGCTCCAAGCTCTGCCACTATTTCCATCTTCCCGTTCAGGCAGGAAGCGATGATGTGCTTAAGCGCATGAACAGAAGATACGATAGAGCCAGATATCTGGAGTTGGTTCGAAAGCTCAGAGAAGTGGATCCTGACATGGCCATCTCAACGGACATAATCGTAGGCTTCCCCGGCGAGACAGAGGAAGATTTCCAGGATACACTGGACCTCTGCGATGAAGTCGGATATGATTCAGCCTTTACCTTCCTCTATTCAAAGAGAAAGGGCACTCCGGCTGCCATAGCAGAGGATCAGATCCCCGATGAGATCAAGCATGAGAGATTCAACCGTCTCTGCGATTCCATAAACTCAGTATCTCAGGCAAAGAACGCCGCTTACGTGGGACGCACCGTTACGGTGCTTTGCGACGGTCCTTCAAGGAGGAACTCCCACAAACTGTCGGGCAGGACCGACACATTTAAACTCGTTAATTTCACAGGAGACCCTGAACTTCAGGGTAAACTCGTAAAGGTAAGGATAACCTCATCCAATACTTTCAGTCTGGAAGGAGAACTGGTATAAGAAATGCAAGGCATAACAGATATTTTGAGCAAAATATCCCTGCCCATGATAATATACGCCATAAACTTTATCTTTATCTTTACGGTTCTGTTTCTGGAAAGAAAAACCGCCACATCCCGACTGGCATGGATCATGGTGCTGGCTTTCATACCCATAGTCGGCTTCATCTTCTATCTGGTATTCAACCAGAACCTGTCGCGAACTCATATCAATCGTCTCTATGACGAGGAGTGGGAGGCTATATCCAACATCCTCAGGACTCAGATGAGCGACGGACTTACATCCGGTCATGACTACGGCAACCCAGCCGCGGTCAACAGGAGGGATCTGGTCAAACTCAATCAGGTCTACGCCGATTCCATCTATATGGACGGAAACAGCGTGGAACTCATAACCGACGGGAAGGTGCTTTTCGAGCAGATACTTAAGGATATCAAAGCTGCCAAGGAAAGCATCTGCATGGAGTATTTCATAATAAAATACGACAGGATCGGCAAAAAACTTATTTCCGCTCTTACCGAAAAAGCTAAAGAGGGCGTGACCGTAAGGCTTTTGATCGATACCCAAGGTTCCAGATGGATCGGAAACAATGCTCTTAAGGAGTACAAGAAAGCAGGAGGGAAGGTAGGTTACTTCTTCCCGCCGAGACTGTACAAGCTGGGCATTAAGATCGGTCTTAATCTGAACTACAGAAACCATCGCAAGATCATCGTTATCGACGAAAAACTTGCCTATACAGGCGGTTACAACGTCGGTAATGAATACTGCGACATGAACCCCAGATTCGGTCACTGGAGAGACTCCCACGTGAGGATCAAAGGTGAGGCGGTAAAGGAACTCTTGGGAAGGTTCATTCTGGATTGGAGATTCACCACCAAGGAAGTCATGAAGGTGCCCACCGTCCTGGATGAGAGCAACAGAGTAGGTCAGGCAGGTATACAGATCGTTAACTGCGGACCGGAAGCTCCCCACCAGGAGATCAAGAGGGCATACATGAAGATGATCGCCACTTCCAAAAATAACGTCTTCATCCAGTCACCTTACTTCGTGCCGGACCAGTCCATTATAGAATCCCTGAAGATGGCTTCACAGTCAGGGGTGGACGTAAGGATAATGATTCCGTGCAAACCGGATCACGTATTCGTATATTGGGCCACATATTCCTTCGTAGCCGAGCTTTTAAACTCAGGCTGCAAGGTCTACATCTATGATAAGGGCTTCCTGCACGCCAAGACCATAGTATCCGACGGAGAGGTTTCCTCCGTGGGATCATGCAATTTCGACAACAGATCATTCAAGCTAAACTTCGAGACCAACGCCTTCATCTATGACAAGGCTTTTGCCGAAAAGATGGAAGGAGCCTTTTATAAGGACATGGAAGACAGCCACGAACTTACTTTGGATGATTACAATAACAGATCTCTTTGGATCAAATTCAAAGAGAACATTTCTACCCTAATGACGGAGATCTTATAAAGGAGTATTTATGTTTAGATTCTATATCGCCCTATGGGCATCAAAACTTATGATGGGTTTCTATTATCTCATCAAAAAACCCAAGACCGACATGCCCGGCCTTCTGGCATGCAAGATGTGCCCGGATTTTTTGGAAAAGATTTCAAAACCCAAGCTCACCATTACGGTAACAGGCACCAATGGCAAGACCACCACGTCTACGCTATTAAATGACTTCCTGAAGTCCAACGGCATGACCACATCCTTTAACGACTGGGGAGCCAACATGATGGCAGGTTATGCGGTGAACCTTATCAGGGGAGTAAGCCTCTTCAACAAGCCCAAGGTTGACTGCTCCATCCTGGAAGCAGACGAGCTTACCCTGGACACCTGGATGGCAAAGATCAAGCCTGATTATCTCCTTGTAACCAACATCTGCAAGGACAGCCTCAGAAGAAACGGACATCCGGAAAACATCTTCAACCACATCGAGCATACTTTGAGAATTTTAGGAGATAAGACCACAGCGGTACTTAACGCTGACGATCCCATCTCTTCAGAACTCGGAAAGGATTCCAGAAGGGTATACTTCGGCATGTCCGATACCATGAGCAATCCCTTCGTGAACATCTCCAAGGATATTGCCATCTGCCCTAGATGTGGAGGACAGATCAAATACGACTACAGGCATTACAGACATATCGGCAAGTTCAAATGCGCATCCTGCGATTTCAAGACACCTCAGGCCGATTACATGGCTGAATTCGTAGATCTCAGGAACCGCACCATGATGGTGAACGGCCACGAATATCCTCTGATCTCCGACACCATATTCAACGCCTTCAACGTTCTTTCCTGCATAGCCATGCTCAAGGAATTAGGCTATAGAGACGGAGAGATCAGCGGCTTCCTTTCAACTCAGAAAGTAACGGATATCAGAGAGACCTGCGTGGAATACAACGGTATCGAATATTATACTTTTGCGGCTAAGTCCCAGAACGTATCCGCAGCTTCCACCGTATTCGAATACATGGCCAAAGAGCCTTCCATCAAGGACGTAGTTCTTCTCATGGACGAGGTCCAGGATAAGAACCATCCTACAGAGACCCTTACCTGGCTCTATGAGACCGACTACGAGTTCCTGAAGGATCCTAAGATCAGAAGGATAATAGTCGGCGGTCATATGTATCTGAACCACAGACTTAGACTTCTTCTCGCAGGCGTTCCCGAAGAAAAGATCTTCGCCGTAGAAGATGAGGCGGACATTCCTCAGTGCGTTGAGCAGGAAGGCATAGATAAGGTTTACGTCCTCTACGAGACAGACTGCGTATCTAAGGCAAAGAACATGAGAGACAGCATCGTAAACTATGTAAAGGAGGGGAAATAATGGCTAAGAAAATAGAATTCCTTTATCCTGAATATACGAATATTTACGGAGAATCTTACAACCTCGAATACCTCAAGAGATGCAACAAGGAGATCAACGTCATTGAGACTCATGTAGGAGATACTCCCAGATTCATCACAGGAGGAGCCGACATGGTCTACATCGGCTGCATGACCGAGGACAAGCAGGAAAAGACCATCGAACTCCTCATGCCTTATAGAAACTTCATCATCCACGCAATTCAGTGCGGCATGATCTTCCTGGTAACGGGAAACGCTCTTGAGATCTTTGGCACAAGGATCATCGGAGACGACGTCATGAGCGATGAGAACGTGGACATCAGAGGTTTAAGCATCTTCGACTATAAGTCAGTGCGCCACATGAGAGAGATGCGCCACAATTCCCAGTACATAGGCAATTTTGACGGCATGATCATGCTTGGTCACAGAAGCCAATACAGCTTCACCTATGGCGAATTTGAAAACAGTTTTATCAAGATATACAAGGGTATCGGCATGAACCCGGATACGGACAAGGAAGGCGTGCACGTAAAGAACTTCTTCGGCACCTATTCCCTTGGACCTTACCTCATCCTGAACCCACCTTTCACCAAGTATCTGCTCAGACTTCTTGGGCTTAAGGACAACCTGGCCTTTGAAAATGAAATCATGGAAGCATATCAGTACAGACTTGAAGAATTGAGGAGAACCATATGAACCTTACTTTTTATCTCAAAAAACTCAAGACTCTTGATATGAGCCGTTTCAACGATTGCGCTAAGAGAGTTTCAGTCAAAGTTCATAAACCCTGGAGAGTCGTCCTGGCGGACATCCTTTACTGTACCGCCAAGTACGGTTCCGGCTGGGTGGACTATGAAGCCTTCGAAATGTACCGCAAGAATGCCAAAGAGAGGGCAGAGATCCTTACCATCGGCAAGAATAACGAACTCTTCAAGAAGTATAATGACAGGATGTACCTCCAGTATTTTGAGGATAAGGCCATCTTCAACAAGAAGTTCGACAAGTTCGTCAAGCGTGACTGGGTCATGGTAGGAGAGGGCATGCTCTATGGAGACATTGAAGGTACAGCCCTTACTGAAGATGATAAGGTTGCAGGAGTAGACCTTGAGGGATTCAAAAAATTCCTTTCAGACAAGGAATACATCATGGTGAAGCCCATAGATCAGAGCTGCGGCCATGGCATAGAAAAGATCAAGGTGGCAGACAGAGATCCTGAAGAACTCTACGATTACCTCTTAAGAAGCGGCAAGCCCTTATGTGAGGAAGTGGTAGTTCAGGATGAGACCATGAGCCTTCTCAATTCATCCTCGGTAAATACCATAAGAGTCACCACCATACTTAAAGATGGAGACGCCAGGATCGTATCCGGCGGAATCAGAATGGGTAGAGATGGCAACATCGTAGATAATTTCAATTCCGGAGGATTGGGAGTTATCTATGACAGAAAGACCGGCATCGTCATCTCAGACGGTTTTGACAGGGCCAGAAACGTATATGAAACGGTTCCTGAATCAGGCATCAAGCTCAAAGGATTCCAGATTCCTCAGTGGGAAAACATCGTAGCCATGATCAAAGAAGCGGCTCTGGTGGTTCCTCAGGTAGGTTATGTAGGCTGGGACGTTTGCGTAAGCCGCGATCACGGCCCGCTCCTCATCGAGGGAAACAGTTTCCCCGGACAGGATAACGCTCAGGAGCCCAAACTGAATGCCGGCACCTATAGAGCTGTATTAGAGGCATTAGAAGAATGAAAAACATTATAGATAAGATAAAGAGAGGCTTCCAAAGCATGGATCCGCTCTTCTGGGTCATGATAGCCATTCTGGTGGTGGAAAGGCTGCTTGCAGGAAACGTCAATATCTTTGACGCTTTCATAGATAAGCTCCTGATCCTTCCCGGTATCATCATAGGAGTTACCCTCCACGAAGCAGGCCACGCCTATTCATCATACTGGCTGGGAGATCCTACTCCCAAGGCTCAGGGCAGGCTATCACTTAGTCCCTTTGCGCATATGGATCCTCTGGGTTTCATATTTTTGCTCATCGCCGGTTTCGGCTGGGGCAAGCCCGTAGAGATCAATCCCTATTATTACAAAAATAAAAGGAGAGACGAACTGATCGTCTCTCTAGCAGGAGTCACTGTTAATCTCATTATAGCTGTGGTCTTCGCACTGATCACAAGAGGTCTTGTGAACCTTTACGGATACAGTAACGAAAAGAATTTCATATATTACATAGCTTTGATCACCACCTATGTGGTGTTCATAAACCTGGTACTCATGGTCTTCAACCTGATTCCATGTCCGCCTCTTGATGGCTGGGGGATAGTGACCCAGATCTTCAACTTGAGGAAGTACGACTGGTGGTATCAGGTTTATAGAAGAGGCTACCTCATACTCATGGTGCTCATCATATTCAACATTACGGATAGGATACTCACACCTATAGTCAACTGGCTGTATCAGCTGTTGCTCCTGTAATCCTGTGTCTTGAGCCTCAGAATATCCCTGAATACGTGGACCTGGGCAGCTTCCGTTCCCTGAGCGGAGTTTCTGGTCCTGAAAGCGTCATAGATGGCCTTGTATTCGCTCAATACGGTCTCCGGATAATTTACAGGCAGGCTGGTGAACCTCATGGTGTGATCTATGATGAAATCGTATTTGTTAAGGGTATCCTCCAGCTCGCGATTTTTTGCAGCGTTATATATGATGGCGTCAAAGCCTCTGATGAATTTTCTGAGCTTGGGAATGTCTCCCGTAGGTGTGTAGAACTGAATGAAACCGAAGGTTTCCTGGAGCATCTCCAGTTCATCTACGGTTATCCTCTCGATGGCCCACTGAACAGCCTGAGGATAGAGGAGATTCTTAAGATTCAGGATATCATCAAGCATCCTTTGATCAAAGGAGTTGACAAAGGCGCCCCGTTTGGGTATAAGGGTGATATAGCCTTCAGCGGCCAGCTGATTGATGATCTCCCTTAAAGGAGGTCTGGAGAGATCGAAACGCTCGCAGAGTTTTTGCTCGATGAGCCTCTGACCGGGACGAAGTTCCCTGGTTAAGATGTCGATCTTGATCTGCTCCTTGGCTTTTTCGGAAGGGCTGCGGTTATCGGTATAATTATTATCGAGAAAGTCAAAACTTAACATAACAAACTCCTTAAATCACTAAATCGTATACAATTTTAACATTTTTAAAGAAGAAATACAATGCAAAAGGAAGATATAATCCAGGTTCTGGACATATTAGCTGAAACCTATCCTGAAGCCAAGTGCGCACTGGACCACGTGAACACCTTCGAGCTTCTGGTGGCGGTAGTTCTTTCCGCCCAGACCACGGACAAGTCGGTGAACAGGGTCTCTCCCCAATTATTTGCAAAATATCCCGACGCCAAGTCTCTCTCAGAGGCGAAGCAGGAGGATGTAGAGGAGATCATCCGCACCATCGGCATGTACAGGACCAAATCAAAGAATATAATCAATCTGGCGAAAGCTCTCTGTGATAAGTATGACGGCAAGGTACCGGGAGACTATGATTCCCTGGTTTCACTTCCGGGAGTCGGCCGCAAGACCGCCAACGTGGTGCTTTCCGTAGGCTTCGGAGAGCAGAGGATAGCTGTGGACACCCACGTCTTCAGAGTTGCCAACAGGATAGGCCTCGTGAAGGCCAAGGATGTGCTTCAGACTGAGCTTGATCTCATGGAGTGCCTGCCGCAAGACAGGTGGAGCGAAGCCCATCACAGCCTCATTTTCCACGGAAGGAACATCTGCGACGCCAGAAAACCTAAATGTAAAGAATGTCCTTTAAGGGAATTGTGCCTTTGGGACTCAAAAAATATTTGACAAGAGAGGTTATGACATGAAGAAATTAAGAGTCGGCATTTTAGGAGCTACCGGAATGGTAGGACAGAGATTCATCACACTTTTAGCAGATCACCCCTGGTTCGAGCTTACTACGCTTGCAGCCAGCCCCAGATCTGAAGGCCTCACATATGAAGAAGCTGTAGAAGGCAGATGGAAGATGGATGTGCCTATCCCTGAGAAGGTAAGATCCATGAAGATCATGAACGTAAACGACGTTGAGAAGGTATCCGATACTGTGGATTTCGTTTTCAGCGCTGTTGACATGAAGAAGGAAGAGATCAAAGCCATCGAGGAGGCTTATGCCAAGAAAGAGACTCCCGTGGTTTCCAATAACTCCGCTCACAGATGGACTCCGGACGTTCCCATGGTAATTCCCGAGATCAATTCAGATCACTATAAGGTAATCGAAGATCAGAAAAAGCGTCTCGGCACCAAGAACGGATTCATCGCAGTTAAGCCTAACTGCTCCATTCAATCCTATGTACCGGCTCTTGAAGCATGGATGCCTTGGGAACCCTATGAGGCAGTTATAACCACTTATCAGGCCATCTCCGGAGCAGGTAAGGATTTCAATTCCTGGCCAGAAATGGTAGAGAACATCATCCCTTATATCGGTGGAGAAGAGGCCAAGTCCGAGGACGAACCTCTTAAGATCTGGGGTAAGATCGAAAACGGCGAGATCGTTAAATACGATGGTATCAACATCACCTGTCAGTGTGTAAGAGTTCCCGTATTAAACGGCCACACAGCATGCGTTTTCGTCAAGTTCAGAAAAAAAGCCACCAAGGAAGAACTCATTAAGGCTCTGGAAGAATACAAGGGCTTCCCTCAGGAAAACAATCTTCCTACAGCACCTGAACAGTTCATCAAGTACTTCACGGAAGATGACCGTCCTCAGGTAAAGGCTGATGTGGACAGAGACAAGGGCATGGGCATCTCCATCGGCAGATTGAGAGAAGATAAGATCTACGACTGGAAATTCGTAGGTTTATCACATAATACATTAAGAGGTGCTGCGGGAGGCGGTGTTCTCGGCGCAGAGACCTTATACAAAATGGGATATATAAAGGAGAAATAATTAAATGACTTATTTACAGGCTGTTATACTCGGTTTAGTCCAGGGTCTGGCGGAATTCCTGCCGATCTCATCATCTGGTCACCTGGCTCTTCTTGAGAACTTCTTCGGCATCAAAGAAAGCGATATGCTCTTCCTTACGGTAATGATGCATTTCGGTACTTTGATCGCAGTTTTCATAGTTTTCTGGAAGGATATCTGGGAACTGCTGCAGGAACTAGTGTTGACAATAAAAGATTTATGTACGGGCAAGGGATTAAGGCTCAATGAGCGTCCCGTTAGAAAGCTCGGCGTTATGATCATCGTCGCATGCATTCCTACAGCCATTATCGGAGTCCTTTTCGGTGACATTTTTGAAGGTCTCTATTCCAAACCCATAGCTATAGCCATAATGCTCATCTGCACAGCTATACTTCTCATATTGGCTGAGACCTATGGAGGAGGGGACAGAACTATAACAAACCTGAACTTTAGAAACTCTATCTTTGTAGGTATAGTACAGGGTATCGCCATCATTCCCGGTATATCCAGATCCGGTTCCACGCTTTTCGCTTCACTTCTCTGCAAGCTTGACAGAGAATTCGCAGTGAAATTCGTCTTCCTGATCTCCATTCCTACCATTCTGGGTTCTCTCATTCTTGAGCTTCCCGATGGTATAGAAGCCGGAGTATCCGGTTCTGAATGGGGCCCTGTGATCGTAGGCGTTCTGGTCTCTTTCTTAAGCGGACTCTTCGCCATCAAGGTCATGCTCAAGGTGGTCACAAACCGCAAACTCAAGTATTTCTCATACTATCTCTTTGTGGTGGCAGCAGCCGTGATCATCTATTCACTTGTAAAATAACAGAGGTATTACAATGGCTAAGGCTAAAAACAAAAAATCAGCTACTGAATCCAAGGCTCGGCAAAAGGCCAGAGAGATCCAGGAGAAGCGTAAAGCCGATAAGCGTGTGGTGGACGAGATCTGGGCCATCATTACAATTGCCATAGGCATATTCTTTGCGGTAAGCGTCCTGACTTCAGGAGCCGGCAAACTGGGAGAAGTGCTTAAGTCAATAATGCTGGGACTTTTCGGACATGTCGCTTTCGTGCTTCCCTTCATAATGATCATCTTCGGCATTTTGCTCTTCGCCAAGGCTACGTCACACTTCAATATCAAGACCTTCCTGCTTCAATTAGTGATGCTGTTCTTGATATGTTCCATATGGTCCATCCATTTCATCGATATTACGAAAGTGTCCTTCGGTTTCGATCAGATCAAGGATCACTTCGCAACCGGACAGACCCTGGAAAGCGGTGGCTTATTTGGCATGCTTATAGCTTCGGGGCTGGTGAAGTGGCTTGGTGAGGTAGGAAGCTACATATTCACCATAGCAGGTATAATCATCTGTCTTCTTCTCATCATCAACACACCCATCTCCAGAGGACTTCAAACCATTGGAGATAAGATGGAGGAGAGAAGGCTTACCAAGGAACACGCTCATCTGGATGATGAATACGAGCCTGAAGAAACTGTAAAGGTCGCAAAAGATCCCTGGCCCGTTGTTAAGAAACCTTCCAAGGAGGACCTTCCCAAGAAGGAAGCAAAGAAGATCGGCGTCAGTTCCGGTGCCGAAGAGAAATACATTCCCATCTCCACAGCTGTCAATCCTGATTACCAGAAAGAACAGAAGATGGATACCGTTCTTCAGTACATGAACGATGATTCTCTCTTCGGAAGGACCAAGACAGGCACCAAAGGCCTTGAAGAGACCGGCGGACCTTCCAAGGGATACGGTCTTGACGGAGTCGCTCCCGAAAAAGAAACTACGGAAGCCAAGGGCATAAGTATCAATACCTATGAAAATCCCGAACCTAAGAGGGTAGATGTAACTCCTAAGACTCCTTCAAATACCTCTGCTAAGCCGGCAGATCCCGATAAGGAAGTCGTAAAGAAGATATCCGACAAGGAAGCCAGCGAAGCCATGATCTCCACTTCAGAGATCAACAAGGCCAAGGTTCTCAGGAAGTATAAGATGCCTCCTATAAACATCCTTGAAAGACCTACCATATCCAACAAAGAATCCACAAGTTCTTTGCAGGCTAAGGCTATCAAGCTGGAGGATACTTTGAGATCCTTCAACGTTGACGCATCCGTCATTCAGGTCACCCAGGGACCTACGGTCACAAGATACGAGATACAGCCCGCAGTTGGCGTAAAGGTATCAAAGATAGTAAATCTGGCTGACGATATCGCTCTTAACTTAAGAGCAAAGAGCATCCGTATCGAAGCTCCTATCCCCGGAAAGGCAGCTATCGGTGTCGAGATCGAGAATGAGAAATCAACACCTGTAGCATTAAGAGAGATCATTGATTCTGAGAACTTCAGAAAGGCTAAATCCAAGATCTCCTTTGCCGTAGGTAAGGACATTTCAGGTGAAGCCATCGTAGCAAACCTTAAGGATATGCCCCATATGCTTATCGCCGGTTCCACCGGTTCAGGTAAGTCAGTATGCATAAACTCCATCCTGATTTCTTTGCTCTACAAGGCAACTCCCGATGAAGTCAAGCTGATCCTCATCGACCCTAAGGTGGTAGAGCTTTCAAACTATAACGGAATCCCTCATCTTCTGATTCCTGTAGTAACCGATCCCACCAAGGCAGCGGCTGCTTTAAACTGGGCCGTTGCAGAGATGGAGGAGAGATATAATAAGTTCCACATCGAAGGCGCTAAAGACCTGGCATCCTATAACGATCTCGTTAAGATGAACGACGAACCTGATAAGGTAATGCCTCAGATCGTGGTAGTGATCGACGAGCTGGCAGACCTCATGATGGCAGCTTCATCTCAGGTACAGGATTCCATCTGCAGGATCGCCCAGAAGGCAAGAGCTGCAGGCATCCATCTGATCGTTGCGACTCAGAGACCTTCCGTAGACGTCATCACCGGCGTCATTAAGGCAAACATTCCTTCGAGAATCGCCTTTGCGGTATCATCTCATGTTGACTCCCAGACCATCCTCGATGAAAAGGGAGCTGAAAAGCTAGTAGGTAAGGGCGATATGCTCTTCAAACCCATGGGCCAGGGCGAACCTACCAGAATCCAGGGTTGCTTCGTATCAGACAGAGAAGTAAACGCAGTAATAGACTATGTGAAGTCTCAGGTAGAAGGCTTCAGTGATCCCAAGCAGGCTGAGATCCTGGCAAGGATCGAAAGATCCGACACCAACGGCTCAGGAAACGCCAAGGATCAGAGTTCCATGGGAGATGAGCTCCTCATGGATTCCATCGAACTTGTAATAGACTCAGGCAAGGCCTCAGTATCCATGCTCCAGAGAAGGTTCAGGATCGGCTACAACAGAGCAGCCCGCATCGTGGACATGATGGAGGAGATGGGCGTAGTTGGACCGCAGGATGGTTCCAGCCCTCGTCAGGTCATCATGACAAGAGAAGAGTTCGAAGCACTTAAAGACGCTCAAAATGACGAAGAACAGGAGATGTTGTTCTAAGTCAACTACCCACCGCTTAGGTCAAGACCTTGAAGCGGGAGCTTGTGACTGACCCATGGTGGTCGGCATAATGCCTCCCATGTTTGTTACCGCTTCCGCGGCTGCCGTCACATCAGGGCCGGTTGACTGCGACCCGGTCAGAGAAGATATACTCCCCTGACTCTGTGCCAGGTACTGTATTCCCATGCTGCACAGATTCATTGCTCCGATACGGTCATCAT
>JAFPXY010000013.1 GCA_017394515.1 Bacillota bacterium | reverse complement strand
TCCCGGTGATCTTTGAGCAAATTATACACCAAAACATAGAAAAAACAAAGAGAAATATCGGGAAAACCAATTAAACCAGAAGTTAGTCTTGCAAAATCTCCGGGCAATGATCAAACCCGAAGTTAGTTTTGCAATCAACCTTGTGGCGGATTTTTTGCGAATGGATGTGACAAAGAAGGCCTTTCAAGTGTAATATATATGAAGTGCATTTCAAAAGGAGGCGCAATGAAGGTCACAAGAGCCAACATTGAGGACATCTATATAAGGTACAAGGATCACGTATTCGCAGCGGGCTTCAGCTATTTCAGAAACGCAGCCGACGCGGACGATATCGTCCAGGAGACCTTCCTGAAACTTCTGAAGAGCGACCGGGACTTCGAATCCGATGAACACCTGAGGAACTGGATCATGAAAGTCGCTGTAAACGAGTGCAAACGCGTGACCCTTTCCACCTGGTTTAGGCGCAAAGAATCCCTGGCGGACTACGCCGACAAGCTGGTCTTTGAGGATCCCGGGGACAGGGGACTCTTCGAATGTGTCATGGCTCTCCCTAAAAATTACCGTCAGGTGGTCCACCTGTACTACTATGAAGGTTACTCGGTGAAGGAGATAGCGGAGATGATCGGTATTAAGGTCACCACCGTGACCACGAGACTTCAGCGCGCCAGAAAAAAACTGAGAGAAGAACTAAAAGGAGGATGGGAAGATGAATAGTCATGAAAGATATAAGAGAAGCTTCAGTGTTCTTGAGACCTCCCGTGCTCCGGAATGGCTTACAAAGGAGGAATGCACTGTGGAAAAGAATAGCTTCAAAGGATTAAGAATGAGCAGGAGACTTTTGATCGTCTGCATACTGGTGATCGGACTTCTGGCCATGAGCGGTCTCACATACGCAGCCACCGGCAGGACTATCACCGAGAACGTGAAGATATACTTAAGCGATGGCACCACGGAGAACATTGTCGTGACGTCGGAGATCGATGAAAAAGGAGAAGCGTCAGCGTACGGATATGAGGTGTATCTGGAATCTGAACTCGATGAAAACAACGAAGGAAGCGTCAAGATAGAAGGCGACGGCTGGGATATCGAGACAGGATTCTATAATGAACCTTACGGTGCGGAAGCGCCGGTAGAAGATGCTGAAGGCGAAGAAGAAAATTGATAAAAAGAACGTTTATCGCAAATTGACAAAACATTATGGCTGATATACTATTACAGTATAGCAGCCATTTTTTATGCAAAAAATCGAAAGCAGGTGAGACCGGTGAAGATCAAGAATAAGGCATTTTTTGCGGACATGATATTGGTGTTCGTCACCATGTCCTGGGGCATGTCTAATATGCTGATCGATCTTTGCCTGGAGGAACTGGAGCCCATGACATTGAACGCATTTCGCTTCATCGGAGCCTTCATCCTCATCGCCGCGGTCATGTTCAAAAAATTAAAGAACGTGAATCGCGAGACCGTCAAGGCCAGCGTCATCCTGTCCGTTCTGATATTTGCAGTATACGCGCTTAACACCTACGGGCTGAGGTACACCAGCGTTTCAAACGCCGGCTTCCTTATCGCCATGTCCGTGCTTTTCACCCCCATAATGAGCATCTTCATAAAGAAGAAGCTGCCCGAAAGGAAGCTTTTCTACATAGCCGCAGCCTGCACCGTGGGAATCGGCCTCATGACCTTGGATTCACACCTGAGGATGGCTTTCGGAGATGTGCTGTGCCTGCTTTGTGCCATGGTCTGCGGAATATATCTGGTAATGAACGAGATCTTCGTTAAAAGAGACGAAATAAACGCTTTTCAGGTAGGCGTCATCGAGCTGGGCTTCGCAGGGATCTGGTTCCTCATAAGCGCCTTTGCTCTGGAGACTCCGACCTTACCCGCAAGTGGTAAAGTCTGGGGCTACCTGCTGTTTCTCATGCTGTTTTCCACAGGCTTCGCCTTCATCGCCCAGTCCGTCGCCCAACAGTACACGGATGCCAGCCGCGTAGGCGTCATCTACACCCTGGAGCCGGTATTTTCCAGGATCGCGGCACGCCTGGTGCTCCATGAGACCCTGCTTCCGAGAGCCTATGTGGGAGAGGTCATCCTGGTGGTCTGCATGATAGCCATGGAGCTGGATCTCGGCAAGATTTTTAAAAGAAAAAATGAATAAAAAGTCTCCTTGCCATTCCATGTGTCTTGGTGTATAGTGTAATTGTTAAAGATTGCGCCTAAAGCAGGCGTACTAATATAAAAAACATAATTTAAGATCAGTGTCATAAGAGAAAAGGAGAAAAATCAAATGGCGATCAGAGTTGGAATCAATGGTTTCGGAAGAATTGCAAGAGTAGTTATTCGTGCAGCAATGGATTGCCCGGATATCGATATCCGCGCTATTAACTGGAGAAATGCAGATTTAGATTATCTTGTATACATGCTGAAGTATGACAGCATTTTCGGAAGGTTCCCAAAGAGCCTTGACCACGATGATACAGGCGTATTCATCGACGGCAAGCACATCGACGTATATAAGTTTTCAGATGCCAAGGAGATTCCTTGGAAGGCAGCCGGCGTAGACTACGTTATCGACTGCACAGGCGCCTATGTCACCACAGACAAGGCTATGGACCACATCGAAGCAGGTGCCAAGCATGTTATCATCTCTGCACCCGCCAAGGACAATGTAACTCCTACTTTCGTATATGGTGTTAACCAGGAAGACTACACCTCCGACATGGCAGTAGTATCCAACGCTTCCTGCACTACCAACTGCCTCGCACCTCTCATGAAGGTAGTTGAAGACAACTGGGGAATCAAAGAAGGCCTCATGTCCACCATCCACGCTGCTACAGCTAAGCAGAAGGTAGTAGACGCTAAGTCCCTCAAGGACTGGAGAACAGGCAGAACCGTATTTGGAAACGTTATTCCTTCCACCACCGGAGCTGCTAAGGCCGTAGGTCTCGTAATTCCTTCCCTCAAGGGAAAGATGACCGGTATCTCCTACAGAGTTCCCACAGCTGACGTATCCGTTATCGACGTAAACATCATCACCGAGAAGCCCACTTCCCACTGGGCACTTCGTGAAAAGATCAAGGAAGCTTCCGAGACTTACATGAAGGGCGTTATCGAGTATGTAGATGATGAAGTAGTATCCGGCGACTTCGTTGGCGATCCTTGCACCTCCATCTTCGACGCAAGACAGACCATCGAATTAAACGACCACTTCTTCAAGCTCATCGCATACTATGACAACGAATTCGGTTATTGCTCCAACCTCCTTAACATGCTTCACCACATGGCTAAGGTTGACGCAAACAACTAATCTGCTTATGACTTAGAGCCCGGCTTTATCGCCGGGCTTTTTTGCGCAAAAAATTTAAGCAAGCGATGCACTTTAAAAGGCTAGCGTATTGCAAATTTATCCGAACAAAAGTATAATATATGCAAAGAAAAGACACTTTGTTTAGGATAGGACTGGAGGACTGACATGAACATCAAAAAACTTTCCTTTAAAGCCTTTGCTGTCATGATGGCTTTCTGCTTGGTATTCTCCTTTGGATTTTTTGCAAATCTTGACAATGCCAGCGCATCAACGACGCAGATCAAGTCGCCTACGGACGACACCATATACTTTATAAACAAGAAGATCACCGTCAAAGTCACAGCCGGAATGCTGAGCCTGGAACCGGGATACAAGAGCTACATGCAGGTGGAGATCCTGAAGAGCGGCAAGCGGGTATATTTCAAGAATGTAAGATTTACTGAGCTTGGCGACATCACTTTCCCCGCATACACTCCGAAGAAGACCGGCACATATAAGATAAAAGCAGGTGTGGTATTTACTCAGGACGATCCTCCTAACAAGATCCACAAGGTCCAGGAGGAGTCAACCTTCGTAGTTAAGGCAGCCTCCTACGTCAAGGAGATGAAGCCTGTGATCAGCGCCAAGAGAGACGGTAAGAAGATCACCGTAAGCTGCAGCAATCGTCCCGGTGGCGTCAAGATGCTGATATATCGTTCCACTAAGAGCGGTTCAGGCTTCAAGAAGATCAAGACCATCACCGCCAGCAAGTACACCGACAAGGTGACAAGCTCCACTAAGACCTATTACTACAAGGTCAAGTTCTCCTACACACCGAAGAGCACGACCTACAAGAGCAAGTTTTCGAAGGTCCTTACGGTGAAAAAGGTAGTGACCACCAAGGGCAGCATCCACGTTTACGATCCGACCCTTACCGCCTCAGGCAAGGTCAAAGTAAAATGGGATAAGGTCAGTGGCGCAGGCTACTATCTGATCCACAGATCCACCAAGAGCGGCACCATAGGCGATGTGGTATGCTGTAACGGCGATAGTGAACTGGAGTATCTGGACGGCGACGTGACCAAGGGCAAGACCTACTATTACACGGTCGAAGCCTGGTACGGCAATGATGAGAAACCCCTTTGCACCAGCGAGCAGGTGAAGATCAAGATACCTGCATGATCTAAAAGTTAAGATACTGTAAAAGAACGGCAGATCGCCGTTCTTTTTTTGTCTACAACACAGGCTTTTCACAATCGCAGGTTATAATAAATGTAGCGCCATTGACAGAAGTGTGATATAATATATAGCGCTGAAATTTGGACAACTTTAAAGAAAGGACAGCCTGGCTGAGAATTAAGCTCCAGGCCACATAGATCAAAATGGGATTATTAGAAAAAATATTTGGGGACGTTAACACCAAAGAAGTCAAGAAACTTGAAAAGATAGCAGACGAGGTCATGGCTCTGGAGCCTAAGTTCCAGGCCATGGAGGACGAAGACCTTAAGGCCATGACGCCGAAGTTCAAAGACAGGCTGGCAGCAGGGGAAACTCTGGATGATATCCTGCCGGAGGCCTTTGCGGTTTGCAGAGAGGCTGCATGGCGAGTTCTTAAGATGAAGCATTACAAGGTACAGGTCATCGGTGGCATCGCCCTTCACCAGGGCAGGATCGCTGAGATGAAGACCGGTGAAGGTAAGACTTTGGTGGCAACGCTTCCCGTTTACCTTAACGCTCTTGCAGGCCATGGCGTGCACGTGGTAACCGTCAACGACTACCTGGCAAAGCGTGACGCTGAGTGGATGGGCCAGATCTACACCTGGCTGGGCCTTAGCGTTGGCTGCGTCATCCACGGCATCGAGCAGGAGACACGTAAGCAGGCTTACTTAAGCGACATCACCTACGGAACAAACAACGAGTTCGGTTTCGACTACCTTAGAGACAACATGGCCATCTACAAGGAACAGCTCCTTCAGAGAGAGCTGAACTACGCCATCGTCGACGAGGTCGACTCCATCCTTATCGATGAAGCCAGAACACCGCTCATCATTTCCGGCCGCGGCGATGACTCCACAGACCTTTACGCAAGAGCCGACAAGTTCGTCAAGGGTCTTCGCAATGAAGAAGACTACACCATGGACGAAAAGGATAAGAAGGTAATGCTCACGGAAGCAGGTGTTGCCAAGGCTGAGAAGTACTTCGGCCTTGATAACTTCGGTGATCCCGAGAGCATGGAATACAACCATCACGTATTGAACGCCCTGAAGGCTCACGCCATGATGAAGAGGGATATCGACTATATCGTCCAGGACGGTGAGATTATCATCGTTGATGAGTTCACCGGCCGTCTCATGTACGGAAGACGTTACTCCAACGGTCTCCACCAGGCCATCGAAGCCAAGGAAGGCATGAAGATCAGATCCGAATCCAAGACCTTAGCCACCATCACCCTCCAGAACTACTTCAGAATGTACCAGAAGCTGGCAGGTATGACCGGTACCGCCAGAACTGAAGAGGAAGAGTTCAGAGATATCTACGGCATGGACGTAGTGGAGATCCCCACCAATAAGCCCGTCATCCGTGAAGACCTGGATGACGCCGTATTCGGAACTCAAAAGGCCAAGTACAAGGCCATCATAAACCGTATCGTGGAAGTACACGAGACCGGTCAGCCGGTGCTCGTAGGTACCGTTTCCATCGAGATCTCCGAACTGCTTTCAGAGATGCTCAATAAGCGCGGCGTACAGCACTCTGTACTGAACGCCAAGAGGCATGACAAGGAAGCTCAGATCGTAGCTGAAGCAGGTAAGAAGAACGCCGTTACCATCGCCACCAACATGGCAGGTCGTGGTACCGATATTATTTTGGGAGGCTCCAACTGCACTCCTGAAGAACACCAGGAAGTCGTCGACTTAGGCGGACTTTGCATCATCGGTACTGAGCGTCACGAATCAAGACGTATCGACAACCAGTTGAGAGGCCGTGCCGGACGTCAGGGAGACCCCGGTATCACCCAGTTCTACATCTCCCTTGAGGATGACCTCATGAGACTCTTCGGCGGAGACCGTATGCAGGGAATGCTGGATAAGATCGGCATGTCCGATGAAGCCATCGCGGCCGGCATGCTCAGTAAGACCATCGAGAACGCTCAGAAGAGAGTAGAATCCAGAAACTTCGAAGTTCGTAAATACGTACTCCAGTACGACAACGTCATGAACAAGCAGAGAGAAGTAATCTACGGCGAGCGCCGCAAGGTACTTTTCAACGATGATGTTAAGGAATACATCATCGGCATGATGGAGAGCCTGGTGGACAACATCATCCAGTCCGTAACCGTAGGCACCAAGTACTCCGAAGAGTGGGATTTCCATTCCATGAACGACAAGCTGAATTCCATCACCTTCGACTGGCCTGAAATGGAATATAATCAAGAGAAGATGCACTCCTGGACCGCCGACGACCTTGAGGAAAAGGTTCTCGACACCATGAGAGCTCTTTATCAGGCCAAGGAAGAGGAAATCGGCGAAGAGACCATGCGCGAACTGGAAAAGATGGTCATGCTCCGCGTTATCGACAACCGCTGGATGGACCACATCGACGCCATGGACGACCTGAAGAAGGGTATCGGCTTAAGATCCCTGGGACAG
Source organism: Bacillota bacterium (assembly GCA_017394515.1). GTDB lineage: Bacteria > Bacillota > Clostridia > Peptostreptococcales > Anaerovoracaceae > RUG754. The sequence continues at coordinate 15,750 of JAFPXY010000013.1, read as the reverse complement.
ATGGATCCCGCTGTTGCCTATGCCAACGAGGGCTTCGACATGTTCGAGGAACTGGAAGCTGACATCCAGGAAGAGACCGTCAGATTCTGCTACAACGTTACCGAGAGAACCACTACCGTTCGTAAGAGCGTGGCATCTCAGGAGGAAGAGCGCAAGGACGAGTATCACGACGACGCAAGAGATGCTTCTCAGACCAGAACTTCTGGCCGCCAAGCAGCACCTAATATGCCTAAGGCAGCACCGAAGCCTGAAGAAGCCAAGCGTCCCGAGACCTTCCGCCGCGAGACACCCAAGGTGGGCAGAAATGAGCTTTGCCCCTGCGGATCCGGCAAAAAATACAAGAATTGCCACGGCAGGATCCAGTAACATATAAATCACAGACAACAGAAGTTTTGACGAGGTAAAGGATGAAGATTGAGATAAAGAATAAAGGCCCCAGAAGCTACTACAACGAGATCTCATATATCAAGCTGAATTTTTCCAAGGTGCTCAGTAACCCCGGGAAACCGGCCAAGACCGAAACCGCATATGTTTTGACCAGGGTCATCGGTTTCCTTATCGTGCTCCTTGTGGCTGCCTATCTTTATATGAATACAAAAGACATCATCTACGGAGCGATCTTCATCGCCCTGGTGGTGGCAGAAGTGGGCATAATCCTGAGCCTCATAGGAGGAATCAAAAAGATGAATTCCCTCATGGCTGAGGATGGCCCTAAAACCATAGAAGTGGACGAAGAAGGCATCCGCTGCACGGAGAATGGAAGCACCAACGATCTTAAGTGGGACGACATTCTTTGCATAGCCTTAAACAAGCATTCCATTGCGGTGTTGCCCAAGGAAACGTCCATGTACGGCATTTACTGCAGTCTGGAATACAAAGATGAACTGTTCAAAGCCATAAAAGAGGCCGGACATTTTTACATGATCGAAGACAACGTAAACGTTAGTGAATAATAAAAGAGGAGAGAATATGAGACTTGAAATAACGGAAAGAGGGCCAAGGGAGTTCTATGATGAGATAATGTATATCGCTTCTAACTTCAGGAAGTATCGCGGTCGTCCCGAAAAGAAGACCAGATCCCAGCTGAAGACCCTTACAGGCTACTGCATACTGACCGTTTTGGTGATCGCGGTGTTCCTTTTCGAATATTTCGGCGATCGCGGTGGAGTGTTCCTTCTTCTGGCAGGCATGATGCTGGTCTGCCTGATATATTTCATCGCTCTGATCATAGGCACCAGAAAGCGCATAGACATCATGATGAACGAGCCGGGCACCAAGATAATCGATATCGACGAGAGGGGAGTGCGCTACGAAGCCGAGAACCAGACCCTTCAGACTAAATGGGACGATATCACAAACGTCATCATAAACAAGCACAGCATCGTATTCATGCCCAAGACCGAGATACAGCTCATGGTCAGCATTTACGCTAAGTACAAGGAGCAGATCCTTCAGGCTGTTGAAGCCGCCGGGCACATGGATCTTGTGGTGGATAATACCGCAAAACACTGACGCACATACTTTTTGATCGAACCCCGACGCGAATTTTTTGCGCCGGGCTTTGAAATATATAGAATCTTAAAATCAATGCTAAAAGCATGAAAGGGGAAAGACTGATGCTCAAACTTGATGCGATCAAGCAGGAAATACCGGGATTAAGACCGGTACTGGCTGAAGTTCGTCGGTCCCTTTGACCTGGACAAGGTCTTAGATGAACTTGACAGGACAAACCGGGAGATCGAGCAGCCGGACTTTTGGGACAATATCGAATACGCCCAGAAGGTAATGAAAAAGAAAAGCTCCATGGAGGACACCGTGAATTCCTACCAGAAGTTGGAAACAGGGCTTAAGGACATCGAAGAGATGATCGAGCTCTGCGAAATGGAGGAAGACGAAGACACGGCGGACACCATCGTGGAGGATTTTGAAAAACTTAAAAACGAGTTGGAAGACCTGAGGATCTCAACTCTTCTCACGGGAAAGTATGACCACAACAACGCCATCCTTTCCATTCACGCCGGAGCCGGCGGAGTGGAAGCCATGGACTGGGCGGAGATGCTTTTCAGGATGTACACCAGGTACTGCGAGAAGAAGGGATACAAGGTCAGAATCATAGATTATCAGGATGACACGGAGGCCGGCATCAAGTCAGCCACCATCATCGCTGAGGGCGAAAACGCCTACGGATATCTGAAGAATGAGAAGGGAACCCACAGGCTCGTCAGGATCTCTCCCTTCAACGCCCAGGGCAAGAGGCAGACATCTTTTGCGCTGGTGGAGGTAACCCCGGAGATCGACGACGACGTGGACGTGGAGATCAACCCCGATGATCTGAGGATCGATACCTACCGCTCATCTGGCGCCGGCGGACAGCACGTAAACAAGACCGACTCCGCCATCCGTATCACCCACCTTCCCACAGGTATCGTGGTAACCTGCCAGAACGAGCGCTCTCAGTTCCAGAACAAGGACATGGCCATGAGGATCCTGAAGGCCAGGCTCCTGGAACGCGCTGAAGAGGAGCGCAAGGCCTTAAATAAGGAGCTCAAGGGCGACATGGGCATGGGCACCTGGGGCAACCAGATCAGGTCCTACGTTTTCCAGCCCTACACCATGGTCAAGGATCACAGGACATCCTTCGAAGTCTCCAACGTCAACGCCGTCATGGACGGTGAGATCGAAGGCTTCATCAACGCCAAACTACAGCAAAAGGACGACGATTAATGGATATATTCAAAAAACTCGCATCAGAGTTCAACATAAGAGAAAAGCAGGTGACAGACACCGTAGCTTTGATAGACGAGGGAAACACCATTCCCTTCATAGCCCGTTACCGTAAGGAAGCCACAGGCGGATTATCCGACGAGATCTTAAGAGATCTGAACGAAAGACTGGAATACTTAAGAGGCCTCGAAGACCGCAAGGCAGAGTTCATCCGCTTGATCGACGAACAGGGAAAACTCACCGAGGAACTTAAGGCCGAGATTGAAAAGGCCGAAGTGCTTCAGAGGGTCGAAGACCTTTACAAGCCCTACAAGCAGAAGCGCGCGACCCGCGCCTCCAAGGCCAAGGAGAGAGGCCTGGAGCCTCTGGCCATGAAGATCTATGCCCAACAGGATACAGAGGGAGATCCTCTGGAATTCGCTGCAGCCTTCGTGGATCCTGAAAAGGAAGTGAACACTCCGGAAGAAGCCCTTCAGGGAGCCCTGGACATCATCGCCGAGATGATAGCAGACGATCCGGAGATCGTGGCAGCGGTCCGCGAAAAGACCCAGGCCCACGGCGTCATCGTCACCGAAGCCACCGACAAGGAAGAAAAGACCGTCTACGAGAACTACTACGAGTTCTCCGAGGGCATCGCTAAGATTCCTAACCACAGGGTACTCGCCATAAACCGCGGCGAGAAGGAAAAGAAGCTGAAGGTCAAGGTTTTCATAGAGCCTGCTACCATTTACGGCCTCATAGAAAAGAGCACCATCCGCCGTCCTTTGAAAGGCGGCAAGCCTTCCATCTACTACGACCTTCTTATGGCTACCATTGAAGATGCCTACAAGCGCCTTATGGCACCCTCCATCGAGCGTGAGATGAGGAATCTCTTAACAGAGCGCGCCGAGACGGAAGCCGTAAAGATCTTTGCCAAGAACACCGAGAACCTTCTCATGGCGCCTCCCGTAAGAGGCAAGAAGGTCATCGCCATCGACCCGGGCTACAGAACAGGCTGCAAGGTGGCAGTTCTGGACGAGACCGGCAAGCTCAAGGCCTACACCACCATCTATCCTACGGAACCCAAAAAGGACATCGCAGGAGCTCAGGCTACTCTTAAGAAGATCGTAGACAAATATCATACGGACATCATCGTCGTAGGTAACGGTACCGCTTCCCGCGAGACCGAGGAAGTGGTGGCAGATTTCATCAGAAAAAACGGCTATGACATACAGTATACAATAGTTAACGAAGCCGGAGCCTCCGTGTACTCAGCATCCAAGCTGGCCACGGAAGAGTATCCCGACCTGGACGTAACCACCAGAGGCGCCATGTCTCTTGGACGCAGGCTTCAGGACCCTCTGGCTGAACTGGTAAAGATCGATCCCAAGTCCATCGGAGTTGGCCAGTACCAGCACGACATCAACCAGAAGCAGCTTAGCCAGGCCCTGACGGACGTGGTTGAAAACTGCGTTAACCGCGTGGGCGTCGACCTCAATACGGCTTCATATTCCTTGCTGTCCTACATAGCTGGCATCAACTCCGCCATCGCAAAAAACATCGTTTCCTACCGTGAGGAGAACGGCTCCTTCAAGAACAGAAAACAGCTCATGAAGGTTCCGAAACTGGGCGAAAAGGCATTCAACCAGTGCGCGGGTTTTTTGCGGATCAGTGGCGGCGATGAGCCCCTGGATGCTACTTCCGTGCACCCAGAATCATATAAGGCGGCCAAGCAGCTCATGGAGAAGCTCGGTATGGACAGCTCTGCCATCAAGGCAGGAGGCGCCGGGGACATCGAGAGTCGCATCAAGCTTTTGAACATGGGCAAGCCCTATAAGGCCACCCTTAAGAGCCTAGCAGAGGAGATGGGCGTTGGCGAGTTCACCATAACCGATATAATCGAAGAACTTAAGAAGCCCGCCAGAGACCCTCGTGAGGACGCGCCTCCGGTGGTCTTCAGAAACGACGTAAAGAAGTTCGAGGATCTTAAAGTAGACATGGAAATGACCGGCACCGTGAGAAACGTAGTGGACTTCGGAGCTTTTGTGGACATCGGAGTCAAGAACGACGGGCTGGTACACATATCGCAATTGAGCGATAAATACGTAAAACACCCCATGGACGTGGTTTCCGTGGGTGACACCGTGAAGGTAAGGATTATTTCCATAGATTACGACAGAGGCAAGGTCGGCCTCACCATGAAAGGAATCAAGCAAAAATGATAACTACCATACTCTGGGATTTTGACGGAACCCTTCTCAACACCAACGACGTGATCCTCGAATCCTGGCAGCACACATATGAACACTATTACGGCCGCAGGATGCCCGTGGAGCACATCACCAAGTGCTTCGGCGAGCCACTTCTTGTGACCATGGCCAGGGAGTTCCCTGACGTGCCGCCCAAGGATTCCGCCGAGGTCTACAGGGAGTTCCAAAAGGACATCGCCTACGTGTGGGCCAAGGCCATTCCGGGAGTATTCGAGCTGGTGGAGCGCCTTAAGGGCGAGGGCTACAAGCAGTGCATCGTGACCTCACGTACCAAGGAATCAACCCTGAGATATCTGGATCTCTTTAAGAAGGGCTATCTCTTCGACGACATGGTGACCTGTGACGATACGGACAAGCATAAGCCCGGACCGGAGCCCATTCTGCTGGCCCTCAAAAAGATAGGCTGCGAGAAGGATGAGGCCATCATGGTTGGCGATGGAGTCTTCGACATCAAGTGCGCCAATAACGCCGGCGTGAAGTCCGTCCTGGTGGGCTGGAGGATCACCGGATCCGGAAGCGAAGTCATAAAGGACGCAGTACACGACTTTGAAGCGGAGACCCCTGAGGATCTCCTCAAGATCATAAAAAGTATCAAATAACCATGCTGAACATTTTTTACGGGCGCGAGTCCGTAGACCACGAAAAGTTCATATATTCAAACATCGATCCCAAGGGAAGAGCCCTGATAATCGTGCCGGACCAGTATACCCTGGAGGCCGAGAGAAGGCTCTTCAAGGAGACCGGCGCCGAAGCTTTGATGGACATAGAGGTCATCTCCATGTCCCGCCTGGGTTACAGGCTCCTGTCGGAACTGGGAGGCTCCAAAAGAGTCTTCATCGATAAGTACGGCCGCCATATGGTACTTTCCCAGGTGGCCCGGGAGCAGAGGGACAAGCTGGAGGCCTTCAGAGGTCTGGAGACCAGAAGTTCCTTCCTGGAGATGGTGAACAACTTCATCTCCGAAATGAAGCAGTATAACTGCGGCCTGGACGAGCTTGAGACCATCAGGGACGGATTGGAACCAGACACCTACATCTATCGGAAGCTTAAGGACATGGCCCTGATCTACGGTGAATACGAAAAGAAGATCAGCGGCCGCTATACCGACTCCGAGGACTACATCGACCTCTTCTTAAGCAAGATCGAGAAGTCGGAGCTTGTGCGCGGGAACCATATCTGGATCTACGGTTTTGATAGTTTTGCGCCTAAGGCCATGGCCGTAATCGGCGAACTCATGACCTACGCAGCCGACGTGAACGTGGTGCTCACCTGCTCCATGGATAAGAGAGCACGCGACAGCGAGCTCTTCGAACTGGGGCATATCGTCATGAGGAACCTCATTGAAAATGCGGAGCTCAGGAGGATCCAACACTTCGAGCAGGCCATTCCTTTGGAATTTCAGAAGTTCGCTGATATCGCAAAATACGCTCCTACAAGGCATATTGAGAGGGAGATATATGCTCTTCCTTCCAGGACATATCTGGCCACAGAAGGCGCGCCAATCATGGTGAAGGCGTCGAACCTATATAACGAGGCAGAAAACGCCGCAGGCTATGTTTTGCATCTTATTAGGGACGAAGGATACAGGCTGAAAGATATAAAGATAATCCTAAATGACCAGGACGTGAGAGGGCCCATCGTTCGGAGGGTCTTCGAGGAGTATGGCCTGGACGTGTTCTCCGACAGCGGCAGGGACGTGCTGGACAATCCCATCATAAGGTACGTGCTTTCCGTGCTGGACGTAGTGATCAGGCGCTTCGACACTCCAAGTGTCATCGCCATGCTGAAGACCGGCCTTGCGGGTCTCACTCACGAGGAGATCGCAGATCTGGAGAACTACGTGATCAAATACCGCATCAAAGGCTCCATGTGGAAAAAACCCTTCATGAGAGGCACCTTCGAATACGACGAGGACGCTCTTGGCAGGATCAACGACCTTAGAAGACGGGCTGTGGAGCCTGTGATCAGCTTCGCGGAAGCCTTTAAGGCCGCCACCTACAGGGACTTCATCAGGAAGTTCTACGACTTCCTTAAAAAGGATGCGGATCTGGTCAGAAAGATAGAAGACCTGGAAAACGCCCAGGTTGAAGAGGGAAGGGAAGATCTGGCCGAAGAGACGGACCAGGTATGGGATTCTTTCCTCAACATAACAGAACAGATAAATGAGATCATGGGCGACGAGGCCTTCACGGGGGACGCCTTCAGAGAACTTCTGGAGACGGGCCTCGTGGGCATAAAGGTTGGCATGCTGCCGCCTTCCAAGGACGGCCTCATCATGGGTACCATGCAGAGGACCAGGACCGGCGAAGTGAAGGTGCTGGTGGTGCTGGGCGCCAACGAGGGAGTTTTGCCCTCCGGTAAACCTTCTCAGGGCATTTTCGGTGATGACGAAAAGGAACGCTTCGAGAGGATAGGCATCAAGCTCCTCAAGAGAGATCCCATCGCCCTGATGGAAGAAAAGATGGGCATCTACCGCAACCTGTCCAACGCCAGCGATAGGCTCTACATGAGCTATTCCATGTCCGACCTGGACGGAAACGCCTTGAAGCCGTCGGCCATCTGGCTGAAACTCAAGGACATCTTCCCCAGCGTAGACGAAGTGACGGACTGCGTAAGCTCCAGGAACATGGACCTTCTCATAAACGGCGAGAGGAGCGGTCTGAGGCACATGGCAAACTCTTTGGAGAGATCCACCGAGGGCGAGCGCATAAGTCAGCCCGTAAAAGAAGGTATCAACTGGTATAAGCTGAACGATCCGGAGAAACTGGAAGCCATAAGAAGAGGCATCAACTTCACCAACAAAGCAGACGAGCTTGGCCGCGAAATGGCATCGAAACTCTTCAAAAAGGATCCTTCAGGCGACCTAAGCCTGAGCCCTTCCAGAATAGAGAGATTCTCCAGATGTCCTTTCTCACACTTCGTGTACTACGGACTTTCACCCAAGGAAAGACGTATCTTCGAAGTGGCACCGAGAGAAATCGGCGATCTCTACCACGCCTGCCTCATGAGGCTCACCAATCACTTGAGCATAAATGGCATGGCTCTTACGGATCCGCAGTCGCCCTGGATGACCATTACAGACGAAGAACTGGAGGAACTCATCAAGGAGTTCCTTAAGATAGAGCTGGCAACCTACCGCGACGGAGTTTTCAAGCTTGGAAACGAAGAAAAGTACCGCTCCGACAGGATCCTCGACACTTGCATCCAGGTAGCAAAAAACCTGGTCAGCCAGGTTAGAGCGGGAAGCATCCTTAAGGGAAGCTTCGAGGTGGGCTTCGGCCGCGGCCGCGAGATCCCACCCATCGAGATAAAACTGGGTGAAGAGGATGGCAACGCCACCGCCTACATCGAAGGAATCATCGACAGGGTGGACTATCTGCCGGACTCCAGAGTCAAGATCATAGACTACAAGACCGGCGATGAGAAATTCACCATCAACGAAGCAGAGAAGGGCTACAGACTGCAGCTAATGCTCTACCTTCAGGCAGCCATGGAAAAGAGCCGAAAGCCGGCGGGGATTTTTTACTTCAGGATCAAAGAACCCTCCATCAACATGACCGGCAAAGTCTCCCAAGACATGGATCCTCAGGACTTAAGCGACGAACTGACCTCCGCCATCACCAAGGAGTTCAAGCTGAACGGCATCATGGTAAACGACCCTGATGTCATCAGGAACATCGCGGGTGATTTCGACGGCTACTCGGACATCGTGCAGCTGAGAAACGGCAAGGACGGCATAGTCCCTTCGACCAGAGGTGAAGAGCGGCTTTTGAGCGACGAGGACTTCATGAATTTGAAGGACAAGGTAGCCAAAGTGGTGGCCGGCAAGGTGGCAGAGCTCATGAGGGGCCGGATCGACATCCACCCCATGAAGACTTCCGAGCGGTCCGCCTGCACCTTCTGCCAGTATAAGGGAATCTGCAGATTCGATACGACTTTTGAAGGAAATAGTTGGAACATTATAGACTAGGTAGGGGAAGGGGCTGCCTTGCGATAGTACGAAAAGTCTCAAATCTCGGTTTTAGTACTATGCCCTAAAAAGTTGTGTAGTACTAAAAATGGATTTTAGACAATTTTGTACGATGATTTTTTGAAGGTAATTTAGTCTCAAAGCGGTTACTTGTGGCTAATTTTAGTACTAACCCCCGCTCTACCAAGCTTTCGTCCTATAATCTTCATACGGAAAGAAGTTTTTTGCGAAATGAAGTGTAGTACTAAACTGCGCGTTCACAGGATTTAGGCCTAATCGCAAAACCACAAGCATAGTACTAGAACCCGCACTTTTGAGGTTTTGTCCTAACCAAAAAAATCAGGCATAGTACGAAATCTCAATTATCAGCGTTTTCGTCCTAACCCTGATCCCTCATACCAAGAAATAAACAGCACGGCCGAATTTCGACCGTGCTTTATCATAAAGCTTAACGAGAATACCCCCACTTCAAATTCACGAAAAGTGAATTAAGTGGTGGGAGCGTTCAACAAATGCTCATCTCGCCTCTCAAGTTGGTTCCCAGGGCGCGCTTGATGACGGGCTCTTCGATGCCGACGCTGAAGAGATAGTAGAGCTTGGCTACGGCAGCCTCTGTCGTCATGTCCAGACAGCTGACCGCGCCGGAATCCTTCAGTTCCCCGGAGGTCGCGTAGGTGCCCAGGCGCGCAGTTCCCGCGTAGCACTGGGAGCAGACGGCGATGAGGGAGCCGTTTTCGGTGGCTCGGTGGATGCTGTCGATCAGGGCAGTATTCCGGGATGGAATGTTGCCGGATCCGAAGGCTTCCAGAATGACCGCCTTCATGTCCTGGGTGACCAGGGGTTCGAAGAGGTCGAAGCGCATTCCCGGGAAAAGCTTCAGCACCGCGATGGGCACGTGCTCCATCTTGTGGAGAGTGAAATCCGTGGTAGGCATCGGCCTGTTGAGGGCACGACGGTTGTAGGTGATGTCGATACCGACAGAAGCCAGCGGCGGGTAATTAGGCGATGTGAAAGCGATGAGGTCGTCGGCGGAAGTTTTGGTGGCTCGGTTTCCTCTGATGAGCTTTCCCGCAAAAAATATGCACACCTCATTGGCTATCCCCTGAGACGCGATCAAGATCGAGTTGATCAGGTTGTCGCGTCCGTCGGATCTCACCTGGCACATGGGGATCTGAGAACCCGTGAAGACTACCGGCTTGTCCAGACCCTCCAGCATAAATGAAAGGGCAGACGCCGAGTAGGCCATGGTGTCCGTACCGTGGAGAACCACGAAGCCATCGTACTCATCGTATCTTGACGATATGGCCTGACCGATGGAATTCCACTCATCCACGGCCACGTCCGAGGAATCCAGCAGAGGATCGAACTCCACCAGGTCCCACTGAGGCATGTCTTCATATCGCAGTTGGACGATCTCGTCCAGAAGGGACTGGAAATATCCCTTTTTAGGAGCGTAGCCCCTGTCCGTGGGCACCATGCCGATGGTGCCGCCTGTATATAGAATGCAAACTTTTTTATCCATGTTTTGTACCTCTCTTGGGTCTATTTTAGCACAAACCCTCTTGGATTAAAACCGCATATGTGATAAAATAAAAAACAGTTAAGACAGGAGGTAAAAATCATGGCAAACACACCCACCCCGCATAACGAAGCTAAACTCGGAGATTTCGCGAAGACAGTATTGATGCCCGGAGATCCTTTAAGGGCCAAGTTCATCGCTGAGAATTTTTTGGAAGAACCTAAACTTGTAAATAACGTAAGAGGCATCCAGGGATACACCGGCACCTACAAGGGCAAACCCGTATCCGTCATGGCCTCCGGCATGGGCATGCCTTCCATGGCCATCTATTCCTACGAGCTTTTCAACTTCTACGACGTAGACAACATCATCAGAGTCGGCACCGCCGGCGTGGTTGATCCGTCCCTTAAGGTAAAGCAAGTGGTCATCGGCCAGGGAGCCTGCACCAATTCAAACTATCAGTTACAGTACAGACTGCCCGGCACCTTCGCCCCCATCTGCTCCTTTGAGCTTTTGGAGAAGGCAGTGAAGGCCACCAGAGACATGGGTATCGAGCCCATCGTAGGCAACCTTTATTCCTCAGACATCTTCTACGATGACGCCTTAAGCCTCAAAGAATGGCAAAAAATGGGCGTCCTGGCAACTGAGATGGAAGCCGCTGCTCTCTACATGAACGCAGCTCGCGCAGGCAAGAATGCTTTAGCTATCTGCACCATCTCCGACAACCCCTTCACAGGAGAAGCCACCACAGCAGAAGAGCGCCAGAACACCTTCACAACCATGATGAAGATCGCCCTGGAGATCGCAGTAGCGGAATAAAAGAATATTTGGAAGCAAGTGCCGTCCATAAGGGCGGCATTTTTAATTATTTTGGCCAATAAAAGAACGTTTTGATATTGTTATTTTTTGCGGGAGATGTTAAAATAGACATTACAATAGGCAAAATATGCCGTTGTGTATGTTTTTTGTGGGCTAAAATACCCCAGAAGCACAAAAAACTGATCATCGCGAGAGGAGAAATATTATGACAGAAAGATATCCAAGAGTTGAAGTCAATCTCGAACACTTGAGACATAACATCAGAACTGTAGTAGAAAAGTGCGGCGCATTTGGCATTGACATCGCCGGAGTTATCAAGGGAGCCACCGGACTTCCCGAAGTAGCTAAGGCCTATGACCAGGAGGGCGCTAAGTGGATCGCATCCTCAAGACTTGAGCAGATCGAGGACGCCATCAATGCGGGTATCAAGAAACCCATGATGATGATCAGAGTTCCAATGCTTTCAGAAGTTTCCGAGGTCATCAGACTTTGCGACTACAGCTTGAACAGTGAGGAAGTAGTGCTTGAAGCACTTAACGAAGAAGCCGGCAAGCAGGGCAAGATCCACAACGTCATCATCATGGCGGACATGGGCGACCTGAGAGAAGGTTTCTGGGATAAGGATGAAATGGCAAGAGTTTGCAAGCGCGTAGAGGATGAGATGGAGAACCTTCACCTTTCCGGTATCGGCACCAACCTGGGCTGCTACGGTTCCATCAATCCCACACCTGCCAAGGAGCAGGAGCTTGTAGACGTAGCTGAGAAGATCGAAGCAGTCATCGGACGTAAGCTTGAGATCATCTCCGGCGGAGCTACCACCAGCCTTCCTAGAATCTGGGAAGGAAACATGCCTCCCAGAATCAACATGCTGAGAGTCGGCGAAGGCATCATCCTGGCAAGAGACCTGGAGCTCTTCTATGGCTGCCCTCAGCCTGAGCTCATGAAGGACAACTTCAGACTTAAGGCAGAGGTCATCGAAGTTAAGGATAAACCTTCACATCCCGTTGGCGAGATCGCAGTAGACGCTTTTGGTCATAAGCCGACCTATGTGGACAGAGGAATCCGTAAGAGAGCACTCCTTGGAATCGGTAAGGTTGACTATGCGGATTTCGGCGAGATCTTCCCTCTTGAGGAAGGCGTTGAGATCCTCGGAGCATCTTCAGACCACACCATTCTGGACATCGAGGATTCACCCAGAGAGTGGAAGGTAGGAGACATCGTTGAATTCGAGATCGACTATGCTTCCGTGGTATTCCTTACAAATACCAGAAACGTACACATCGTATATAAATAATCATGGATAGCGACGCCTGCCGGAAGTGACCGGCTAGGCTGACATAAATCAGAAAAGAGGAATAAAAAATGGCAGAAAAATTCACTTTGACTCAGGAAGGTTTTGACAAAATACAGGCTGAATATGACGAACTAATATCCGTCAGACGTGCGGAGATCGCAGAGAAACTCAAGGAAGCCAGATCCTATGGAGACCTCAGTGAAAACGCAGAGTACGACGCAGCTAAAGAAGAGCAGGCTGAGATCGAAGAGAGGATCAACAAACTCGAATACATGCTTAAGAACGCAGAGATCCTTAAGGATGATGAGATCTCCAACGACTTCGTAGGCGTTGGCCTGAAAGTTAAGGTAAAGAACCTTAAGACCAAGGAAGTATCCACCTATGCTATCGTGGGAACCACCGAGGCGGATCCTTTTGCGGAGCCCTTCCCGAAGATCTCCAACGAGTCTATAGTTGGACAGCACCTCATCGGTAAGAAGAAGGGTGAAAAAGTGGAGTTCATCGTACCCGACGGAACTTTGAAGCTCCAGATCATGGATATCACAAGATAAATAACGGCCCGCAAGGGACGGTTGAAATTTATAAGAGAGGAACTTTTAATGAGTACAGAAGATAACAGACAGACTGTAAATCAGGAAGCAGAAGTAGAAACTGAAGTAACCGAAGAACAGCTCTCAGAGCAGAGAAAGATCAGAAGAGAAAAGCTTAAAGCGCTCCAGGAAGCTAACAGGAATCCTTTCCTTCACGAGACCTGGGACGTAACAGCTCACTCAATGGACATCAAAAACAACTTCGAAGCTATGGAAGATCAGGAAGTCTCCATAGCAGGCCGTATCATGGCCTTCAGACACATGGGTAAAGCTTCCTTCGTAGACCTTCAGGATAAGCAGGGCAGGATCCAGCTTTTCGTAGGTCGCGATCAGATTGGAGCTGATGAGTATCAGTGGTTCAAAACCTATGACAGAGGAGATATCCTCGGTGTAGAAGGAACAGTATTCAAGACAAGGACCGGAGAAATTTCAGTTAAAGCTAGCAAGGTAGTACTTCTTTCCAAGTCCATCCAGGTACTTCCCGACAAGTGGGCAGGATTAAAGGACCAGGATCAGAGATATCGTCAGAGATACGTGGACCTCATCATCAACCCTGATGTTAAGGAGACCTTCCTTAAGCGTGCACAGTGCATCAAGGAATTCAGAAGAGTACTTGAAGAGGACTTTGGCTACATGGAAGTAGATACACCTATCCTTACGACCATCGCAGGCGGCGCTAACGCCAGACCTTTCAATACTCACCATAACACCCTTGACATCGACCTGAAGCTGAGAATCTCCAACGAGCTCTTCCTTAAGAGATGTATCGTTGGCGGTCTCGACAGAGTATACGAAATGGGCAAGATGTTCCGTAACGAAGGTATGGACAGACGTCACAATCCTGAGTTCACCAACATGGAGTGCTATGCTGCATATCAGAACATGGAATTCACCATGGAAGTTACCGAGCAGCTCCTTTACAAGGCACAGATGCTGGTCAATGGAACTCCCATCATGAAGTATCAGGGCAAAGAATTCGACGTAACACCTCCTTGGAGAAGAATCACCATGGAAGGCGGAATCAAGGACCTTACAGGCGTTGATTTCGAGAAGATCACCACAGATGAAGAAGCTCAGGCAGCAGCCATCAAGGCCGGCATGGATCCTGAAGACGTTGAAGGACTTCCCAGAGGCAAAGTAATCGCTGAGATGTTCGACCACTTCGTAGAAGACGAGCCCGGCTACCTTGATGGACCGGTATTCGTAATCGGACACCCCGTAGAGGTTTCACCTCTTGCTAAGCGTGACCCTAAGGATCCCAGAATCACCAGAAGATTCGAAGCATACATCAACGGTTGGGAAATCGCCAACGCATTCTCCGAGCTCAACGACCCTATCGACCAGTACGAGAGATTCGCTGAGCAGCAGAAGGCTCTTGAAGCAGGCGACGATGAAGCACATCCTATGGACACCGACTTCGTAAACGCTATCGAAGTAGGACTTCCTCCTACAGGCGGTCTCGGAGTAGGTATCGACAGATGCATCATGCTGATCTGCGACGCACCTTCCATCAGAGATATCATGCTCTTCCCCACAATGAAACCTTTGGACAAGGATAAGACCGAAAAGGCCGAGACCATGGCGGAAGAAAAGCCCGTTGAAGCGGCTCCTGTCGTCGAGGAAAAGATCGACTTTTCCAACGTCGTGATCGAGCCCCTGTTCCAGGATCAGGTGGACTTTGAGACCTTCTCCAAGTCCGATTTCCGGGCTGTGAAGGTACTCGAATGCGAAGCCGTCAAGAAGTCCAAAAAGCTTCTGAAGTTTACTCTGGATGACGGTTCTGACGAGAAAAGGACGATTTTGAGCGGTATTCACGCATATTATGAGCCGGAAGAGCTGGTCGGAAAGACCTGCATCGCCATCACGAATCTGCCTCCCAGAGCGATGATGGGCATCGAGTCCTGCGGCATGCTGCTCTCCGCCGTTCATAAGGAAGGCGAGGAGGAGAAGCTCCATCTTCTGATGGTTGATCCCCACATCCCTGCTGGTGCTAAGCTGTATTGATTGAGAAGCCAAAATCGGCTCGAATCACCAATTTAGTCACCAAAAATCACCTTTCGATCTCCAAATCGGAAGGCAAAAAAATGCGATTCCTCATGGTATGGCATAAATCATCGTTAATCTGCAAGAGACTCACTATCATACGGTAGTGGGTCTCTTTTTTGTTTTCAGCCTGTTCGAGATCGAACCTGCTGTACATATCCTATCTGTTTGCCCGCTGAGTAAAATCAGCGGGCTTTTTTTGTTTCTAGAGGTGTGTGGAATGAGCGCGAAAAATTTTTTTGAATTTTTTCAAAAATTGATGTCGTTTTTTGGCCTTCGATGTTGCGGTAAGGGGGTGAGAGGAGAAATTCCTACTCACCGCTACTTGACAACTGAATACACATTCATCAGGTACGTTCCTGAGCGGGGGCGAAAGTCCCAGCCGAATGAAGGTGCGCCAAGACCCTCCTGCCCATCCGGGTTATAACGGAAAGCAAGGTGGCGAGCGTTTCCGAACCATTCTGAAATATCCGGTTGCTACGGATATGGCCATGAAACGCTACAGGGTTAATGATACTTCTCTACGGAGCTGGCGGAGAACC
>JAFPXY010000012.1 GCA_017394515.1 Bacillota bacterium | reverse complement strand
CATCCTTATTAAGCGGATAATTTCTTTCTGCCTTTTGCTCTTCTTCTTTTTAATACGTTTCTGCCGTTCTTGGTGGACATTCTCTTACGGAATCCGTGTTCCTTCATTCTCTGTCTTTTTTTCGGCTGTAAGGTCATTTTCATGAGCTCAGTCTCCTTTCTGAATTATTGATTTGCCGATCTGAATTTCAATCGACACATAGACTAAAGTATTATAATAAAAATACACTTCTTTGTCAATGAAATACAACAAAAAAACATAAGTTATCCACAGATTTTTTTCTTGCCTGTGGATAACTTATTAGATATAATATAAATACTCACCTATACTAAGGAGCTAATTGATGGAAAATTACACTGAAGTTTGGGAAGCCGCCCTGTCTCTCATCAAAGAACAGGTTACTCCTATCTGTTACGAGACCTGGTTTCTCAATCATCTCAAAATTAAAAAAATTGACGATGTCCTTAAAATAATATATCTGGATGTCAATACTACACTGGGACTGGACTTCTTTATAGGAATCATAAATAACCGTTATCTCACACTTCTCCAGGACACTTTCAAGGAAATCCTCGGAGATACCTACAGAGTCGTAGTAAAGAATCCCACAGATGTGGATAATTTTGTGGATAATTCGGAGGATCCTGAAACAAAGCCGGCTAAAAGACCGAGAAAGAAGAACCGTAAGACTTTACTTGCAGAGAAATATCTGAATCCTAAATATACTTTTGAGAATTTCGTAGTAGGACCCTGCAACAGTTTCGCTCATGCTGCCGCCCAGGCCGTAGCTGAATCTCCCGGAATAGCATCTAATCCTTTATTTATTTATGGAGGATCAGGTTTAGGTAAGACTCATCTTATCCAGGCTATAGGAATCAGAATTCTGGAAAATAATCCTGATACCAACGTTCTTTATACATCATCTGAGAATTTCACCAACGAATTCGTAACTGCTTTAAATACCAGAAGATTAAACGAATTTAAATCAAAATACAGAAAAGTTGATGTTCTCATCGTAGACGATGTTCAGTTTTTAGAGAGTAAAGAAGGTATACAGGAGGAATTTTTCTATACTTTTAATGCTCTTTTCCAGAATAATAAGCAGATAATCATCACTTCTGATAAAGATCCAACCAAATTAAAAGGTCTTGATGAAAGATTAGTCACAAGATTTATGTGGAATCTCATGGCTGATATCCAGCCTGCTGATTATGAGACAAGAGTCGCCATACTTCTTAAAAATGCTGAAATTTTAGGTATGGAAGTAGATGATGATCTCAGGGAAGTAATAAATATCATCGCTGAAAAAATAAAAGATAATATCAGAGAACTTGAAGGAGCTTTTACAAGAGTCAAATTCTTTTCCCAGACTTTAGGTGAGAAGCCTAATAAAGCTTTTGCAAAAAAAGTTCTTAAAGATATTCTCTCTAACAGTGATACAATGATTACTCCTGAGAAAATAAAGAAGATAGTATGTAAATACTATAATATAAAGGTAGCTGATATAGAATCTGCCAAGAGAACCAGCACCATAGCATATCCCAGACAGGTAGCCATGTATCTCATAAGAGAGATGACTGACAGTTCACTTCCTAAAATTGGTGATATGTTTGGCGGAAGAGACCACTCCACAGTTAAATATGCTTGTGGTAAAATAGAAGATGAAATAAATCAGGATCCGGTTCTTAAAGAAACCATTGAAAATCTCAAAAGAGAAATAAGAGACTGATTTTGTTAAATATTAGTTTTCCTTGAAAATATAATAACTTTTAAAACTTATCCACAGATTTTGACCAATAACTTTTACAGAGTTTTTAAGACTTCAAGGTACTTATCCACATTATCCACAGCACCTACTACTATTATTACTATTTTATCAATATATAATTAATTAACGGAGGAATTTAAAATGAGATTTTCCTGTTCACAAAACACTCTCGTCAAGACTCTTAATATAGTGTCTAAGGCTGTAACATCCAGAACTACCATTCCTATTTTAAAAGGTATCTTAATTAAAGTAGATGAAGAAGGTTTCATTACAATGTCTGCTTCTGATCTGGATATATCTATAGAAGATAAATTTGAAGTAGTTGATTATGAACCAGGTGAGATCGTAGTTCAGGCTAAGCTTTTTGGAGATATCATCAGAAAACTTCCTGCTGATATAGTATATATAGAAGAAAATAACGGAAATCTTGATATAAAGTGTGCTTCTTCTGAATTCAGCATCATAGGAAATCCTTCAGATGAATTTCCTAATATAAATTTAGTAGATATTTCAGATAAAATTTCTTTTGACAGAGAAATTTTAAAAGAAATGATCAGAAAAACTACTTTTGCTGCATCAGTGGACGAGAGCAGGGGAGTCATTACCGGAGTTCTTTTGGAAATGAAAGAAGATTCTCTCAATATGGTAGCTCTTGATGGTTTCAGAATGGCTATCTCAAGAGAAAAGATGATAAACGGTGAAGAACAGAATATAGTTATTCCTGCTCGTACTTTAAATGAAGTAGCTAAGATAATTTCAGAGTCTGAAGGAGACAGTGAAAATGTAGATTTCTTCTTAAGTGAAAAGAGAGCTGTATTTGAAGTAGATAATATTAAAGTAGTAGTAAGACTTCTTGACGGTGAATATGTAAGATATAATGATATTCTTCCTAAAGAAAGCCAGATAAGAATAGTTCTCAACAGAACAGATCTCATGAATTCCATTGAGAGAGCTTCCTTATTTGCCAAAGTAGGCAAAAATAATCTCATAAAACTCAATCTTACTGATAATTTCATGGAAATAACTTCAAAATCTGAAGAAGGTAATGTAAGAGAAGAAGTTATGATTTCAAAAGATGGAAAAGACCTGGTAATAGGTTTCAATTCCAAATATCTTCTTGATTCAATCAAATCCATTGATGATGAGAATATTGCAATGCTTTTCAATACTCCTATCAGTCCTTGTCTTATCAGACCAATTGAAGGAAATGAATATGAGCATTTAGTTCTTCCTGTAAGAATCAACAACTGATATACTTTTTAAAATATAAATATGTATATAAAGAATTTAAAAATCAAGGATTTCAGAAATTATGAGGTCCTTGATTTAGAATTTAATGAAAAAGTTAATATAATAATAGGTTCTAATGCTCAGGGAAAAACCAATTTAATGGAATCTATATACATATCATCTTTTGGAAGATCTTTCAGAACTTCACGAGATACTGACATGATAAGATTCGGTCAGGATATGTCAAAAGTAAAAATGTCTTTTAATAAAGACAGAGGTGATGTGGATATTGAAATTTTATTATCAAAGGATCATAAAAAGTCCATTAAAGTAGATGGAGTGAGAATAAAGAAAACATCACAGCTTCTTGATAATGTATATATAGTTATTTTCAGTCCGGATGATCTTAAGATAATAAAAGATGAACCTGAAAAAAGAAGAAAGTTTATAGATAAAGAACTTTGTCAGATAAAACCTTCATATTACAGTAATTTATCAGACTACAAAAAAGTTCTTCTTGAGAGAAATACTTATTTAAAAGAAGTAAATGTAGATCCTGATATGATGGATATCTGGGATATGCAGCTTGCAAAATACGGAGCTGCAATAATGAATCACAGAAAAGCATTTATTGATAAGATATCTGATATAAGCAGAGAAATACATGAAGGAATAACAAATAACAAAGAAATTTTATCTATTAAATATGATCCTAATATCAAATACTCAGATGATTTAAAGGAACAAGAAGAAATATTCTATGATATTTTAAAGAAATCTTTTGAAAATGATCTGAGAATGAGAACTACTACTAAAGGTCCTCATAAAGATGATCTGGAATTTTTCATTAAAACCGGTGATAATGAAATAAATGCCAGAAATTTCGGGTCCCAGGGTCAGCAAAGAACTGCAGCTCTTTCTCTTAAATTAGCAGAGATAGATATTATAAAGAAAGAAACAGGAGAATATCCGATACTTCTTCTTGATGATGTTTTAAGTGAACTTGATCTGGAAAGACAGGAATATTTAATAAAAACTCTTTCATTTAATCAGTTATTTATAACTGCGGCTGAAATGCAGCCTAAACTCATAGAACAATTTTCCGGAGCGACCTTATATAAAGTGTCATCCGGAAAAGTGGAAAAACAACTCTAGATTATATAGTTATATACTGTATTTTTTAGAGTTTTTTTATTGTTTATTTTCCTTTCTCATCGATTTTTAGAAAGTTTTTAATATTTTTATTAAAAATTATAAAAAACTTGATAAAACTATAAATTTGTGCTACACTATATTATGTATGATTTTGCACAAAAATATTTTTATAAACCCTAAATTTTGAGGAGAATAATAATGAGTTTAGAAGAAAAAACAACCGGCCAGTATGATGCGGCGCAAATACAGGTTCTTGAAGGTCTTGAAGCTGTAAGAAAACGTCCCGGAATGTACATAGGTTCCACAGGACCCAGGGGACTGCATCATCTCGTTTATGAGATCATCGATAACAGTATAGACGAGGCGCTGGCAGGATATTGTAAGAATATTAAGGTAACCATCAATCAGGATGATTCTGTCACTGTAGAAGATGATGGAAGAGGAATGCCTGTTGATAAGCATCCTAAACTGGGTATCCCTGCTGTGGAAGTTATCCACACAGTTCTCCACGCCGGTGGAAAATTTGGCGGTGGTGGATATAAGGTATCCGGCGGACTTCATGGTGTAGGTGCTTCCGTTGTTAACGCTCTTTCCACAAAGATGGAAGTAGAGATCAGAAGAAACGGCAAGATATATCATCAGGAATATCAGAAGGGAAAATATGCCAGCCCTCTTGAAGTTATAGGTGAGGCTCCCAGAAAGACCGGATCCAGAACTACTTTCTGGCCTGATCCTGATATATTTGAAACTACCGTATTCGACTATGATACCATCCAGCACAGAGTGAGAGAAATGGCTTTCCTTAATAAAGGAATCAAGATTTCTCTTAAGGATGAGAGAGTTGGCCGCAAGAAGAGTGAAGTTTTCCACTATGAAGGTGGTATCAAAGAAATGGTCGCTTATCAGAACCATAATAAAGATGCCATCCATAATGACGTAATCTACTTCGAAGTAGCAAGAGATACTCATGAGCTTGAAATAGCCATGCAGTATACTGACGGTTACAGCGAACTTATTCTGGGTTATGCCAACAATATAAACACTGTAGATGGAGGAACTCATCTCGTCGGGTTTAAATCTGCTCTTACCAGGGTAATAAATGATTATGCCAGAAGAGCTAAGTTATTAAAGGATAATGATGCAGCTCTTACAGGCGACGACGTGAGGGAAGGTCTCACAGCTGTAGTTTCAGTCAAACTTCAGGAACCTGAATTTGAAGGACAGACCAAGGGTAAACTTGGAAATCCTGAAATCAGAGGTTTCGTAGAGACTGTTACCAATGATTATCTCATGGCTTTCCTGGAGCAGAATCCTTCTCAGGCTAAGATAATAGTAGAGAAGTGCGTTAAAGCTGCCAGAGCAAGAGAAGCTGCCCGCAAGGCCAGAAATATCATCAGAAATACCAATGCTCTCACCAGCACATCTCTTCCCGGTAAACTTGCCGACTGTTCAGAAAAGAATCCTGAACTTTCAGAGATCTTCCTGGTAGAGGGAGATTCCGCAGGCGGATCCGCCAAGGACGGAAGAGACAGAAAACGTCAGGCTATCCTTCCTTTGAGAGGTAAGATCTTAAACGTTGAGAAGGCAAGACTTGATAAGATTTTAAGTTCTGATGAGATCAAGAACATGATCACAGCCTTTGGCTGCGGTATTGGTCAGGACTTCGATCTGGACAAACTGAGATATCATAAGATCATCATCATGACCGATGCTGACGTCGACGGAGCTCATATCAGAACTCTGCTTCTGACTTTCTTCTACAGATATATGAAGCCCCTCATCGAGAATGGTTATGTATATGCCGCACAGCCTCCTCTTTTCAGAATAAAGAAGGGTAAGGACGTATGGTATACATACTCAGATAAGGAGCAGTATAGAAAGCTTCAGGAAGTCGAGAGCCTTCCCGGCAAGCTGGAGATCCAGAGATACAAAGGTCTTGGAGAGATGGATGCTTCTCAGCTTTGGGAGACCACCATGGACTATGATCACAGAACTCTGGTCCAGATAACCATTGAAGATTCTGCCCAGGCGGACGAGATCTTTTCCACTCTCATGGGAGATAAGGTACCGCCCAGAAAGAAATTCATAGAAGATAATGCACATTACGCTACCATAGACGCATAAAGAAAGGAGGGGAAAGTATGGCAACATTTTTTGAAGATACTAAAATGATCCAGCATGAGATCTATGACGAAATGAAAAAGAGCTATATCGACTATGCTATGTCGGTAATAGTTTCCCGTGCCCTTCCTGATGCCCGTGACGGTCTGAAGCCCGTTCACAGGAGGATCCTCTATGGTATGGATGCTTTGGGAATTTCACCTAACCAGCCTCACAAGAAAAGTGCTCGTATCGTCGGTGAAGTAATGGGTAAATATCACCCTCATGGTGATTCATCCATCTACGATGCCATGGTAAGACTGGCTCAGCCCTGGAACATGAGATACATGATGGTTGACGGTCACGGAAACTTCGGCTCCATCGACGGAGACGGAGCTGCTGCTTCCCGTTATACCGAAGCCAGAATGACTCCTTTCTCCCTTGAGATGTTAAGGGATATCGATAAGGATACTGTAGATTTCGTTCCCAACTATGACGGTGAGGAAATGGAACCTGTAGTTCTTCCTTCAAGAGTTCCCAACCTTCTCATCAACGGTTCCGACGGTATCGCTGTAGGTATGGCTACATCCATTCCTCCTCATAATCTTTCGGATACCATAGACGCCTGCGTCAAGGTCATCGATGAGCCTGAGTGCAGTATCGATGATATCATCAAGATCATCAAAGCTCCGGATTTCCCTACAGGTGGGATCATCATGGGAAAAGGAGGAGCAAGAGAGGCTTACAGAACAGGCCAGGGAAAGGTAGTCGTAAGATCCGTAGCCTCAATTGAAGAGGGAAGCCGCGGTAAGCAGCAGATCATCGTAACGGAGATCCCTTACCAGGTAAACAAGGCTGCTCTCATCCAGAAGATGGCTGAACTTGTTAAGGCAAAACAGCTGGAAGGCATTACCGAGATCAGAGACGAGAGTAACCGTGAAGGTCTCAGGATCGTCATCGAACTGAAGAAGGATGCCAACGCTCAGATAATCCTCAATAGATTATACAAGCACACCCAGCTCCAGAAGAACGTATCCATGATCATGCTTGCCATCGACGAGGGCAAGCCTAAGATCCTTAACATCAGAGAGATCATCGATATCTATCTCAATCACCAGAAAGAGGTAGTTACCAGAAGAACCGAATACGATAAGAAGAAAGCTGAAGCCAGAGCACATATTTTGGAAGGTTATCTCATCGCTTTGGATAACATCGATGAGATTATCAAGATCATCAGATCATCCTATGATGATGCTCAGCAGAAATTGATGGATCGCTTCGGTTTATCCGAGATCCAGGCTAAAGCCATCTTAGACATGCAGCTGAGAAGACTGCAGGGTCTGGAACGTGAGAAGATCACCGCTGAATATGTGGAACTCTTAAATAAGATTGCTTACTACGAATCACTTCTTAACGACGTTCATAAGCTCATGGGAGTTGTTAAGGATGAACTTCTCGAAGTTAAGAAAAAATGGGGAGATAAAAGAAAGACTCAGATCATGGCCGATGAGGCTGAGATCGATGAAGAGGATCTTATCCATGAAGAGGATGTCTGCATCACTTTGACACATCTCGGCTATGCCAAGAGAGTTCCCGCAGATACCTACAGAGCTCAGAAGAGGGGAGGCAAGGGAATCACCGGACTCACCACCCGTGAGAACGACTTCGTAAAACAGATGATCATGTGCTCAACTCACGATCACCTGCTCTTCTTCACCAACCTGGGCAAGGTACACATGATAAAGGCCTACGAAATTCCTGAAGGTTCAAGGACCGCCAAGGGAATTCCTATCGTAAACTTCATTCCTCTTATGTCCATGGAGAGAGTTACCGCTGTTATCCGTCTTGATGAATCAGAAGCTAACCGCTTCCTGATCTGTGTGACCAAGCAGGGAACCATTAAGAAGACAGCATTAACGGAGTTCATCACCAATCGTAAGACCGGCCTTATCGCCATCAAGCTTAAGGAAGGCGACGAGCTCATCGGAGTTAAGCAGACCACCGGAGAGGATAACATCATCATCGTTACCCGTGAAGGTAAGTGCATCAGCTTCTCCGAAGATGACGTCAGACCTATGGGACGTATCGCCGGCGGCGTAAGAGCTATCAAACTGGAAGCCAAGGACGAAGTAGTATCCATGGAACTCACCAGACCTGAACAGGAACTTATGGTAGTTACCAAGAAGGGATTTGGTAAGAGAACCAGAGCCAAGGACTACAAGATCCAGGTAAGAGGAGGCAAGGGCCTGCTCACCTATGATAAAGCAAAATTCAAGAAGACCGGAGAACTGGTCGGAGCCATCGTAGTAGACGATGACGACGACGTAATGCTCATCAATTCCGATGGTGTTATCATCAGAGTTCCGGCCAGGGAAGTTTCCAAGCTAGGAAGAGCGACCCAGGGAGTTAAGATCATGAATGTCGGTGAAGACGCAGACATCATCGCTATCTCCAAGGTTGCAAGAGACGATGAAGAAGAGGAAAAGGTAACTAAGGCCCCCGCAAAAAATAAAAAGGCGGCTGAGGAACCGGATCCTCAGGAGGAAATGAAACTGTAATGTCAGAAAAATTCAGATTTACGGTCCCAGGGAGACCGGAATATGTATCCACGATCAGACTGGCAGTAGAATCAGTAGCCGCATCCTGTGGTTTTGATATTTTGGAAATCGATGATATCAAGACCGCTACCGGCGAAGCCTGCCAGCTGGTATCCTGCCACGGCATGGAAGGATTTGCCAAGGAATACACGGTGGAATGCGACGTTGACCCCGGAAAGATCACAGTCAGAGTCATAAATGATACCAAAGAGCTCCTGGCAAAGACCAACAAAAGATGCCTGGACTGCCCCAACGAGGGAGAGATAGGCAAGCTGCTCATCAGGACTCTTATGGACAGTGTTGAAGTTAACTGTGATAATGATCAAAAAATCATAACGATGGTAAAGACTAAGAAATGAAAGATATCGAAGAGCGTAACAAACTGGTAGAAGACCATTTGTACTTGATCGAAATCTTAATACGCAAGTACCTGGGAAAGGGAGTCGAATATGACGACCTTTACCAGGTAGGAGCCTTAGCCCTTATCAACGCTGCAGATCGTTTTGACCCTGAACTGGGCTATGAGTTCAAGACATTTGCTACTCCTACGATCCTCGGAGAGATCAAAAAATACTTCAGGGATAAGGAGTGGAGTCTTAGCGTGCCCAGAAGACAGAAGGAGGCCATCGTTAAGATCCGCGAAGCCGAGGAAAGGCTCACGGTGGAAAACGGTCATGCGCCTACTTTAAAAGAATTGGCGGCGGCTACCGGGTATGAGGAAGAGAATATTTTGAGGGCCTTGGAGAGTTCCAAAGCTTATGGGGCATATTCTCTCGACAGTGCTTTTGAGACTGAAGAGGAGAGTGCGGCTTTAGAGAAATATATCGGTTTCGAGGATGCGGGATATGCGAGGATAGAGATCGCGGAGATCGTGTCCAAGGTGCTGGATTCGCTAAGTGATACAAATAGATATATATTCAGGCAGAGGTTTTTGGAGAATAGGTCGCAGGCGGATATTGCCAAGGAGCTTGGGGTATCGCAGATGACTGTCTCCAGGGCGGAAAAGAATATAATTGAGAAGTTCAAGGCAGAGTTATGACGCCCCGGCATCGAACGTCATTTATGTGGAATTTTTTGATAGGTTAGTATATAATAGAGAATACATATATATTTATATTTAGAGGTAAGTAGAGATGAAAAGAGTTTTTTCGGGTGTGCAGCCCACTGGAAACATTCATTTAGGCAATTATTTGGGAGCTCTCAAGCAGTTCGTTGAGCTGCAGGAGGATCACGAGTGCATCTACTGCATCGTTGATGAGCACGCTATCACCGTGCCTCAGGATCCCAAAGAACTCAGACAGCATATTTTGGACGTGGCCGCACTTTATCTGGCGGTAGGAGTTGATCCTAAGAAGTCCATCGTCTTCGTTCAGTCCCAGGTATCCGGACATGCGGAGCTTGGATGGATCTTGAACTGCGCTTCAAACACCGGAGAACTTTACAGGATGACCCAGTTCAAATCCAAGTCTCAGGGCAAGGAATCCGTAGGTACAGGACTCCTCACATACCCGGTTCTCATGGCTGCTGACATCCTTCTCTATGACACAGATGTCGTTCCTGTAGGAAATGACCAGAAACAACATATAGAGCTTACCAGAGATTTGGCAATCCGCGTAAATCACTTCTACGGCAAGAACACTTTCGTGGTTCCAGAGGGCAGATTTATGAAGGAAGGAGCAAGAATTATGGCCCTGGATGATCCCACTTCAAAGATGTCAAAGTCCGCGACAAACGTGCATAGTCGTATATCGCTTTTAGACGATAATAACAAGATCAAGAAGTCCATCATGAAGGCCACCACGGACTCTGATGGAGAGGTCAGATTCGACGTTGAAAACAAGCCCGGCATCTCAAACCTCCTCACTATATATAGTGTACTCTCCGGAAAGCCCATAGCTGACCTGGAGAAGCAGTATGAAGGCCAGGGATACGGTACTTTCAAGAAGGATCTGGTAGAAGTTACGGTGGAAGCCATGACTCCGATTAGAGATCGTTTCGCTGAGATCAGACAGTCTTCGGAACTTATCGACGTTCTGAAGGATGGAGCTGAGAGGGCAGACGCCATTGCTCAGGTCACCATGAAGAGGGTAAGAAATGCCTTCGGTCTGGGTATCTAAATATTCAAAAAACAGCCTGCTGCAAAAAATTTGCCGCAGGTTTTTTATGTGAAGTAGGTTAAAACTATGGGGTAGGCTAAGAATGTGATTTTTAAAGATCTTAGCCTACCTGCAAAATTGGAGCGAATTGCGACCATGGAAGTATTAAGAAAAAATGCAGAATACATAACGAAAAATGCCATTAAAGCTGTCCTTCCTGACGAGGCGGTGAAGCGTGCTCTTAAGGGGAGGAACTTTGAGGATCGTGTGATCCTGGTCGCCATAGGAAAGGCTGCTTATCAGATGGCGAAGACCGCCCGGGAGATTTTGGGCGATCGCATGGATCGCGGGATCGTGATCACCAAGTACGACCACGTGAAAGGTCCCATTGAAGGGTGCGAGTGCTGGGAAGCCGGGCATCCGGTGCCGGATGAGAACAGCTTTCGTGCTACAGAAAAGGCGGTTGAGCTGGTCAGCGGCCTGAAGGCAGAAGATACGGTGATATTTCTGATATCCGGCGGGGGAAGCGCTTTGTTTGAAAAGCCCCTGATACCCGGAGAAGAAATACAGGATATAACTGCGCAATTGCTTAAGAGCGGCGCGTCCATCACGGAGATCAACACCATCAGGAAGCGCCTGTCCCAGGTCAAGGGCGGGCGGTTCGCAGAACTTTGCTCGCCTGCAAAAGTATACAGCATAGTTCTTAGTGATATAATCGGCGACCCCTTGGACATGATCGCAAGCGGTCCAGCTTATCCGGACAGTTCCACCTGCGAAGATGCCCTGGATATCGCAAAGAAATATAAGCTCAGTTTGAGCGATACCGCCAGGGAATGCCTTCGTCACGAGACGCCTAAGGAACTCAGTAACGTTGAAACCGTTATCACCGGAAGCGTCCGTGAACTTTGCAGAGCAGCAGCGGCAGCCTGTGAGGAATTGGGCTACGAGACCGAGATCCTGACGGATTCTTTGGACTGTGAAGCAAAAGATGCCGGCAAGTGGCTGGCGGGAATCGCCCGGGAACATAGCAGCACAGATCATAAGCTTGCCTTTATCGCAGGGGGCGAGACCATAGTGCATATCACAGGAACCGGCCTTGGCGGTCGTAACCAGGAGCTGGCTCTAGCCGCTGCAGAAGGCATCAGCGGAATGAAGGCTGCGGTCTTCAGCGTAGGGTCTGATGGAACCGACGGACCCACGAATGCCGCAGGAGGATATGTTGATGGAGAAAGCGCGGGAGAATTTTTTGCGGCGGGGATCGACGTGGCGCAGGTGCTTAAGGACAACGATTCCTACCATGCTCTGGAAGCTATGGGTGGACTGATAATCACAGGACCCACGGGTACCAACGTGAACGACTTCGCCTGCGTGCTGGTGGAGCCACTGTAGTTTTGCTTACAAAAGCACTCATACATTTGGGTGCTTTTTTTGCGGAAATGTATCAATGCGAAATCGCTCCAATTTTCAGCAAACAAAATTCATTTACAGTCTTGATTTGACGGAAAAATGCGATATAATATAAGATAAGTTAGCAAAGACTAACCGTTCCCGGCCTAGAAAGGCTATTTTTTCAAATGCATGGTTAGTAACTGCTAACCATGACCATTCATGAATTTTCTGGTACGCACCAGCAGCGATAGAAAGGATAATCGGGGAGGAATAAGAACATGAAACCCGTACTTAAATTCACACCTGAAAAAGACGGCTTCTATGGAGCCTGGTATCCGGCAAGCGCCAATTGCGAGAAAGCCATGATAATAATGCTGGGGGATTCCTCCGATGACCGCATGGCCATGTCCGGAGCCAAATGGCTGAACCGTCAGGGGATCAGCGCTATGGCAATGTCTCCTGATAAGAAAGATTACGGCCACCACAACTATCCTTTGGAACGCTTCGGTTGTGCCCTGCGGTTCCTCAAAGCTGTGGGGTGCAATAAGATAGGCGTTGTCGGAGCATCGACCACGGGAATGATGGCGCTTCTGGCGGCCTCATATTATCCGGAGATCACTCTGACCATGGCGATCTCCCCTCCTGACTTCGTAATGGAAGGCTTCTATCAGGACGGAAAGGACGGCATGCGTGAGAGGCCCGGCGATGATGAGTCCTCGGTGACCTGGAAAGGCGAGCCTTTACCTTATCTTCCCTATGCTTACAGGCATCCGGAGTACTGGAAAAGGATCAAGGCGGATTCCAAGGCGAGCGGCGATTTCATAGCATCTCGCCCCATGTTCGATGAGTCGGAGAGACGCCACCCTGTCCGTGAAGAGGAAAAGATCAAGGTCGAGAGGATCAAAGGCAGGCTGATATTTATAGGAGCTGAGGACGATGTCCTTTGGGACACCTGCAAATACATACGGAAAATGGAGGCTCGCCTCGAAAACCTGTCTCATGAATGTGAACATGAAGCCTGGCTCTATGAGCATGGCACGCATTTCATGTTTCCGGAGTCCTTGACTA
Source organism: Bacillota bacterium (assembly GCA_017394515.1). Lineage (GTDB taxonomy): Bacteria > Bacillota > Clostridia > Peptostreptococcales > Anaerovoracaceae > RUG754. Next base: position 18,513 of record JAFPXY010000012.1, on the reverse strand, counting down.
AGATGATCTTGCCTGTAGGCTTCGGGTTACTTGTGAAGTTCATGTTCAAAGCTGCAAAAAATTATCCCAAAGAATGCAGGGCTGCCAGAGTGGATCTGGACCTGAGGATGAGGGAAGTCTTCAGAACATGGTAATTAATGGAGGAGAGAATTATGAAACCTGATTACAAAAACTGGGTGCCCAAGGGCATGGTTTACGGATTTTTCGGAGGATGTGCGGCTGCAATCGTGCTGCTGATCATCTTCGGCTGCACGCCGATCCTGGCCAAGGGAGTGTTTAAGACAGTACTCATAGTGGTATTTATTCTTGCAGCGCTGGCCTTTGCAGTTGCAGGCGTATGGATGTACAAGCTCCACAAAGCCTTCGACTATAACGGAGCTCGCCAGATGTCAAGACAGATCATAGAAGGCGTGGCAGACTATGCCAAGCTTCCTGATGGAGGAGTTGGCCTTGACGTGGGCTGCGGATCCGGTGCGCTCACCATCGCCTGTGCCAAGAGATTCCCCAATGCCAGCATGATCGGAATAGACCGCTGGGGCAAAGAATACGCCTCCTTTAACAAACCTCTTTGCGAGAATAATGCCAAGGCAGAAGGCGTTTCCAACGTGTCATTCAAGCAGGGAGATGCGCTCAAGCTGGACTTTCCGGATGAGACCTTTGATCTGGTGACCAGCAACTACGTATACCACAACATCCCATCAAAAGACCGGCAGGCCATACTTTTGGAAACCCTTAGAACCCTTAAGAAGGGCGGCACCTTTGCCATTCATGACATAATGTCCAGGAGCAAATACGGCGACATAGAAGGATTCGCAAAGAAACTTGAACTCATGGGCTATGAGGATGTACAATTGATAAAGACCGATAATGGCAAATTCATGGAGCCTGGCGAGGCTGGCTGGATGGGTCTTTCGGGATCAGCAATACTTTATGGAAGGAAATAGAATATGAACGCTACAACGATAATCATATACATAGCAGCGGCGGCATTGATCGTATATGCTGTTTATCAGACCATACAGAAATTCCGTGGCAAGGCCAAATCTTCTTGCTGCGGTACGCCTGAGGTCAAATCCATCAGAAAGGTGGATGATACTGACGAGAGCCATTATCCCTATCGTTATACCGTAAAGGTGGATGGCATGAAGTGCAGCGGATGTGCAGCCAATGTAGAATCGTCATTAAACAATCTGGATGGTGTATGGGCCAGGGTCAACCTGGGAAAGCACGAGGCTAAGGTCCTGACCAAGACCGAGCGCAGCCGGGAAGATTTTGAAAATGCTCTTGCAGGCACGTCATACAAGGTAAATTCCGTCAATTAAAACGCTTAAACCCCTTGACATTCTTCAATTGGTTAGCTATAATTAACTATGGTTAGTGAGGGCTAACCGCAAAAATCCTCAAAAGAAGGAGGTAAAATATGGAGAATGTATTAAGAATGGGCTTGTTTTCAAAAAAAGCTAAAGAAAAAGAAGAAGTTCAGCAGGCAGTCGCAACCGACAAGCTGAATCTTCTGAATGCAGTGCCCGGAGTGACATATAATATAAAAGAGATCAATACAGAGGATGAGGATATGAACGCTTTCCTCTTCAGACTAGGTTGCTACACCGGTGAGCCGGTGACCTTGATCTCCAAGAAGAGAAAGAATTGCATCGTGGTCATAAAGGATGGCCGCTACAATCTGGACAATCTCCTGGCAGAAGCCATTATAGTAGAGTGAGACGAGCAGCGCCCTTGAGGGAACTTCCCCGGGGCGCTGAAAAAACCCCTCGGGTTAGCGATAACTAACCTAAATAAGCGGCGGCTAATCATCTTTTGCTTAGAAAGCCGCACCCAACACAGTCAGAAGAGATATGTAAATAAATAGAAAAGTTTTTAAAAGGAGTTATATTATGAGAATTGCTTTTGCCGGCAACCCTAACAGCGGTAAAACCACAATGTTCAATGCCTTGACAGGTATGAGCGAGAGGGTAGGTAACTGGGCCGGAGTTACCGTAGGAAAGAAGGAAGGACCTCTTAAGGAGGAGTTCAGGGGCTCCACAGAGGTAACCGCAGTAGACCTTCCGGGCGCATATTCCATGTCGCCCTTCACACCTGAAGAATCAATCACTTCAGAGTTCGTCCGCGAGGAACATCCGGACGCCATCGTTAACATCGTAGACGCCACAAACCTTTCCAGATCACTGTTCTTCACCACACAGCTTCTGGAACTGGGAATCCCCGTGGTAGTCGCTTTAAACAAGAGCGACATCAATGCCAAGGAAGGCACCGAGATCGACGTTGACAAACTGAGCAAAAAACTCAACTGCCCTGTAATCAAGACTGTATCCACCGATTCTAAACATAACGACCTGAAGGAAGTTATAAATAAGGCGATCGCTCTGGGCGGTTCTGTTCAGAAGGCGCCTTACCTTCAGGCTGAGATCGACCTTCACGATAAGAACGCCGTAGACGCTGAAGACCGTAAGAGATTCAACTTCGTAAACGGCATCGTTAAGGAAGTCGAAGTACGTAAGACCTTATCCGCTGAGACCACATCCACCGATAAGCTGGACAGCTTCCTTACAAATCCTATCGCAGGTATCATCGTATTCGCAGCAGTTATGTACTGCGTATTCTTCATCTCCCAGGCTTGGGCAGGTCCCGGAGTTGCAGACTGGCTGGTAGGCTGGATCGAGACCTTCCAGGGATGGGTTGCAGGTAAGCTTGAATCAAGCCCTGCTATTGTATCCGCTCTCGTAGCCGATGGTATCGTAGGCGGCGTTGGAGCTGTAGTAGGTTTCCTTCCTCTGGTTATGATCATGTACTTCCTGCTGGCTCTCCTTGAGGATTGCGGCTACATGGCAAGAGTATCTGCTGTTATGGACCCTATCTTTAAGCGTGTAGGTCTGTCCGGCAAGGCCATCATCCCCATCATCATCGGAACCGGCTGCGGAATCCCCGCCATCATGGCAACTCGTACCATCCGTGACGATAGAGAAAGACGTGCTTCTGCCATGCTTACGACCTTCATCCCTTGCGGCGCTAAGATTCCGGTAATCGCACTTTTCGCCGGAGCATTCTTTGCGGGAGCAGGCTGGGTGAGCACAGTATCCTACTTCCTTGGAATCGCCCTTATCTTCTTAGGCGCTCTCCTTGTGAAGGCTATCACCGGATATAAATACAGAAAATCATTCTTCATCATTGAGCTTCCCAAGTGGAAAGCACCGAGCCTTAAGCGTGCCTTCTTCTCAATGATGGAGCGTGCAAAAGCATATATCATCAAGGCTGCCACCATCATCCTGGTTTGCAACTGCGTAGTTCAGATCATGCAGACCTTCAACTGGCACTTTGAAGAAGTTGAAGAGGGTATGGAAAACACTTCCATCCTGGCTTCCATTGCATCACCTTTCGCGATCCTACTGATCCCTCTGGGATTCGGCGCATGGCAGCTGGCAGCTGCAGCCGTAACAGGATTCATCGCTAAGGAGAACGTTGTAGGAACTCTCGCAGTAGTTTACGGACTTACCAACTTCATCGATGTTGATGAACTTGAGATGACAGGTGACGGAAACGTAGTAGCAGCAACCATGGGACTTACCTCCGTTGCAGCTCTCGCTTACCTCTTCTTCAATCTTTACACACCACCTTGCTTCGCAGCTATCGGCGCCATGAACTCCGAGATGAAGTCCAAGGGCTGGCTTTGGAGCGCCATCGGCCTTCAGCTTTGCACCGGCTACACCGTAGCCTTCCTGGTATACCAGATCGGCACTCTCATCACCGAAGGACATCTTGGTAACGCATTCCTGCCCGGACTCATTGCCATCGCAGTCATGGTGGTTTGCATCGTCCTCATTGGAAAGAAGATGAGAGCAAACTTCGATAAGCAGTACGAACTTCACCAGAATGCAGCAAAAGCAACCGCATAAATAGACACATTGCTTTTCAACTTTTGATGATTCCCGCAAAAAATGTTTTGCGGGAATCGTCTTGTGGTATATAATCTATGTCAGAAAGGAGATGATCGCATGACAGGAGAATGGAATATGGCAACAATCATAGCTATGATCGCTGTAGCGGTCATACTGTTTCTAGCCATAAGATACATCGTCCGCGAGAAGCGAAAAGGCGTGCACTGCATCGGCTGCCCCATGGCGGGAGCCTGCACCAAGTCATATAAGGAAATGGAAAAAGAGATGAAGCAGTGCCTGAAACGCAGCCGCGCGGAATAAATTCAAAGCCTTACTTAAATCTATAACATACATATATGCAAAATCATGGCAGATCTCAGGCTTCTGGGACCTGCCTGTTTTGTTTCTGGCGGAAGTCTTGAAAAAAATGCTCCCGCGTGGTATTCTATTTGTATTCTAAGTCAAACACTTTGCATGGAGGAAAACATGGCACATTCCCACGAACACACACATGAACACGGACATTTTCATTCCCCCGAGGAGAAGAAAAAGCAGCTGAACCGCATCTCTAAGGCCATTGGCCATCTTCAGCATGTGAAGCTCATGATGGAAAGAGACGACGACTGCGCCGATGTCCTCATGCAGCTTTCTGCGGTGAATTCCGCCCTCCACAGCTTGGGCAAGGAGATCATAAACGAGCATATGACCCACTGTATCGTCCACGCCATCGAAGATGGAGACACACAAGCCGTGGAAGAATTCCAGAAAGCCATAAAAAAGTTCCTTTAAAGCCAGATTTTATCAAATGTATAACCCCCCTCCCCGCTTGTAGGAGGGGTTTTTAGTTTGATAAAATAATGATAAGGAAAAAGGATCAAAAGAGGTGTTACTATGCATATTCCCGAAAATTATCTGTCCCCGGCTACCTGCGCTGTTATGACAGCAGCCATGGTGCCCGTGTGGGTACATTCAGTTAAAAAAGTTAAAGAGGAACTTCCCAAAGACAAGATCGCCATGGTAGGAGTCGGCGCAGCCTTTTCCTTCCTGGGCATGATGTTCAATGTGCCTCTGGTTGGAGGAACCACCGGCCACGCTGTGGGAGGAACCCTCATCGCGCTATTATTCGGACCGGAGGCGGCCTGTTTGGGTGTGTCAATAGCGCTGCTATTGCAAGCGCTGATATTCGGAGACGGAGGCATCCTATCCTTTGGAGCTAACTGCTTCAACATGGCCTTCATCCTGCCCTTCGTAGGATACGGTGTGTACAAACTCATCGCCGGAAAGGCTGCTCAGGAAGGCAAGTCCGGCAGGCTCTACGTGGCGGCAGCCATCGGATCTTATGTAGGCATCTGCTTGGCAGCCCTGGCTTGCTCCATTGAATTCGGCATCCAGCCCATGATCGCTCACGACGCTGCAGGAAACGCCCTGTACTGCCCTTACGGACTCAGCATTGCCATTCCTGCCATGATGATCCCTCATATGGCTGTAGCTGGCGTGATCGAAGCAGTCTTCACCGTGGCAATCTACGCTTTCGTAAGAAAGACTTCACCAGATATGACCTATGACAGCATCAGACTTGCAAACCCTAAGGTGGAGAGCAAAAAATCCCGCACCCCTGTGTTTGCCCTGGTGGCAGTGCTCATCGCAGCTACTCCGCTGGGACTCCTTGCTACAGGCACCGCCTGGGGTGAGTGGGGCGCTGACGAGATCGCTGAGATTGCAGAGACCGGATCTCCTTTAGGCTACACTCCCAAGGGAATGCTGGAAGGCTTCTCCCTGGATGTGCTGATGCCGGATTATACCTTGGGTGAGATGAACGAAGTCGTGGCGTACATTCTGTCCGCCATCATCGGAACCGCCCTGCTTGTTATCATATTCAAACTCTTATCAATGGCTTTGAGAGGAAAGAGCGCAAAAAATGCTGCCTGAATGGATGACTAAAACTGAAGACTACGCGCCGCCTAAGGATGGCGGCGCGTTTTATCGTAAGACCCTTAAGAGCCTAGGAGGTATCATGAAGAGGCTTAAGGTCGAAGGCGGAAAGGAAGGCAGGTTCAGTCTGCCCGCTTGGCTTAAGATCATACTCCTTCTCGGGCTGATCATCCTGGTGTCTGTTGTTCAGGACAGGCTCATCATCATGGCCTGTGGAGCCTTGGTTTTAGTGCGCCTTGCCATGATGCCCGCGGGGGATATCTGGGGCGTGCTCAAGACAACTATCTTCGCGGGAGTTTTTTGCGCAGTGCTTGTGACGCCTGCAGTAATCATGGATCCTGCGAGACTGAGCAACAGCCTGAGACTGGTCTTAAAGGTCATGATCTGCGTCACAGCGGTTGGGGAATTCAACCGGACCACTCAGTGGAATCACGTGACCGGGGCCCTTCGGAAGTTCCACGTGCCCGGGGTGATCATTTTCATCATGGACATCACCTTCAGGTACATAGTGCTTCTCGGAAAGCTCATGGAGGAGCTTTTGACGGCGGTGGAACTGAGATCCGTGGGACGAAATGATAAAAAGTACGCTTCCGTGGGAGGAATCATGGGAGTGACCTTCCTGAGAGGCTCTGAAATGAACAAAGAAATGTACGAAGCCATGCAGTGCAGGGGCTTCACCGATGATTACGAGGGACTGTGAGAATGAACATCATAGAACTTAAAAACATATATTTTGAATATGAAGAGGGTGAGCCGGTGCTTAATGGGCTGGACCTGAGCCTCGGTGCGGGGGAGTGCCTGCTGGTGCTTGGTGATAATGGCTCCGGCAAGACCACGCTCTTTAGGGTGCTTAACGGCCTGTCCTTCCCATCAAAAGGTGAGTATCTCTTTAAAGGAGTGGCCATTACCGCGGATTATCTGAAGGATAACTCCCAGACAAAGCGCTTCCACAAGGACATAGGATATCTCTTCCAAAACACTGACACCATGCTCTTCAACTCAAGAGTCTACGACGAAGTGGCCTTCGGACCCAGACAGATGGGTTTGACGGACAGCGAGGTGGATCAGCGAGTAATGGATTGCCTTCGCCTCTTCGATATCGAAGCCCTTAAGGAAAAGGTGCCATATCATTTGAGCGGCGGCCAGAAAAAGATGGTAGCTCTGGCTTCCATCATGGCACTCAGCCCGGAAGTCCTGGTGCTCGACGAACCCTTCGCCGGGCTGGATCAAAAGCGGGAGGCGAGTCTTTTGGAATTCCTGGCGGAACTGAAGGCTGCGGGCAAGACCCTTATCATCGCCACCCACAAGGAGGAGATGTTCAAGGACCTGGTGGATAAGGTTATAAGACTATAACTAAGCTGTCGCATTATACATTTTCAGTTAGGCCTAAACTTCCTCACATGCTGTTTTGGTACTATGCTCTCAAAAGAGCTGTAGTACTAAAAGTGGATTTCAGCCACTTTAGTATGATAGTTTTCTGAAAGAGTTTTAGCTTCAAAAGCGGTTGTTTGCAGCTAACTGTAGTACTAGTATTTGATTGCCTGCGTTTTCGTCCTAAAATACACATGCGGAGATAGTTTTTTGCGAAAATATCTGTAGTACTAAACTACGCATTTCCAGGTTTTCGTCCTAACCCGCAAAAAACGGACATAGTACGAAACTCCGCTTACCCGGACTTTAGGTCAACGCCCAAAAAACAGACATAGTACTAAACTTCACTTTCCCAGGTTTTCGTCCTAACCCCAAAAACAAAAACACGGCCAATCCCTCATCCTGCGGGTTTGGCCGTTTAACGTTTATAAGATTTATTTAGATTTATCTCTGGCCAGCAGCACCGACGATATCAAAGCTGTCAGCGGGATCGCCAGGATCATGCCGATACTTGAAGATATGCCGCTTATGACTTCGATGGAAGCATAGGCTGAGGAGAACAGCTGATAAAAGCTTAAGCCCAGTGAATAGAGATAGATTATCAGGACGAAGCCGCTTCCCAGGAAGGCCAGGATCAGGGTATTGGTCATGGTGCCCACCATATCGCGGCCGATGTTCATGCCGGATTTGAAGAGCTGGCGTGAATCCAGGTCCGGATTGGCGGTGTGGATCTCTTCCAGTGAGGAGGAAATGCTCATGGCCACGTCCATGACAGCGCCCAAGGCGCTTATGATGATACCGGCGATCAGCAGTCCGCGAAGGCCGATGGGAGTGCCGGTCTGTCTCAGTTGAAGGAGAGGCTCCACATCGGAGATCCTAAGGCCGTTGATCCTGGTAAGGCTCTGAGCCATAAGGCCGAAGGCCATGGCGATGGCCGTGCCGGAGACCGTGCCCAGGAAGGCGCAGATGGTTTTGCGATGGACGCCGCCCAGGATGGTGAAGCTCACCAGAGCCACAAAGACGCAAACCACAAAGGTAGCGGGTAGGGTCGGGGCGCCCTTAAGCAGCCAGGGTATCAGGATGGCGAAGAGACAGAGCACCGTGAAGAAGAGTCCTATAAGGGACTTCAGGCCCGTCTTTCCGCCCACCAGGATGGTGGCCAGGATGAATAGCACGATGACGATGGCAAGGGCCGGGATCCTGTTATACTCGTAGACCACAGCCTGATGGTCGCCGTTTGCGTGGGTGGAGATGGAAATCACCACCTTGTCACCCTCCTTTAAGGGAACGCCGTAGAGCGGACCCGCGTAGTTGTAGGTCAAAAGCTCCTCGCCCTTGTACTGCCCGGACTGGACCTTCACCGTCAGCATCTGCTCGCCCCTAAAAGCGTTGTCCGAGGCCGGATCCTGCTCCAGGGTGTCGCTCAGGACGGTCACTACGGTGCCTTTCTCGTACTCCACGTATTCGCTGCCCTGCTCGGCTATAGCCTTATCGGAGTTGAGCCACCAGAAGGCCGCAAAAAACACTATCAGCGCTATTATGATGACCGCAATTGCGGTCTTTTCTTTTTTGAGAATGTCTATCATGGTAATATTATTTTTTGCGAATGAATTAATACAAAAAAAGAATATCAACTTTCGCCTTTAATGTCAAGAATAGCAAAAAAACTATAGTTATTTAGCAAAGTTTCTGTTTATCAAAGAGAAGGATTTTGGTATAATTTAGACAGCATAAGTTATAGTTTCTTACTATATTAAATACGGAGAAAAGGTATGAAAAAGCGAACTCTCAAAAAAGTGATTTCCATTGTCCTATCCTTTGGAATGATCTTTACAACAATGTACGCGCCGGTAGGTCTGGCGTATGCAGAGGATGATAATCCTGTTAATTCGGTTTGGACAGAATTACCAGACATTGCTGCTGCGGCGGCTTCTGAAAAATCAGTAGCTATTACCATGACCGCAAATGATATTACCTATGTTTTGCCAACAGCGGAGGTAACTAAAGCACCTCAAGCGGTCAAAGGTACTATCGCAGACAACGCGCTTACAGTATTGGGCAATGAGGCTGCCTATGGATGGAGCATCAAAGCCAACGAAGACGGAACCTACGCCATCACAAGCGGTGAAAAGTATCTGTCTATAATAGATAATAACAACGGAGTCGTGATAGGAGCGAAACCGGAGAAAGGAGCAGACTGGTCCATTACTAACAATTATCTGACAGCAACGGATCCTTCGGGCAATGTCAGAAACGTTGGAGTATATAATGCTCAGGACTGGAGATGCTATAAGGCTGGATCAGACGGCAGTATAGCAAACAACATCAAGGACCAGACCCTCAAATTCTGGGAATTCAGCAAGACTGAAGAGGCTGAAGCCCCTGTAGTCACCATCGTTCCCATTAGTGAAGCACTGGCAGGTGAAACAAACGCTGAGTTCACAGTCAAAGGCGTCGTCACCCTTGTGGATGGCAAAAACATCTACATTCAGGATGAGTCCGGAGCCATCTGTCTGTACTTCAGCGCAGCACCTTCAGGCATAGCGCTTGGTGATACGTTAGTTGGCACAGGTAAGAGAGCTGTCTATAATGGACTTCCTGAATTATCCAGCGCCACCTTCACCAAGGTAGAAGATGAAGCAGAGCAGATCGAGCTTAAGGCAAAAGAGACCACCATAAGCGCTCTTACAACTGCTGATGTCTGCTTCTACGTAACCATTAAGGACCTGACGGTAGACAGCATCAGCGGAGACAACACAACCGTAAAAGATGCCGAGGGCAAGACCATTCCGATCTATAAGGCAGTTCTTGGCGACAAGACCCTTGCTGCCGGAGACACTCTGGACTTCACAGGTGCGGTTGGCATCTATAAGACCAATCTGCAGCTGAGAAACACCAAGGCTGATGAGATCACCATCAAGGAAGCACCTATCCCTGAGGGACCTTTCACAGTAACCGTTGAAGAGGCCACCAACGGAACGGTCACAGCTTCCAAGACAGCTGAGATCGAAGCCGGCGAGGAGATCACCATCACAGTAGCTCCCGCAGAAGGCTATGTGCTTGACAAGCTCCTTGTAAACGGCGAAGCAGTGGCAGTCGGTGAAGACGGTACCGCAACCGTCAAGATCACCCAGGACACCACCGTAAGCGCAAGCTTCAAGGAGAAGGGTGAGCCCATTCCTTATGAAGCAATCGATGCAGCAAAGAATGTCTATGAACTGACAGACGTTCTGGCGGATGGAGACAAAGTTCTGATCTACAATGCCGGATCTAAGAATGCAATAACATCTACCATAAAAGCAAATTACTACCTCGAGGGAATGTCATACACCTCTGAAACCATAACAGAAGGCACTGTTATCGGAGCATTCCCCATCGATGCAGAAGCAACCGAGTGGACGGTCAAGGCCAACGAAGATGGCACCTACACCTTCACCCAGGGAGAAAAGACTCTGGCCGGTAAGCAGGTAGTAAATGACACGAAGACAAATAACAATCTTACCCTTTCTGCAGAAGACAGTGCAGCCTGGAAGCTCAGCGTCTGCAATGCAGAAACCAAGTCATTCTATATTTCCAACCCTGCTCTTACCAGCAAATACGCTGATGAAGGCGGAGCTTTATACTTAGAATGGTATGCAAATCAGACGGAGTTCTCGCTCTATGATACTTCAAGAATCAGCGAACCCAACTTCGGCTTCACCTTCTATAAGCTGGTTCGTACGGCTGAAGAGGGAATCACCTATACTGTAACAGCCGAAGAAGCCACCAATGGAAGCGTAGCAGTTTCCAAGGCTGAAGTAGAACCCGGTGAAGAGATCACCATCACGGTGACACCCGCTGAGGGATATGAGCTTGAGGCACTTTTGGTCAACGGTGAAGAGACCGCTGTTGGTGAAGACGGCACCGCAACCGTCAAAGTCACAGGAAATACCACCGTCAAGGCCACCTTTAAGGAGAAGCAGCAGGAAGTACCTGCTGTCACATGGGCAAAACTTACAGAAGCCCCTGCTGACGGATCACAGATCATTATCTACTATCCTGCTTCAAACTTTGCACTTACATCCACTGTATCCGGCAAAAAACTCGCAGGCGCAGCCGGTGAGGTGAGCGGAGACAGCCTCACCGTCACAGATGAAATGGCTAAACTTAACGTTGCCGTAGCCGATGGAGTATATACCTTCACAAACGAAGAAGGCAAGTACCTGACATCCGGAGCAACCGGCAATTCCTTAAGCTTTGAAGCTGCTGAATCTGACTACTCCAAGTGGACCCTTGAACAGCAGACGGACGGCACCTGGTATGTGGTAAACGTAAACGCAGTATACAATAATAACAAACAGGCATTGGAATACTACAGCGGCTTCACCACATATAACTATAAAGCAGATAATGCTGCATATAAGTTTGACTTCTACGGACCGACCAATGAAGGCCTTGTAACAGATCTGGCAGATCTCAAAGATGGCTCCTATGTAGTTATCTACAACGAAGCAAACAAGCTGGCCATGACATCTGAGACATATAATGACTGGTATATCATGCCTAAGGAAGCCACCATCGAAGATGGAAAGGTCAAAGATCCTGATCCGAGCACAGTTTGGAAAGTTGGAGTAAACGAAGACGGATCATATACCTTTACACAGGGAGATAAGGCGGTATCCGCTTGGCTGGACGGAAACTATGTAGAACTTACTACAAATCCGTCATACAACGATGCTACCGCTAAGGGCTGGATCTTGACTCAGGCTAACGCTGAGAAGGGACTCTTCTACATGGCAAGCAGCACACTTACCACTTCTTACGGAAATGCTTACGCAGAAGTGTACGGTAAGAAAGTAAACAACGTATCCGGAACTTTAGTATTTTGCGGATATTCCACAAGTGCCGACAAGCTGTCTGAGGGCCCTTACGGCATGCAGTTCTACATCGTGCCTGAACCGGTAGTTGAAGAGACCGGCGATATGATCACAGATCTGAGCCAGCTGACAGATGGTGCAACTGTTGCAATTTACAGCCCGAGCCACCAGACAGCCGTAAGCTCCAAGCCTAATGGAGACTGGTATCTCAAGGCTAACAGCACAACCATCGAGAACGGCAAGGTAGCAAGCCTTACCAGCGATATGGTTTGGAAGGTCAAAGTCAATGAGGACGGAACCTATAAGTTCATTTCAAATGACAATCCTGAAAACAGCATTGCGGTATGGCCCAGCGGCACCTATGCTGAACTGACGGTCAACACGACCTACAACGATCAGACCGTAAACGACTGGGTAGTTCTTCCTTTCAACGAAGGCGCTCATACCTGGTACATAAAGAGCAGCACGCTGACTCTCAATAAGAATAATGCAGACCTTCCTGTATATATCGAGGCATATGTACGTAATGATGCTGAAGTATTCTCAGGATTTGCACCTACTGCAAACCAGCTGACTGGCGCTGACTTTGCACTCCAGTTCTACGCAGTGTCCGAAGAGGATATTTTGCCGAGCTATGATGACGGCGAGTGGGACGGAGTTCTCAACAAGGGAGATCAGTATGTGATCTACAATGCAAATGCTGCCGCTTCCCTTGGACTCTACAAAGCAGCAAATTATGCCTTCGATGCTATCGAGACTACCATCGAAGGAGATATGGCAGATCCCGGAAACGGTGCATACGTATTCACCGTGGATACCATGGGTCGCTACTACACCTTCCAGATAGGCGATCAGTACCTGGCTACCAATCCCTCTGAGGAACTTCTCTTCGTTGGAGCTAATGAAGACGGCACCATTCCTGATGAAGCCAAGTGGTTCCTGAAGGACAAGGGTGACGGATACATCATCTACAACAAGGAATGCACCTACGGAGGAACGCCTGTATGTATCGAATACTTCTCAAGCGTATTCTCAGGCTGGACCTTCAGTCCTAAGAACGATCTTGCCATCTATCTGTTCAACTTCTATAAAGTAAAAGATGGTGTTGACATTTATGAAAACGTGGTACAGAAGCCTTCCGTGAAATTCGACTGTGCTGATGTTCGCTATGTAGAACAGGATTTCGTAGCAAACTACACATTGTTCGATCTGGCACCTGAGGCCGTACCCGTAAGTGCGACATATACCATAGGAGATAAGACCGAGCAAGTTCCTAAGCTGTCCTTCACCGGAGCAAACGGTGCTTTAGAGATTCCGGCCGAGGTTTTGGATGCCAATGGCCTTATCGAATCCTTCGACATTTCAATAACGGTCAAGAACAGCTATGACTTGGAGTACAGCGCTACCAAGACCATCAAGGTTCTCGATGAACCTTTCTTCGGTGCAATAAGTCCCGCTCCTAACTCACAGACCAAGGATGACTTCAGACCTGTGATCTCTGCTGAGATCGGTAATGTAGGCGAGAATCCTACCTTCAAGATGACCGTCAACGATCAGGAGGTAGAGGCCACCTACAAGGACGGAGTTCTCTCCTATCAGAGTGATGAAGATATGGCAGAAGGACGCACAACGGTTGAGATAACCGTTACAAGAGCAGATGGAGTATCCGCAGAAAAACAGTGGAGCTTCAACGTAGGCTTATCCGCATATCAGATGTATTTTGGACAGCTCCACTCACACACCACATATTCCGATGGATCAGGAGAGTTGGATACCGCTTTAGATTATGTGGCAGATCTTCCGGAGAGCGCCAACGTACAGTTCGTAGCCTTCACAGACCACTCCAACTACTTCGATACCACTTCAGCAGCTAACCCGGCAGATGCTCTTAACGATGCATCACTCATGACTCCGGCCAGCAAAGCGCTCTGGGATGAGTACAAGGGCAAGGTCGCAGCCTTCAACGAGGCTCACACTGATAAGGTTGCCATCGGAGGCTTCGAGATGACCTGGTCAGGCGGACCCGGACATATCAATACCTTCGACAGTGACGGTCTGGTATCAAGAAATAACGCAGACCTTAACAACAAGAGTGACGACGCCGGCATGAAGCTCTACTATAAGACCATCAACAAGGGCGATTCTTTGAACCAGTTCAACCACCCTGGAACCACCTTCGGTAACTTTACAGACTTCTCATATTGGGATCCTGAGACCGATAACCACATGTTCCTCGTAGAGGTAGGTAACGGCGAAGGACAGATCGGAGCAGGCGGATATTATCCCAGCTACGAAGAATACTTCCTGGCTCTGGATAAGGGCTGGCACGTGGCACCTACCAACAACCAGGATAACCACAAAGGTCGCTGGGGCAATGCCAACGACGCTAGAGACGTTGTTCTCGCAGATGACTTCTCAGAGCAGGGCATCTACGATGCTATCCGCAACCTGAGAGTATATGCTACCGAGGACAAGAACCTCCACATCAGTTACACCGTAAATGATGAGCCTATGGGAACCATTTTCTCAGAATTACCAGAAAGTCTCCTGGTAAAGGTCAACACTTACGATCCCGATGAAAGCGATGAGATTGCCAAGGTAGAAGTCGTCGTAGACGGCGGTAAGACCATCCAGACTTGGGATGAACCTTACTTGCTGGAGAGTGGAGACTTTGCAATGTACTTCGATCCTGCGTACACCTACTATCTGATCCGTGTGACCCAGAAGGACGGAGACATTGCAGTTACCGCACCTGTCTGGACGGGAATGTCCACCAAGGTAGGCATCACCGGTCTTAAGGCAGCAGCTGAAAAGGTTTACAAGGACGAAGAGACCAAGCTCGTAACCTCCTTCTTCAATAACGAAGCAAAAGATGCTACAGTCAAGGCCATTACCTACACCACAATGGGAGGAGAGGTCATCGGAACCGATACTACCGGTTACACCGTAAAGGCTAACGGTACTCTTGAGACTGAATATCTTTGCACCTTCGATAAGGCTAAGCACACCACCGTCACAGTGACTGCTGTGATCGAATGCGACGGAAAGGAAGTTACCTCCACAGCCAAGGTCGAACTGGATGTGCTTGACAAGGATGCAGAAGGAAAGATCACTCCTATAGCAGACGTGATCAAAGCGTCCGATCCGGAGGATACCGGCTACATCTTCACCATCGAGGGAACCCTCACATCCAACGCATCCGGATATGACAAGGACACCGCATTCTTCGACTGCGTATACGTTCAGGATGAGAGCGCAGGAATCTGCATCTTCCCTGTATCCGGAGATTACAAGGTCGGAGATAAGGTAAGAGTATACGGCTATACCGACTTCTATCAGGGTGAGCCTGAACTTCAGGTACAGACCATAGAAGTAATCGGAAGCGATACTGTAGCACCTACAGAGGTAACAGCAGCTCAGATCAACGATCGTTCCGTCGAAGGTTCTTTGGTCACCCTGAAGGGTACTGTAGAGAGCTTCGAAGAGGCCAATGGTCTGATCCAGACCATCATGGTTAAGGATGCTAAAGGCGATGTAGCAAGAGTGTTCATCGATGGATACATCACTACAGGACGTGAAGTTGAGAACTGCGCAGTAGGTGCAGAGATCATCGTAACAGGACTTGCATCCTATGACGACACCTTCAATGCACCTGATGGACCTTTCCCGAGAATCAGAGTAAGAGACAGAGCGGATGTGGTTTGCAAGATTTCTGATGAGCCGCCTATAGCTCACAAGCACAGCTACGGAGTATACAAGCTGACCAGAAAAGCTACCACCAAGCAGTCCGGTCTCCTCACCAAGACCTGCAAAGAATGCGGCAAGAAGGTTACCATGAGAGTCAACCCTGTAGTCGCTAAGGCAGTAGTCAAGACCAAGACTTCAGCTAAGATCAGCTGGAAGAAGGTCAAGGGAGCCCAGAGATATCAGGTATACTTTGCTAAGACCGGAAAGACCTTTAAGAAGGTAAAGACCACAAAGAATCTCTACTTCACTAAGAAGAAACTTACAAAGGGTGCTAAGTACAAATTCAAGGTTGTAGCCCAGCGCAAGATCAGCGGCAAGTGGAAAACCATCTCCACGGGCTACACCGGATACTTCGCAGCCAACAACCTTACAAAAGATAAGAAGTACACCAATGTTAAGAGCATAAGCGTCAAGAAGACTAAGGTGACCCTGAAGGTCGGAAAGACCTCCACCATCAAGGCAACCGTCAAGAAGGTGAAAGCTTCCAAGAAACTCCTGCCTAAGAGCTACTGCGCTAAGCTCAGATATCTGAGCACTAACACCGCAGTCGCCAAGGTAAGCACGACAGGAAAGATCACCGCAAAGAAGAAAGGCATCTGCTACGTTTATGTACTCGGCAAGAACGGCGTATGGAAGTCTATCAAGGTAACGGTAAAGTAAAAGAGTAAAAGTAATATGAAAAAAGGGACTGCCTCAAAATGAGGCGGTCCCTTTAATAGTATATGGTGGGTGGATGGTCGGCCGTAAACCGCAAGGACGTTTTTTGTGGGATTAGGTTTACGCATCATCTAAAAAGCCATCTACGACATTTTCTTTCTTAGAACGCTGAAATGTATAGGGCTTTATGAGACTTTCAGGCTCTTCACGAACTCCCGGCGTATGGCCTGAAGCAGGGCAGGGTCGGTGAGCACGGCTGCGCCTGTCAGAGCCAGGGTTTTCGCGGCCAGTTCCAGTGCGCGGTCGCCTGAAGGAGTCATGGTGGCTTCGCGGAACTCCGGCGTGTGGAGGTCGGTTCCCGGGCAGCCTAAGCCCACGCAGGCCATGATGGTGGGAACTCTCCAGCTGACGTCTCCCAGATCCAGGGAAGCAGGGAAGTTTCCATAGGGCATGGTTTCACCGCTGAGTTCTTCGAAGTATGCCACGAAGGTATCAGCGAGGGCTTGGTTGGTGTTGAGGGGCAGGTTGGCCGCCTCGTCCTCCGAAACCACGAACCGCGCCCCGTTCCCCGCACAAGCCGCCTCCGCCGCCCACTGAACAATGGACTCGGCGGCCTCGATCGGTGCCGGCCGGTACGCCCGGGCGGCGAACTTGACCACCGTGTGGTCGGGGATGATGGAATACTTGACGCCGCCCTCGGGTATGATCCCGTAGAGATTGAGCCCCTCTACCTGAAGTTTAGCCTGATTCACCATCTGGTAAAAGTCCACAGCAGAGTCCAGGGCGTTGATGCCCTCCTCCGGGTGGATGGCCGCATGAGCGGCGCGGCCGTAGAAGTCCACCTTCCAGGACTTAAAAGCGGTGGAGCTCAAAGGCATCATGTTTGATCCGTAGGGATGCATGTTAAGACAGACGTCCATCTCAGCGAAGGCGTCTGCCTTTACCAGGTCTATCTTACGGTCCAGGTTTTCTTCGGCGGGGGTGCCGAAGAGGATCACCTTGCCTCCGTGTTCCTGAACAGCGAGTTTCAGTGCGACGGCCGCCCCGGCGGGCGCTGCCGCAATTATGTTGTGGCCGCAGGCGTGGCCGATCTCCGGCAGCGCGTCGTACTCGGCGGTGAGGCCGATGGCGGGGCCGGGGCGGCCGCTGTCGAAGACCGCCTTGAAGCACCAGGGAATGTCGCAAAAGTTTTCAGTGATGGCGAAACCCTGGGCTCTTAAGTACTCGATCAGTCTGGCAGAGGACTTTTCCTCTTCGCCGCCGATCTCGGGGTGTTCGAAGATAAACCGTTTGATATTTATCAGCTCCGTCAACTGATGGTCAACGGAGCTGAGGATTTTTTGCTTAAGAACAGGATCCATTTAGTGTCTTTCCTTAGAATTCGATTACCTCGGGTGCAGCTGTGAAGCTGGAGAAGGTAGCAACGGCGTCCTTGAAGTAGAGAACAGCGGTGTTGGGGTCATTCTCGTCGTACATGGCGCGAAGCTGAGGATAATCGTCCAGCATGTGCTTTTTGGCAGCTACGTTGTCGTCGTCTACGAGAGTTCCCGCAAGACGCAGCCACTTCTCGCCGTCGAAGCAGCAGAGCTCTACTTTAGCTCCGTTGGCCTGCTTGAAAACGTCCTTGCCCTTGCCGGTCTGGATATAGAGCTTACCTTCGAACAGGTCGATGGTGCCGAAAGGCCTTACTCTTGCCTGATCGCCGTCAACGGTTGCCAGGTAGTAAGTACCGCATTTTTTAATGAATTCATAGATCTTTTCCATAGTTGGCCTCCTTAATTAGTTTTTTCTGCCTCTATTATATTCCAAATCCGGCACGCTATCAATACACTATTGGCACACTTTGTGCGCGCTCGAAGTACCATAAGCACCTAAAGCTCTCGAAACACCCTTAGCGCACTAAACCCTAGAAGCACTAAAAAAGGAGATGTCTCAAAATGAGATATCTCCTTTTTAGGTTGTGGTCAAGAATAATGCCTTTTGAGCAAAAAACTCTCAATTAGCATTACCCCAATTTTGAATGATGTCAATTGGGCAAAAAATCCTCAAAAAACATCACT
>JAFPXY010000011.1 GCA_017394515.1 Bacillota bacterium | reverse complement strand
AATGAGATTGTCCCTTTAATTTATGTGGTGGTGAGTAAACCGCAAAGACGTTTTTTGCGGTGTTAGGTTTATTGCAAAAAATGCCTGCTCAAAAAATAAACCACAAAGTCATATATATGGCATTGTGGTTTATGCGTTTAAGCCTACCTCCTCAGATGATAAACCACAGGTGCAAAATATGTAGGTTGAGGTTTATCTCAGATTTTTATGCATTTGTTGTAGAATAAACCACATTCAATTAAATCATGCTGTTAGGTTTATAATTAGAGCGAAATCCATTATGTTGTAAAAATATACACAATATAAGAGTAAACCACAACCTGCGAAAACACGCTATTAGGTTTACCGAGCGACAAGTAAGCCCTATAGCAATAAACCACAACCCTCGAAAACATGCTTTTAGGTTTATCCATCAGCAAGTAAGCCAAACGTAATAAACCACATATGCTTTAAATGGAATATTAGGTTTACACGCCATTCACAACATTTACAACATCACCCAAAAGAAGCCATCTCATTTTGAGACAGCCCCTTCCTATTTATTTGATCACTCTAGGCTCCACTCCCTCAGGAAGCGGGCAATCGTATTCGGGTATGTTGGCTTCGTGCTCTTCCCTTATGGCCTTTAAAACTTCAGGGTCTTCTAAGACCTTGGCAGCTGTTAAGGCCATGACTTTTGCGGCGTAGATCATTCCTTCGTGTGCGATGGCGCTCTTGCCTTGTGAAACGGCCTGCCAACTGTGGAGCTGGGTTCCGAAGGTCTCAGTTGTTACATAACACTGGGCTGTAGGCGCCACATAGGATACGTCTCCTACATCTGTGGATGAGGGCTCGCATCTGTGGGTCTCCACATATGGAAGCGGTACTTCCTGAAGGTTATATTTGGCTCTTTCAGCCACTTCGGCGGGTCTAACGTATAAGTTCATTAAAGAGGTGGATTCCTTGATATCTCCCTCTGAAAGGGTCTTTGTCATGGCATCTGCCAGGGCATGGGCTTCAGGGCTGAAACCTATGGATCCCAGTTCCTGCATGGCCTCTCCCATGATCTTTGAGAGGGTCAGGTTAGGCGCATAGTCTGACATGGCGCTGGTGACTTCGCATTCCATTTCCGTTTCTGTCATGTGGGCTGCGCCTTCTGCTACGCGGATGATCCTTGGTCTCAGTTCTCTGACCATGCTTACCTTGGGTGCGCGGAAATCGTAATATAATGATGCTCTGCTCTGGACTACGTTGGGGGCTTGTCCGCCCACGTCCAGATAGGCGTACTGGATCCTGCAGCCGTCGGGAATGTGTTCTCTTAAGTACTGCACTCCTACGTTAAAGAGTTCTGCGGCGTCCAAAGCGCTCCTTCCAAGATGCGGTGCTGCTGCAGCATGGGAAGAGATTCCTTTGAACTTGAAAAGCATCATGCAGTCGGAAAGGCAGGAATCCGTCACCACGTAGGTGTTATCGGCTGGGTGCCAGGTCACTACCAGATCGCAGATGTTGAAGTCCCCTTCCCTTGCCATGATGGTCTTGCAGCTGGCAGTCTCCTCTGCGGGGCAGCCGAAGTATACCACCGTGCCGGGGATCTTCTCTTCTTCCATGTGATCCTTGAGGGCCACGGCTGCCGCCAGGGCCCCTGCTCCGAGAAGGTTGTGGCCGCAGCCGTGGCCCGGGCAACCCTCCTCCAGGGGTTCTTTTTCAAGGGACAGAGCTTTCTGGCTCATGCCTGCTAAGGCGTCGTATTCTCCCAGGAATCCTATGATGGGATGGCCTTCGCCCCAGGTGCCTTTGAAGGCGGTGTCTATCTTGGACAAGCCACTTTCCACCTGGAAGCCTTCCTTCTTAAGCACTTCCATTATGGCCTCTGCGGAATAGAATTCCTCAAGGCCGATCTCCGGATGATCCCAGATGCGATCGCTGAGATCTATGAATTCATGTTTTTTGCTGTCTATCAATCTACAAATATTCTCTTTTAACATGATTTCTCTCCTCTTTTATTTTGCCTTATTCTCTTTACCCACTCCGGTCTCTGCCAATATGACAGCACAGAAGATCAGGGCGCAGCCTATGTACTCTCTGGTGCTCAGAGCTTCGTGCAGGATCAGCATTCCTGAGAACAGCGAGAACAATGATTCCGTGCTGAGCAGTATGGTGGCTCTCTCGGAAGGTACGTATTTCTGACCGATCATCTGGAAGGTGTAGCCGGCAGCGCAGATGCCGATTCCCGCGTAGAGGATGGGTATCAGAGCTTCCTTCATCATGCCCCAGGTGACCGACTCAAATATCAATGCTCCCACCAGGCAGAACAGCCCGGTGAACAAAAATTGCAGGCAGGTGAACGTGCTGGCATCGGCTCTTTGAGCAAAAAACTCCATGAGGTACACGAATATCACGCAGGTTCCTGCTCCGATGAGAAGCAGCAGATCACCTCGGTTCAGAGCCTCAAATCCACCCGTAAGGCTTATGAAGTAAAAGCCCACGACGGAGATGATGGCCGCCACCCAAACTCTGGGCTGGATCTTTCTTCTTAAGAAGATCAGACCAGCGATGGGCACACCGATGACGTAAAGGCTCGTGATGAAGCCCGCCTTTCCAACGGTGGTGTAGATCAGGCCGTACTGCTGGCAGATGACCATGAGGACCAGATCCACTGCCACGATGAGCACTCCGGGAAGCATCTCCTTGACCGTCATCTCCTTCTCCCTCTCCTCAGGCGTCTTCCTGCTCCTAACAAAAAGAGCTATGGGCAGGAGCACCAGGGATCCCAGAAGGAATCTGGTGGCGGAGAATGTCCAAGGTCCCAGGGAATTTCCTTCCGACTGGGCAACCAGGCCGCTTCCGTAGACCAGCGCCGCAATTATTAATATGATATCTCCTTTAAATCTTTTTAACATATCTTAACTCAAGCTTTGGTTGTGATTTTTCTCTTAGTGGTCCAGCCGGAAACATACTTGGTTCCGTCGACCGTCTTATATGTCCTCAGCTTCACGTAGTAAGTCTTCTTTGCCTTTAGGGACTTGACGGACTTGGACGTCGCTTTATTGGATTTGACGGTGACAGTCTTTGCCCCGGACATTGATGACTTAAGGCTGTAGCGGATCTCGAAGCCGCTCACCTGGGTCGTCTGCTTCTTCCAGGTGACCTTAAAGCCCTTGGACAAAGCTGACAATGTTTTGACGGTAGGCTTCTTAGGATTTATGGTGAAAGAGAGTTTTTTGCTCCCGCTGTAATTTCCCTTAAACTTTATTGTCACATTATATTTGCCTACGTTTTTGCAGCCGGATGAGTATGTGAGGTCAAAGTCCGTTCCCTTTACGAGTTTATTGCCGTCTCTATCCTTTACCGTGACCGTCGGCTTCCGCACTTCGCCATTATACGCAAAAGACTTCGCTGAGAGTGTAAATGTCTCAGGCTTCAAGATGTATTTGTCGTTTAAATATACTCCGCATCTTTCGCAGGTTTCCAGAATATATCCATCATCGGAAAGCGTTGCCGGAGTCATTTCCCTGTGAACCTTATGGCCTTCGCC
Source organism: Bacillota bacterium (assembly GCA_017394515.1). Classification (GTDB taxonomy): domain Bacteria; phylum Bacillota; class Clostridia; order Peptostreptococcales; family Anaerovoracaceae; genus RUG754. The sequence continues at coordinate 90,035 of JAFPXY010000011.1, read as the reverse complement.
TTTCACAACTTCTTCCTTTATACCGCCGCATAAAGTGCAGTAGTAGGTCTTGATGTTATCTCCGGTGCAGTTATAGTCATCCAGGAACTGTCCCTCATCCCAGACGTGTTCATGATCGATATAGAAGGACGCTTGATTCTGACCTGAGAAGATGCCCTTACCTTTGATGATCACCTTGCCATAACCGGGCAAAATATTATCCTTATACTCTACGGTATAGTCAACACCCTCTTCAAGTTCCGAATGCTCTCCACTTACTGAAAAGGCCATTTCATACACTGTAACTTCCGGTCGGATTTCCTCCCCGGTGTACATGAAATCATACCCTGAAAGCTGTATGCTCGTATCGCTGATATCGATGGTGCGTGTCGTATAGTCCACTTCAGGTTTGGAATCCTTAACATATATGGTTTTGCTGTAATAGCCATTCTGACTTCCCGTCGAAGGATCCGTGATCTTTAAGACGATTTCATAGGTTCCTTCCTTCTTAAGGTTCAGATATCCATCCTCCGTGATGGTGATATTCTCATCGCCATAATCCTTATACAGTGAATACTTATAGTCATATTCATCCTTCGGGATATCAAGACCATCCTGATAGAGTTCAAAGAGCTTTCCCTCTGTACCGGTCTTGAAGGTCAGTTTTCCATTCTCTGTCCAATAACTTTCCTGATCAGCCTTTACTTCCCAAGTAGTGCCATCCAGGTGTAAGTACTTATCTCCTACTTTTCTGACGGTTGCTGTCGCTCTTACTCCATTTTCATTGAGATAGATGAGAGCGTCACCGGAACGCAGCCATCCATTGGTGTAGATCTGGCCAGCTACCATCTGGTTCCTTCTCTCATTATCCGTATCTCCTAAATAATAGTAGCCATCCTGTATGCCGCCTGCTTGGATCTGTCGTATGGTCACATTCTGACTGATACCGTTTACAGAATAATTTGCGTTTCCAAGATCCGTAGGTCTATAGTAATCTCCATCTACAGCTCCGCTAAAGACATACTTGAAGATCCCGTTATAGTATACCGGACCGTCTCCTCTGGCTCCAGAGCTGAAGTAATTCACATTATAGAGATCCATGCCATCAAAGGTAATGAATATGCCTTCGATGGTACTGATCAGATAATATGTCGCCAGATATTCTCTGTCCGTTACAGCCTTACCGCCTAACCACAGAGGGTCGAACATGTACCATTCGCCGTCAATATGAGCATAGAGCCACGCGTGTCCGGAGTTTCTCAGGTCTGATTTAGTCGCAGTCTTCAGATTTCCTCTGTGACCGTCGACTACAACTGAAGGAATTCCGACGAGCCTCATGAGCTGAGACGCCAGAAGTGAATAATTGAGACATACTCCGCTGCGGTTTCTGAAGGTGTCGATGGGATATGGCGCGCCAGATCCATAAGTTATGTTACCCTTGACCCAACGGCTGATCTCCTTAGCCTTGTCCATATCTGAAGTTTTTCCCTCGGTTATCATATCAGCAAGGGCTTGAAGCTCCTGCTTCTCCTCCTCGGTTCCATACTTGAACCTGAGAGCCATCTCCGGGTATTTCTCTATGTAGATCTCATCCAGATAATCGTATACCGCATTGGTCAGCCCAACAGACAGCTCATTATAGATTGAAAAAGTATCCTCAGCAAAAGCTGTGCTTCCCGCAAAAAACGATGAAGTGAATATCATTGCAAAGGCAATGACGAAGATTGTGAGTTTGCGAAAACGGACTTTCATGATGCCCTCCTAAATCGAATAAAGCGACATAAATATAGATATGAACATATTATCATAAAATGACAAGTTTTACAATCCACCGGCGCTGGGTTATCATATATGATAACAGAATTATTGACTTTATGATTGTGAAAGTTTATAATAGGGTTATCATATATGATACCCCGACCGTATATCATATATTCGAAAGTTGGTAGTAACATGCCAGACAATAACAGAGATAAAACAAACAAAGATAATAATAAAGAATCCAAACCTAAATATTTAAGTGCTCCCGGGGCTAAGTCCGCGCCCTTTGATCCCTTTGCCCTTCGCAAGAAGGTAGCCAACAGCCTTCAGGTGGAGCGCTGGCTTCGCCAGATGAGCCAGTCTGAACTCGCTGAATCCCTGGGAACCTCCAAGTCCAATATTTCCAGAATAGAAAGTGGACGCCAGAACCTGACCGTGGACTACGTGGCCATGATGGCTGAAGCCCTGGACAAGCAGGTGGAATTCAGAATTTCAGATAAGGTCGTCGAATATGGTGACTCTTCTGAGTACTGGCTTAAGCTCTATGATGAGAATCTCATGAAGTTCAGACTTGAAAATACCGAGTTCTCTCTGAAGGCCGAAATACTTTGGGTGAATGAAGAAAAGCGCCATCTCTTCCCTTTAGATTTAGAACTGACCGGAGATGGTGTTATACGTTGGCTCAGTCATAGGATAATACCCAGAAACAGAGAGATGGTAGATAAAATACTTGATTCTCTAGGTCTTGATATCAATAGTTTAAAAGGCATTATAGATATTTGCATGGGACTATCACTAAATGACAGTTATTGGACTCCGCAAGTGGAATTTGATGGGACATTTGAAGAATATAATCTTTATGAAAACTCCTTCAATTCTGCTTTATCATTGGTGGCCTATACCGGTTATAGCGTAACTATCGATAAATTCCGTACTTCACCGGAGCTCACCACCAACGGCATGCTGAGAAAGGCCTGGAGTTTCTCGAGTTCGGAAGGCATTTATCTATATAAGGGTGGGACTGAAGGCTTTGCAAATGCAGGAAATGAACCATATTGCGAATTTTATGCAAGTCAGGTTGCTAAAGCTATGGGGCTTCACGCCATTGAATATGACCTTGTTAACTGGCATGGAATAGTCTCCTCTAAGTGCAAACTCTTTACCGATATAGATACATCCTATGTTCCAATTGGCCGAGTAGTTAAAAAAAGCGATATCGATTCATGTATAGATTTCTACAAAGAACTCGGTGACAGTTTTTATCAGGAGCTGGCCAGCATGCTGGTCTTCGATGCTGTGATACTTAACGAAGATCGCCACTTTGGAAACTTCGGCCTCCTTCGTGACAACCATAGTGGAGAGTTCATCTCTCCTGCACCGATATTTGACAACGGTCTGTCATTGCTTTGCTATGGAATGAAAAGTGATTTTGGTAATGAACTAGATGTATACATAAAAAAGCGTACAAATCCATACGGCTATAAACATGAATTCATTTCCCTTGCCCGCCGTGTCATGGGACCACTTCAGAGAGAGCAGTTGAGAAAACTGATAGGCTTTAAATTTGAAGAAAACGATTATGCGAACTTTCCCTCCTGGAGGATCAAAGCATTAGAAGACATGATCCAAACCAGAGTAATTGAACTGCTTAAGTAGCAACAAAAAAGGACCATCTCATTTGAGATAGTCCTTTTTATAGTTTTTTTACAGAGCAGCTGTAACGATAGCCATCTTGTAAACTTCGTCAGCATCACAACCTCTGGAAAGGTCGTTGATGGGAGCATTGAGTCCAAGAAGGATAGGACCATAAGCTGCATATCCGCCAAGACGCTGTGCGATCTTGTAGCCGATGTTTCCTGCTTCGATGCAAGGGAAGATGAAAGTGGTTGCATTTCCTGCTACAGGTGAGCCAGGGAACTTCAGCTGACCAACTGTTTCGGAAACAGCTGCGTCGAACTGCATTTCGCCGTCGATGAGGATCTCAGGATGAGTTTCCTTAACGATCTTTGTAGCTTCCTGTGAAAGAGCAACTGTGCCACCCTTACCGGATCCCTTGGTGGAGAAGCTTAATACTGCAACCTTAGGGTCGATACCAAACTTAGCTGCGCAACCTGCTGCTTCTACTGCAACTTCTGCAAGCTTCTGAGCTGCTGAGAACTTAACGTTTCCTTCCTTATCAAGGTCGTCTTTGTAATCGATGTTTACAGCGCAGTCACCGAAGCAGATGGTCTTCAGGAAATCAGGACCCATTCCCTCAGGACGGTCCAAAATGAAGACTGAGGATACCAGATGAGCACCGGGCTTGGTCTTTACAAGCTGAAGTGCAGGACGAATGGTGTCTGCTGTGGAATATGTAGCTCCTCCGAGAAGGCAATCAGCCTTACCCATCTTAACGAGCATGGTTCCGAAGTAGTTACCCTTCTGAAGGTTTGCTCTGCACTCATCGGGAGTCATCTTGCCCTTTCTGAGTTCAACCATGGTGTTAACCATTTCTTCCATTCCTTCATAGGTAGCAGGATCGATGATCTCAGCCTTAGAGATGTCGAATCCGCCTGCTTCTGCAGCAGCCTTAACTTCGTCAACGTTTCCTACAAGCACTACGCCCATGAGTTCTTCCTTAAGAAGTCTGTCAGTAGCACTGAGAATACGTGCATCTGTACCCTCAGTAAATACAATTGTCTTAGGTTCCGCCTTTACTTTCGCGGTAAGTTTGTTAAACATTTTTATCTCCTCCGTTTTACTAGAAACAGTTTTAAACTATCTTTCAGTTTATCACCTGAAGCACATTTTTTCAATAGTTAATACACCAGCCCCGCAAAAAAACATCATTTCTACATATTTCAGCAGCGCTACATTTTCTTTACGTAGAACGCTACGATTGCATGATCCCTTGAATACATCTCATAGATACCCTCAATCTCATAGGACCTCTCCGGATCGAATTTCAGCCTCAGATACCATAATTTTGCTTCCATGGTTCTGGTGTAGAAATCGGTAAACCCCTTGGCCGCCGCAAACTGGCTCTCCAGAAACTCATCTTGAAGCTCTACGGAGAAGATCTCCAGGAAGTCACCTTCCCTCTCCTCCTTCATCAGGTGGACGTACACGTGCTCAAAGTCGTAGTCCGTTCGCTCATCGATGTAAGCCTCATCATAGTCAGCCTTTATATGATCCACGCCCGAAACCGGCATGAATTTGCCCTTTCTGAAGGCTTCAGCTACCTTTGTTATGTACTCCTGCTTCATCATCAAGTTCACCGATCCTTTCCTTGAACTTATCCTCCAACCGCTTCTTTGTGTCTATTGACAAGCGGCTCCTGAGGTCTCCATCCTTCAAAAACAGATCTCTCAAATAATCGAAATCTAATTTTTTGAAAGGTATCTTGTATTTGCTCAAAAGATTCCAGTAGAAATTCTCACCCCTGCTATATCCATCCAGAACATCAAAGTCCGGAATGCGTGCAAACTCCTCCTGTGATGCTTGATAGCCACAGTAAATACCCTCATTTTGAAGATCGACTGTTAAAGGGAACTCTGAACAATCCAGCAGCCATTCAAGGTTCTCCTGAGTGTTCTCAACGAGTTCCGGCGATATGACATAACTGATTTTCTGTTTCCCGAAGACCTCTTGCCTGAACTCCTCGACGGTCTTTGTGCCCCTGTGGATCACCGCCAAGGCTAATGCCTCTATGAAAAGGTCTTCCATGTCCCAGTTTCTGTAATAACCGATGTCTGCGATGCCTCCCTGGGCCATCACTGCGATAGTTGGTCTGAATGCCATCTCTTCACCTCCTAATATATCACAAAAAATAAAATATGCAAAAAATTTTAATTCGGTTCTCTCCCCCTGTCCTTGGCACGCTTGCTGCTTAGATCAAGCAGGTCATGGCCGTACTTCCCCGGGCTTTGGGAATCGAAGGAGCTATTCAATTGTCAAGGTTCAAAACATGACAAAACCGGCATGTGGATGCAAATGGGTACAGTTATCCTGTATCTTGTCATTTACATTCACATGCCGGTTTCTCTTCAAACCAACTATTTTCGTGAGTTATCTTAGCAAAAAACTAAAGTCCTGTCAATAGTTTTTTGCGCCATTAAAAAAGGAAGCATTGATTTAATGGCCGCTTTATTTTATAATCTACTTAAGTTTCACAGAATGGAGGAATCATATTATGGCATTTAAATTAGGCATTCTCGGTTTCGGTAACATGGGTTCGGCAATCGCCGAAGGCGCGCTTCTCAAGGGAGTCGTCAAACCAGGACACGTTTACGTATATAACAGATCTAACCCAGCTATGCTGAAGGCAGAGGATCTGGGCTTCAATACGGTATCCTCCGAGGACGAACTTTGGAAGTCCTCAGATGTGATTCTGCTGGCAGTTAAGCCTCAGTTCATGGCTGAAGCTCTGGGACACATCGAAAAAACAAATGAATCCAAGGCCGTTATCTCTGTGGCAGCAGGACTTACCACAGAACGTCTCAGATCCATGATGCCCGGTCCTGCAAGGATCTTAAGGACCATGCCCAATACACCTGTTATGGTAGGCGAAGGAGTCACCGCTCTTTGCGAAGGTTCTGACCTGACTAAGGAGGAGCTGGACTTTGCAGAGGACATCTTCTCAAGCATCGGCATCGTTCAGTGGATCCGCGAAGAAGATATAAACGCCATAGGCGCCCTGTCAGGCGGCGCACCTGCATATGCTGCCATGTTCATCGAAGCCCTCGCTGACGGCGCAGTCAAGACCGGCCTCAAGCGCGACGTGGCTTACAGGCTGGCTGCCCAGACCCTTCTCGGAGCCTCCAAGATGCTCCTCGATATGGATCTTCATCCGGGTCAGCTTAAAGACATGGTCACCTCCCCTAAGGGCACGACCATAGAAGCTGTGGAAGCCCTGGAAAGAGGCGGCTTCCGATACGCAGTAATGGAAGCCATAGTAAAGGCAACTGAAAAAGGAAATAAAATGTAAAAAAATCCCCGCGTGTAAAGCGCGGGTATTTTTTTCTTATTCGGCGATTCTGGCCTCGGAAACTATCCATTTTCCATCGATTTTTTCGGTGCCTATTATGACCTTTTCATTCTTTCCCTGATTCTCTTTCAAAGCCTTGGTCAGGTTTTCGCAGATCATGGGAAGAGTATCGTTGATCAATCTCTGAGTTAAGGCTTCTTCTCCCTCTTCAGTCATTATCTTTGTCAGCTCTTCGTAGTTATCTACGATATATGTTTGCATCAATGTTTTTACTTCATCAGCATAATCGCTTTCCTCGATGGATTCAGGATCAAATCCATAGGCTACTTCGCATTCCACGGTAGCTGTATCTCCATTATCCGTGACATTGCTTATCTCGTAGGATTTGACATAGTCCTCGATCATCACCTTCTGAAGATCTTCCACTGCCTTCTTGGCCTCATCAGGAAGCTGGTCGGTGCTTGCTCCCAGCGATTCCACCAAACCATCAGCGAAACTCTGGATCTCGGCGATATAGGCCAGGTCTTCATTCAATGCCTCTTCAGTAGTAAGGCTAGCTACCTTATCCAGCTCACCATCTTGAAGAGCTTTCATCAAAGCATCAGCCACAGATTCCGGGCTTTCTGTGGACTTTGCGCCAGAGCCGCAGCCTCCTAAAAACAGGCAGGCTACCAGTAAAATTAATGTAATAATTCCTGTAAGTCTTATAGTTTTTTTCATGGTCGTCATCTCCTACAGTCTAAGTCTGGAAAAGTCACAATACTTCTCTATGATCTTTACCAGGGCGGTGAGCCCTACTTCGTCCTCTTCACTGAATCTTTCCTTATATGGGCTGTCGATATCCAGCACGCCCACTATCTTTCCTTCGGAATGGATGGGTATCACGATCTCCGATTCCGATGCTGAGTCGCAGGCGATGTGTCCGGGAAATTGATGGACATCTGCCACCCTGATGGTGCGATCCTCCGCGACTGCCGTACCGCATACGCCTTTACCGATCTCTATCCTGATGCAGGCAACTTTCCCCTGGAAAGGTCCCAGGAGCAGGCTTCCTTTGTCCATTAGATAGAAGCCGGCCCAGTTGAGCCTGTCGAGGCTGTCATAAATGAGGGCTGAAACATTTGAAAGGAAGGGAACGAAGTCTCTTTCATCCTCCCCCAGGTATTCCGCCTGTTTTACCATAAGTTTGTAATCCATTTTGTCACCTATTCACATTCTGTATCTCGCAAAAAACTCTCATCAGATCATTATCTGCACGCTAGCTGTTACTTTGGTGCTGATGAGCACGCTGGAGCCTGCAGGCAGCATGAATTTATCTTCATCGATGTCGACCTCAGTCTTTAAGGTGCCCTCCAAAGTCTGCATCCTGGCCTTTTCTTCAGCCTTGGCTACAGCAATGCGCTCCGCTTCTTCTACAGCCTCAATATAGCTATCAAAGACCTTAGTCTCGTCGCCGCCGCTCATGATGTATTCCTCACCCTGAACCCGGATAACTACCGTATACTCCGTCACGATATCACCCGCGGCGGCTCCTACAGCGTTGGCCACCTTGGAGTACTCGCTGGTCTCCTGGTCGGTCTCCATGAGTTTGGCTGTGTCCTTCAGGAAGATGGCCGTAGGCGCTCCCACTCCCACCAGCTTGAAACCTGATATCAGCCTTGGTTTGATATATTCCGGAACGATCTCAGATCTATAGGCCCTGAAGATCATCTTCGTGAGCTTTTCGATAGTCTTAAGATCCTCTTCACGGTACTCATCGCCCATCTCATATCTGAACTCGATGTGAGTAAGATTGTTTACGAGTCTTTCGATGACCAGATCATAGATGCGTCTCGCTACCTTTTCTTCGCTCATTCTGGTCTGGGTAACCAGGTATCTGATACCAAGCTCCGCAGCCTCTGTGGAATATGCGTTATAATCTCCCAGAAGATGCATGGCGTCCGTGGGAGTAACTCCGGAGCGCATGATGATACCTTCGGTCTCCAATCTTCTCAGGTTAAAGAATCTGTGGCTTATGCCCATTCTTTGCGAAAGCTGAAGGAAGCTCAAAGGCCCATCCTCCAGATATCTTATGATGTCCTGTTCCTTGGCCGTATATACTGACATATCCTCCGGCTTCCTTATGAGGGTCAGATAGAGGCCCTCTGTCAAAGGGAAAGAAAAGAACTTTCTTACGATCTCCTCCAGGCCTTTGATGACTTCGGGATGATCATGAGCCAGGATGGAGATAGGTATTACCCTCCTCTCATCCAATACCAGTTCATCGTTTCTAAGTAGCACTCCGGTATCTCCGCCTAATGCAAAGGTATCTATGTCCACGCCCTTTACCATGGTGTTCCAGCGGCCTACCCTTACGCCATTGGATGAAATGGGCTTACCGTTTCTGATCAAGGCTACGTCGCTGGTGGTGCCTCCCATGTCTACGACCAGGCCATCTGAGATGCCTGTGAGCTCCATGGCGCCCCGTATGCTGGCAGCCGGCCCGCAAAGGAGTGTCTCAACGGGGCGCCGCATGGCGTAATCCCTGCTCATGACGGTGCCGTCCGATTTCATAACGTAGATGTTGAGATCAAGCCCCATCTCCTTCATGGAGGCCTCTATGGACTGGAAGAAATCAATTACAAGGGGCATGAGCCTGGCATTTAACAGGGCTGTGGCGCCTCTTCTCTGGACATTTACCTCTTGGTAGAGGTCATAACCTCTGACGCAGACCATGTCTCCCAGTTCTTCCTTTATGATCTCCTCAGCTTTCCTCTCGTAAGCTCCTCCGTTTAATTGCGGATTGATCTGTACGATAGCTATGCTGTCGAAGTCTTTGAAATTCTCCCTGATGTCCATGCGGAACTTTTCCCAGTCAGGTTCCCTAGACAACCTTTGGTTGATATCGGGCTTGCAGTCAATGAAGTAGATGTCCTTTATGTCAGGCAGACCGTAACTTCCCTGCATCATGGTAACAGCCCTGGGGTCCAGTCCCATGAAGATCAGTTTAGCCCTGCCGCCCTTGTCTTCAACGCAGGCGTTGGTGGCCAGAGTGGTAGATAGTGCTATGTATTCAGCCTTCTTAAGAAGTTCCTGATCCAGCGCTTTCAGGGCGTTCAAAATCCCCACCTTAAGATCGCTCTTGGTGGTCAGCGTTTTAGCCCAGGACAGAACTTTTCTGGTATTCGTGTCGAAAATTACTGAATCTGTACAGGTACCGCCTGTGTCTATGCCAATTCCTATCATGCTGCTTTCCGGTCCTTTACTTCTGGTGATTATTTTTTGATATAGAAATCTATGATTCCCTGCGTCTTTTTGGAATTATCGTATTTTTTGATGAAGTTTACCACGGTCTTTGTGGTGACCCTCTTCATCTTATATTTTGCATAAAAATCTTTAAGGAACTGCCCGAACTTCTCATCTCCCATGCTGACCCTGAGTTCCTGAAGGAACATGTAGGAAGCTTCGTATTCAGCCACTCCGTATTCCTGTCCCTTAGGATACTTATTGGGTGCCACGTTCAGATAGATATTTTTGTAATCTTTCCTGGCGGTCTTAAGGAGTTCATCTCTTGAAGCCTTATTGCTCTTGATGGTGGGAAACAAATCGTCGATCTGCCTGATATACTTATATGCTTCTCCGTTATACAGACCATAGATCTGTCTCTCCAGATAGGTCGTGAATCCCTCATCGATCCAACCTTCCCTGTACTCGCGGTTGCCCACAGCAGCGTAGAACCACTGGTGTCCGATCTCATGGCTCAGGCCATCAGACAGAGACCAATAATCCGGAAGAGATCCTGAAAAAGTGGATGATCCGTTGGTCATGACGAGCCCGGGGTATTCCATGCCTCCAAAGCTAAAGCCGAAAAGACAAGGAACCACGTCAAGTTCATCATATGGATACTCTCCAATCTGTTCTGTATATACCTTGATGGCGTCTTTGCTTATGAGCTTGGTGGCCTTACGGTACTTGGTCTTATACTTGCCGTCAAGATAATAGTTGTTTACCTTGATGCCCTTAACCGTAAAGCTGTCCTTTGCCATGAAATTGCAAGCCACTATGGCAAAATCTCTGATGTCATCGGCCTTAATGGTCGTCTTGCCCTCCGTTGTGGTGCTGGTTCCTGTGGCTGCCACCTTGTATGACTTAGGTGCCTTGAAGGTAACACTGTAGTCCGCCAGATCCCAGCTTCTGGATTCTCCGTCATCGAAGAATGGATCCAGCTGCCAGCTTCCATTCAAGTTATCTGCCAGATAAGGGAAGCAGAAAGAAAGTGCGTAGAGTTTTCCCTTCTTTGTCTTCTGATAGCCGAAGCGGTCAGCGCGGTTAGGGATGTCGGTCTTGAGTTTCACCTTGATGGTGCCCGTCGCGCCGGGCTTCACTTGGCCAGAGGCTCCCAGGTCCACAAGCACAGCGCTCCTTCCCTTCTTAAATGTGAGTCCCAGCTTCTTCGTTGACCCTTTGAGAGTTACCGAGGTGATCTTTGTCTTAAGATCCTTGTTATCCTCGGAATAATTCTTCATGTCATACTTGAGCACCGCCGGTGTCATGTCCCTTAAATAGATCTTCCTCACGGTGCTGTCCGTATTATTTTTGAACTTGATTGTCACTATCTCACTTAGGGAATTGCTTTTGGTATCAAGCGTAAGTGTCATCTTGTACGAAAGAGCATCCACCTTCTTGGAGGAAGCTGCATATGCCCTCTCAGGTGTCAAAAGCCACAGGCAGCAGATCATAACTGCTATCAAAGCAATAGCAATAATCGTTTTCTTTGAAATTAATTTGTTTGTCATAGGTTTCCCCCCTTTTATTTGTCCAAATACATCTCAATTCTACCACAGTTGTTATCGTATTTCCACAATAAAGAATTATAACTTGAAGAAACGATTCCAACTAAAGATCCATCAGCAAAAAACAAAAAGCCCCACTTCTGTGAGACTCAGTTTGCAGTATTAAGGCTGCGGCACTTTCGTACCGCAGCCACATATTGAACAATTCTGTCTTAGATGCCCATCTGCTTTGCAACTTCTGCTGCGAAATCTTCTTCTTTCTTCTCGATTCCTTCGCCAACTTCGAATCTAGCCATTTCAACGACCTGCATGTCCTTGCCAAGTTCCTTAGCAACGGACTCTACGTACTGACCAACGGTCATATCGCTGTTCTTAACGAACTTCTGGTCAACAAGGCAAACTTCCTTCTTGATAGCCTTGATCTTGCCGGGGATGATTCTCTCGAGCATCTTTTCAGGCTTACCTTCTTCAAGGAGCTGCTGCTTAGCGATCTCAGTTTCCTTAGCGAGCCATTCAGGATCAACCTGGGACTCGTCAACGAACTTAGGGCTCATGGATGCAACCTGCATAGCTACGTCCTTAGCACAAGTGTTGATCTCTTCCTGAGTAGCTTCGGTCTTGATACCAACGATAACGCCGATCTGACCCTTGTTGTGAACATAACCGGTGTAAACAACGCCAGGTGTAGCCATCTTGTGGAGTCTTCTTACGGACATGTTCTCACCGATCTTAGCAATCTTAGCGGTAAGTACTTCCTGAACGGTAGCTCCTTCGAAAGGCATAGCCTTGAAAGCTTCGATATCGTCGGACTCTGCTGTAAGAGCGAGCTCAGCAAGTCCATCTACGAAAGCGATGAATTCTTCGTTCTTAGCAACGAAGTCTGTCTCTGAGTTAACTTCTACGAGAGCAGCAGTCTTGTTCTCAGCTCCGAAAGCGAGCTTAACAAGTCCTTCAGCTGCGATTCTGCCAGCCTTCTTAGCAGCCTTGGCAAGACCTTTTTCTCTAAGGAAGTCAACAGCCTGATCCATGTTTCCATCACATGCTACGAGAGCGTTCTTGCAGTCCATCATGCCTGCGCCGGTCATTTCTCTTAATTCTTTTACCATTGATGCTGTAACAGCCATTTTAGTACCTCCTGATTATTCTTCGGTAGCTTCTTCTGCCTCTTCTGCGGGAGCTTCAGCTTCCTCTGCAGGAGCAAAAGATTCGCCCTGGTTTGCTTCGATAACTGCGTCTGCCATTCTGCTGGTGATGAGTTTCACTGCACGGATAGCATCGTCGTTAGCGGGGATAACGTAATCAACGTCATCAGGATCACAGTTTGTATCAACGATACCGATGATAGGAATTCCAAGGATTCTTGCTTCCTTAACTGCGATTCTTTCCTTCTTAGGGTCAACTACGAAGATAGCTCCGGGCATTCCCTTCATTTCCTTGATACCGCCAAGGAACTTTTCAAGCTTCTCAGCTTCTGCTCTGAGCTTGATAACTTCCTTCTTAGCAAGCTTCTCGAATGTTCCGTCTTCTTCCATCTTTTCGATTTCATAGAGACGAGCGATTCTCTTGGAAATGGTCTTGTGGTTGGTGAGCATTCCGCCCAGCCATCTCTCGGATACAAAGTACTGTCCGCATCTTTCAGCTTCATCTTTTACAGCCTGCTGAGCCTGCTTCTTGGTTCCTACGAAGAGCACGGGCTTACCTTCAGCTGCGATTTCCTTCATAGCTTCGTAAGCTTCCTCGATCTTCTTTACAGTCTTCTGTAAGTCGATGATGTAGATGCCGTTTCTTTCTGTGAAGATGTAAGGAGCCATCTTAGGGTTCCATCTTCTGGTCTGGTGTCCGAAGTGAACACCGGCTTCGAGTAATTGTTTCATTGAAATTACTGCCATTTTTTCCTCCTGGTTTTCTCTTCCACGGTCTCCTTCCGAATAGCCGCTCAGCTAATGCTGCCCTTATGGCAGGGATCGCGGTAACCATCATACGGGCCGTGTGTAAAATAATTTAGGCACACGAAAAATCCCACGAGATCAGTCGCGTACCTAGATACTATACAATAAAAATCAACTATTTGCAAGTGTTTTTTTCAGGTTTTTGAGGTAAACTATGAAGTCTTTTCTTAACTTTAGGTAGCAGTTCCTGCTTATGAGAAGACTTTCTCCATTCAGGAAGGTCAGTTCCCTTCTTTTGATGCTCTTCACCTTATCAAAATTGATTATGAGAGTGTTCACCAACTGATAAAACCGCTCGTCAAGATACATGGAAATATCCTTCGAACTTATATATGTGCTCATGACTCCCGTATCCGTGTGCACTGTGGACTTTCTGTAATCGCAGTCGATATAGCAAATCTCAGAAAGCAAAAGCCTTCCGCAGCTTCCTCTATTCACATATGGTATGCCCTTTACGATCTCTTCCATAACGATTCCCCCTATTGATCTCTCATAGATAATTATATCCCCTTCTCTTCCAAAATATAAGCCTCTAAAAGTCGCCAAATGTCGACAAAAAACCCCACCGCATGGTGGGGTTATATACATGTAAAGTATGTTTTTTAGAGTTTAAATACCTGCTTCTTATTCGAAGATGGATCCTACGAGCTTCTTGTCGATCTCTTCAAGAACCTTAGCCTTGAATTCTTCAACGGGCATGTTGCCGATCTCGTCCTTGATCTTGGAAGCACGAACGGTAACGGACTTGGTCTCAGCTTCCTTCTCGCCGATGATGCAGATATAGCTGTCACGAGCGTTTCTGGCTGCTCTCAGTCTGTATCCAAGGCTCTCGTTTCTGTTATCGAGCTCTACTCTTAAGCCGGCTTCCTCGAGTTCTTTCTTGACTGATTCAGCGTATTCAGCCTGCTTGTCTGTAACGGTGATGAGCTTGACCTGAACAGGTGCCATCCACAGAGGGAACTTGCCTGCGAAGTGCTCGGTGATAACTCCGATGAATCTCTCAAGAGAACCGAAGCAAGCTCTGTGGATCATTACAGGAGTATGCTTCTGACCGTCGGAACCGGTGTACTCGATCTCAAATCTTCCGGGAAGCTGATAGTCGAGCTGTACTGTTCCGCACTGCCACTTACGTCCAAGGGAATCGTTGATAACGAAGTCGAGCTTAGGTCCGTAGAAGGCGCCGTCTCCCTCGTTTACTGCGAAGTCCTTGCCGATGGCTCTGATGGCGTTCTCCAGAACTCCCTCAGCTGCTTCCCAGTCTTCTCTTGTACCGATATGATCCTCGGGCATGGTTGAAAGGAAGATGTCATAGCTCAGTCCGAATACTGAATAGATTTCGTCATAGAGCTTGATGATCCTGATCATTTCTTCTTCGATCTGCTCAGGTGCAAGGAGGATATGAGCATCGTCCTGAGTGAAGTTTCTAACACGGAACATTCCGTGAAGAGCTCCTGATAACTCGTGGCGATGTACGTTTCCGAGCTCTCTGTATCTCAGAGGAAGATCTCTGTATGAATGAGGTTCGTTCTCATATACCAGGATGCTTCCGGGGCAGTTCATGGGCTTGATGGCATAGTCTTCATCATCGATGACTGTGGTGTACATGTTTTCCTTGTAGTGATCCCAGTGACCTGAAGTCTCCCAAAGAGTTCTCTTCATGATCTGAGGAGTAAGTACTTCAAGGTAATCCCACTTGTCATGAACTGCTTCCCAGTAGTTGATAAGAGCATTTCTTAAGATCATGCCATTAGGAAGATAGAACGGGAATCCGGGAGCCTCATCTCTGAACATGTAGAGCTTCATTTCCTTACCGATCTTACGGTGGTCTCTCTTCTTAGCTTCTTCGAGCATGTTCACATAGGCGTCCAATTCTTCCTGGCTAGGGAATGCTGTAGCATAGATTCTCTGAAGCATCTGACGGTTGGAGTCTCCTCTCCAGTAAGCTCCTGCTACGGACATGAGCTTCACAGCCTTGATCTGTCCTGTGTTGTCCATATGAGGTCCGGCGCAAAGGTCGGTGAAATCTCCCTGAGTGTACATGGAGATGATCTCATCTTCAGGCAGATCGTTGATGAGTTCTACCTTGTAGTCCTGATTTCTCTCAGCAAAGAACTTAAGAGCTTCTTCTCTGGATACCTCAGATCTTTCAAGAGGAAGGTTCTGCTTGATGATTCTCTTCATCTCCTTCTGGATCTTGGGGAAATCCTCCTCGGTGAACTTGTGGTCTACATCGATATCATAATAGAATCCATTATCGATGGCAGGACCGATGGCGAACTTGGCATCCGGCCAGATGTGCTGGATGGCCTGGGCCATAATGTGTGATGCTGTGTGTCTATAACGATGACGGAAATTGTCATCTTCCCAATTGATATTTGCCATTATATTTATATCCTCCTAAATGATTTATTACTTATTCTGCTGGATCTGCCGGCGGATCCGGAGTGGGTTCAGGATCCGGCTGCGGTTCAGGTTGCGGTTCAGGCTGTGGTTCAGGTTCAGGCTGTGGTTCAGGCTCGGGTTCAGGCTGCGGCTCCGGTTCGGGTTGTGGCTCAGGTTCAGGCTGTGGCTGAGGATTTACATTGCCACCGGATTCGCCTGAATCACCACTGGACTTGCCGGAATCTCCGCTTGACTTACCGGAATCACCACTGGACTTGCCAGAATCTCCGCTGGATTTACCGGAGTCTCCACTGGACTTGCCGGAATCTCCGCTTGATTTGCCGGAGTCTCCACTTGAGCTGCTTGAGCTGGAATTATCTCCGGAGTTTCCTCCCGAGCTATCTGATGTGCTCTCAGAAGACTGACTCTGATCTGAAGTATTAACGGTAGTCTTATTAGGATCTATAGGTGTCGAGCTGCCACCGGCATTGGTGTACCTGTTATAGATCTCATTTGAAATAGAGCTGGCTGTAGGTGAAAGCACGTAATCATCCTGCCCGAATACTTCCTTATGTAACTCGATAACGCTCTGTCCTAAGTTCGTAGGTACTACGTAGGACACGCCGTTAATGGTCTTGCATGCTACTGTGTAAGGGAAACCTTTTCCCTTATTGATGGTGTACTTCGTAATATCCATTCCAAGAGCAAGGATATCATTGAACTTCATGTTCGTCCTGCACTGTGGAACTACTACGTTTACAACTTCCTTGAACTGTGAGAAGCTCATCTTCTTAAGCTTCTTGAAAACCTTATTTACTACGATCCTCATTCTCTCGGTTCTCTTGAAGTCATCTCCTACGCCCTTACGGATACGTCCGTAGGATACAGCCTGTACACCTTCCAGTTTCTGTTTGCCGGGTTCGGTGACCAGTTTGTAGGTGCCCTTCTTCTTGCCTATGGCACGAGCGGTCTCCTTGGTGTATTTGTTGAGCTGATCGATCTCGAAATCCTGAACGTTTACTGTGATGCCTCCGATGGCATCTACCACGTCGGCAACCGCCTTGAAGTTTACTATGGCGTATTGCTCGATGTTAAGATCCATGGCCTGATTCAGACTCTTGATGGTCATCTCAGGTCCTCCGTAAACACAGGCGTGGGTTATCTTATCATAGGTCGGTGTATCTCCCAGCTTCAGATAAGTGTCTCTGTAAACGGATGTCAGAGTCACTTCGTAGGTCTCCGTATTGATGGAGGCCACCATGATCATATCTGATCTGGAACCCTTGATCTCGTCCATGTTTCGGGTATCAACACCCAAGAGCAAAATATTTATGAAGCCATCTATGGGCTGCAAACTCAGGTCGTAATCTTCCGGGATCTCTGCGTCCTTATTCATGACTTGCATGACGTCTTCCACGGTCTTGACCGCTGTCATGGCCACAACTCCTCCTGTAAGAAGGAAGATGATCATCATAAGTACCAGGATCTTGACCCATGTTCTCCATGAGTGGATCCAGTGGAAGAATCTTTTGATACCACCTGGTTTAGTATTGCCTTCGGGCACTATCCCCTTGTCCTCAGCTAAAGAATCAACATTTTCAGTCAAGTCGTTGAGTACCTGAGTAGCATTGTCTGGATTATTGTCGATTATGCTCACTGTATACCTGCCTTTCCCCTTATTGGCCGACTATTGTCTTTTTTTAATAGTTATACATGGTAATTATACTACAAAAAAGCCCTCTTGTAAATCAATAAGTTCCTTATTTTTCTTCGTAATCCTTATAGGTCTTCCCCTTGAAAGGTCTGGGCCTTCTGTAGATCAGAATGAAACCGATTATGGCGTTTAAGATCACGATTAAATAGATAAAACCTCTCATCCTCTCTCCCTTCCAAAAAACGGGAAAGCCCTTGGATATTTCCAAAGGCTTCCTCTATCATATTCGTATTATATCACAGTGGTTTATTACTTTCAGCCCAATTTCGAGAAAAACTTTAAAAGCCTCTTCCGTGGCCTCCTCCATGTGGTACTCCGGATGATCCCATGTGGATGGTGGTGCCTCCGCCTCCATGGTGCTTACCTCCGCCGTTATCGTTTTGCTTAGGTCTGTGAGTCACCGCCACATTGCTGTAGAGGAAACGATCCTGCTTTCTGGTGAGCACAAGGCTTCCTCTTCTCTCATAGCTGTTGGCCTGATATTTCTTCTTTACGGATTTGAGCTTGGATTTTTTGCTCTGTGATGAAGCTAAACCTACTCCTGCACCGGCTGCTACGGCTACGCCGCCCATACCGGCTGCGGTCTCAGCTGAAGGCATGCCCTGCTCTTCTCCATCGTTATCGATATCTACGGGATCTCCCTGTCTGGCCTTTACCACCAGTTCCAGAACCTTGTCGGCATACTTCTCCGTAAAGGCGGTCACGAAATCTCCGTCCACCAGACTATCGGTTACGTTGTCGTAAACCAGTTCCTCACCGTAATCCGTTATGGCTTGAATGCCGTAGCCCGTGGTCACAAGGGTCATCTGCCGGGATCCCATGTCCACTACAAAGATACATCCGTCTTTGCCGTGTCCGTAACCGAAACCGTTTTCATCGTAGAAATCGTCAGCGAAAGTTCTTAGTTCTTCTGCATTATATCCTTGCTGCATCAGCACTCCGATTATATCGAACTCCAACTCTTCGGATAAACTTGTGAGATAGCTGTCGATATACTTGGCGTCTGATTCACTCAGCATGCCGGACTCGACGTACATGTTCTGGCTGGCGCCCCAGGCTGTGGCAAGGGGCATCATTAGAAGCATCAACATGAGGATGACGGTAGCAAGGGCTAAGGATCTTTTCATAGTTCTTACCATAATGCCACCTCCCCTACATGTAAAAGTATGCCAGAAGCTGGAGTCCGAAGACGGCTGCCGCGGTAATGGCGCCAACCAAACCGAAGTTCTTCCAGTAAGCGCTCTTGGATACAGGCAGATCACCGACGGTCTTACCGGTCTGACCATTCAGAGCGAAGATATACCTTTGGCCTTCATAGGTGGTATTAAGTATCCACACCGGGTAGAGAGCGTACTTGGCCCTGCCGTTTATAAGCCTTATGGAGCTTGCTTCCGGTGAGACGGAACTGTAGGTTCCTATGGTACTCATGAAGGCCTGCTCCGTGGACTTCCTGATCCTGTTGTTGGCGATTCCGATGGATGCCTCAGCGCCTATGTCGTACTTATCCGCCAGATAACCCGGAAGATATGCTGTGCTGAATCTCTTGGCTTCGCTGAAGTCAAAGGGTTCAATGGACTGCATGAGGTCGTCGCTCATGACGGAGGATCCGTCTACGGGCACGTTATCAAAGGCCAGGGTTCCTGACCTTAGGATGGCATAGTAGGAAGTCTCCATATATGAATTCTCAGAGTCCGCCCAGGCTCTTGTCCTGATGCCTCTGTACTTCATATCCGCATCCACATCGCAGTTGAAGAGCCAGAATGGCACATAGAGAGCCTTGATCTCATCGATGTGGTTCTTGTCTTCGAAGACCTTGGGCAGGAATTTTTTGCCCTTAAGGTGGTTGTGGTATGCTGCCTTGGCCTGTTCCTTGTTGATCTTGAAAGGTATTATGAAATCCGGTTTAAGGACACCCGAAAGGTTGCCCTTCATGACGACAGGATTGTCGCAGTAAGGGCATCTGGAAGCGGCGGTGTTCTCATCGGCCATGATCTGGCCTCCGCAGGAATTGCAGACGTAGACCCTCATGTTGTCGGTCTCCCCTGCTTCCCACTGGCTTCCTGCCGATTCTTCCCAGTTCATGTTATCAGGCTGGGCATTCCTTAACTCTTCGTCATATCCCGCCAGGGCTGCCACATCTATAGTCGAATCGCAGTAAGGACATTTGAGTTGCTGCACGCTGGAGTCAAATCTCAAAGCTCCTCCGCAATTGGGACATTTGTATTCAAATAATTCAGACATGGTCTTCTCCTGATCTAATTATTCGGATCCTTTTTATCAGTTTCCGGTAGGTCTGCCGCAGTTAGGGCAGAATTTGGCTCCGTCGAGTTTCTGTCCGCAGTTAGGGCAGAAGTTTGCGGGTCCTGTAGGTGCCTGGTAAGGAACCTGGTCAGCTCCGGCTGCTACGCCTGCGTTCTGTCCCATCTTGTAGAGGTCAGAAGGATTGCTTCCACCGGCGTTCATAGCCATTCCCATGCCCATAAAGCCCATGGCTGCACCGTTTTCGTTGGCTGCTGCTGCCTTCATGGCCTCTGCCTGAGCGGATGCCAGAGTTGCTGCTGCCATGGTAGGATCCTTGAGGGCTGCTGCTCTCTGAAGAGCCTTGATCATCTCCTGATCTGCCTCAGGAATGGTGATGGTGCTGATGGCAACTGAGATCACATCAAGTCCTCTGGTCTCGGTCCACTTGGTCGACAGAGTCTCATTCATGGTCTCTGCCAGCTCATCGATGTGGTTGACCAGTTCATTAGGTCTGATACCCTGAGCTGAAAGCTTGCCAAAGCAAGGCTGGAGAGCTGAAATAAATTCAGCTTTGAGCTGGGTGTCGATCTCATCTCTTCTGTACTCTCTGGGAACGTTACCGCAAACATTCATATAGAAGAGTACTGGATCTGTGATCCTGTAGGAATATACGCCTGCGCAACGAACGGATACATCGATATCCAGGTTAAGGGCAGGATCCACGATTCTGAAAGGAACCGGATTAGGAGTTCCGAACTTGTTGTCGATGATCTCCTTGGTGTTGAAATAATATACTCTCTGATCATGAGCGGTATCTCCACCAAAGGTGAAACGCTTGATCATGTTGTCAAGGGACGCCAGCACTGACTTCTTCAGATCTCCTACGAAGATTGTGGGCTCTGATGACTGATCGAAGGTGTACTCACCAGGCTCAGCGCAGAGTTCTACGATCTTACCCTGATCTACAATGATCATGCACTGTCCGTCTGCTACAGCGATACCTGATCCATTGGTGATGATATTATCGCTTCCAAACTTGTTGGATGACAGGCCGCTTACCCTCTTGGTTCCCTTGGTCATGAGAACGTCTCTTGAGAGAGAGTCGCAGTAAAAGAATTCTTTCCACTGATCGGCAAGGTTGCCGGTTGCTGCACTTAAAGCTGCTCTAATAAGTCCCATATCTTATCTCCTTTACTAAAAAAATATGAACGAACCGATAAAACGGCATAATATACCATTCTTTATCAAATTATAACATTAATGAATAGAAAAATAAACAAAAAATATAAAAACCCTTTTGAAAACCTCAAATTTGTATTATAATCTTTGTATGAAGATTAATAAACCGATCATCCTGGCCTCCGGTTCTCCCAGACGTCTTGAGATCATGCATAAGCACGGTCTGGAACCTCTGGTAAAGCCCGCCAGCGTCAGGGAAACCATACCTGAATACAAAAGCATAGAAGAAGTTCCCATGTATCTGGCTCTCATCAAGGGATTGAACGTACTTGAAGAGACAGATCTTAAGGAAGGCATCATCATCTCCGCGGATACCATCGTATATCTGGGAGATCTGAAGGGTCCCGGTACCATCATGGGAAAGCCCGCCGACTTTCAGGAGGCATGGTCTATGCTTACAATCCTGAGATCTGCCAGCCATTATGTCATAACCGGCATTTGCCTCATCGACATAGCAAGTGGCATCAAGAGAGTGTCCAATGAGATCACTCAGGTCTGGTTCAAGGATTTCAGCGATGAAGAACTCACGGCTTATCTCAATACGGACGAAGCTTACGACAAGGCCGGAGCCTACGCCATCCAAGGCACCTTCGGAAAGTATGTTAGCCACTTCGACGGAAGCTATGATAACGTCGTCGGTTTTCCCTGGGAAAAGATCGAAAAGGAATTGTTATTATTATAGTGTTTTTTATAGGAGGACTTATACTATGAAGAAATTTATGACAGAATTCAAAGAATTCATCGCTAAAGGCAATGTAATGACCATGGCAGTAGGCATCATCATCGGCGGTGCTTTCACAGCCATCATCAATTCCGTTGTAGCTGACATCATCAGCCCCATCATTGGTCTCATCCTTGGCGGAGTTGACTTTTCAAAGGTGTCCTTCGGCATCGGTGATGCACAGATCATGATCGGCAACCTTATCAATGCCATCATCACCTTCCTCATCACCGCTATAGTTCTTTTCTTCATCATCAAGGCTTTCAACAAGTGGGAAGAAAGCAAGAAGAAAGAAGAAGAACCGGCTCCTGAAGAAGAGCCGGCTGTTCCCGAAGATATTCAGCTTTTGAGCGAGATCAGAGACCTTCTTAAGAAGTAAATATCTCGCATTCGAAATTGGCCTCACCGTCAGGCTTGTACATGCGGAAGTAATAAGCGCCTTCTTTTTGGAGGCGTTTTATTTTTAACTCCTCATCGTAAAGGGCCTCTTTCATGAAGTGGAGACGGATCTCCTTTAGATATGCGCCATCCTTAAGTTCAGGAATGTGTTCCTCCACGTGCTCCAGGTACTTGATATTGTTCATGTGACCGTTGTCGTCCATGTATTCCCTGCCAACCTTGAAGGTTCCAACCTCCTCCATGGCCATCTCTTCCTCCGGTGTGATCTTGAACTTTCTGTCTCCGAAGGGATTTCTGTACTTAGCCATGGTGTATTTCTTCATGTTGATCTCTTTGACCTTTAAGATCTTTCTGCTCTTGAAGTTTACCACGGTCCAGATGGATGAAGCGTAAGCTACCTGTTCATCCCCTACCTTGGCCTCGTAGACCCTGAGAAGTGTGGCCCTGTCTGAAGGACAAGGATTGGAGATATAGGTTACCTCCTCGTCTTCAGATACATTGCGTCTCATGACCATATCTATCCTATTTACCATAAGTGCTATGTTGCGATCCAAAAGATCATCTACAGATGGCTTCTCCTTTTCCATCTGTTCTCTTCCTGCTTCCTGCAGTTCATAAAGCATCTTCGATGCGCTGATGTTTTCTGACATAATTTTCCTTTCCTCAAAATCATTCAATATCTAACTCTACAGGGCAATGGTCTGAGCCCATGACCTCTGTATGTATTTTAGCGTCTTTTAATCTGTCCTTAAGGCTTTCAGAGCAGAGGAAATAGTCGATGCGCCATCCGGCGTTCTTTTCTCTGGCTTTGAATCTGTATGACCACCAGGAATAGGTGATCTGCTCAGGATAGAAATACCTGAAGGTATCTATGAAGCCGTCCTCCGTGAGGGCTGTCATCTTTGACCTTTCCTCATCGGTGAAACCGGCGTTTCTCCTGTTGGTCTTGGGATTCTTAAGGTCGATCTCCTGATGAGCCACGTTAAGATCTCCGCAAAAAACTACAGGCTTGGTCTTCTCAAGTCCCTTGAGATATGCATGGAAGTCATCCTCCCATTTCATGCGGTAGTCAAGCCTCTTCAGTTCGTCCTGAGAATTAGGCGTATATACGGTGATCAGATAAAAGTCATCGAACTCCAGAGTGATGACTCTGCCCTCGTGATCGTGCTCATCGATGCCCATGCCATAGGTCACGGAGAGAGGTTCTCTCTTGGTGAAGATGGCCGTGCCTGAGTAACCCTTCTTATCCGCGTAGTTCCAGTACTCATGGTATCCAGGGATATCCATCTCTATCTGCCCTTTCTGGAGCTTGGTCTCCTGAAGGCAAAAACAATCCGCGTCTATTTCATTGAAGAACTCCATAAAGTTCTTGCCCATGACCGCTCTCAGTCCGTTTACGTTCCATGAAATCAGTTTCATAATAAATCCTTTTAACTAATACTTGAAATTATTTTTCTTATGTGATATTATATTTCTGTTCGTCGGGGCGTGGCTCAGCTTGGTAGAGCGCTACGTTCGGGACGTAGAGGCCGCAGGTTCAAATCCTGTCGCCCCGACCATCAGGCGTTTCCTTTAAGGGGACGCCTTTTTATTTTCCTAATTTAAGTGTGTACACGTCCATGGGTTCTTCATGGACGTTTTCGATATAGTCCAGAAGTTTCTCCGGATCATCGAAGATGCCGTAGAGATCGGCACAGATCTTTTTCATGAAGCCCTTCTCTATGGTCCTGTCCATGAGAGCCTTTATCATGTCGAAGTAACCTTCTACATTAAGCATAGCGATAGGCTTGTTTATCTGCCCCAGCTGCTTAAGTGTGAAGGTCTCAAAGAACTCCTCAAAGGTTCCGACTCCACCCGGAACTATTACGAAGGCATCCGACTTCTCCTCCATGATCTGCTTTCTGTCCCTCATGTTATCGGTAAAGATGAATTCGTGGCACTCCTTGTGAAGGATCCCCGGAAGATCAAAAAACCTAGGAGCTACACCAATGGCCTTGCCCCCGAGAGATTCCAAACCTCTCACACAGGCACCCATAAGACCCTGCTCTCCTCCGCCGAAGATCAGGGTGTGTCCTCTTCTGGCTATCACCTCTCCAAGTTCATATGCTTTATCATAGTAGATCTGTTCCAGCTCCGGGCTGGAAGATCCATAGAGACAAATATTCATAGTTCATCCTCTCCTTCGGGCATGGAGCGAGCCTCGTCCTTAAGTTTATTCATGACATAAAAGCAACATCCCGTGTCATAACCAAGGGATGTGAGCCTTCGTCCTACCTTTTTAAGAAAATTATCGTCCATGGGTTTATCTCTTCCCATCTGGACTCTTGCCATGTCACGGCCTACCTTAAGAGCCAGTTCTCTCTCATCCTGAGAAAGCCCCAGATCCGTAAACTCAACGGAATCCTCAAAGTCGTCAATGGTATCATTAGCCAAGCTTCCTGAGATCCCTTTCTCTCGGAGAGCCCTTACTATCCGGCTTCTGGACCAGGATTTACGTCTGGATGTTCTGTAGAACTCCCGTACATATCTCTCATCATCCACATAGCCGAAGGTTTTAAGTTCCTCCAGCGTAGCTTCGATATCTTCCTCTGTGTATCCGAGCTCTTTGAGAGACTTTTCAAGTTCGGCCTCTGTCCTCATTCTGTAGTTCAGCTTGGCTAAAGCCGCTTCCATACAAGTTCTCTCGCCCATGATCACTCCATAAATACCACGTAATCGTCTTCGCCTTCGGAGCAATAGGCCAGATAGATATCGGGGCCGATAGGTTCATCCTTAATGTATACGGATTTGTCGGTTCCGGGGATCTTGACTTCGATATTCAGGAAGCCGTCATCGCCTACGAAATCCGGCATATTGCCGTAGAATCCTTCTCCCGTGTATTTGCCATAGGCTTCCCTGTGAGCCCAGACTCTAAAGAATCCTTCTGTGCCATATTTCTCACAGAAAAGCTGCTCATTCATGGTGAAGTACCTCTGGATAATCTTGTCATACTTTCTGACATTCATCTCCTGCCCTACTTGGATATCAATGCCGCAGGGGCTGTCTCCAACCATGCAGACCCAAAGTTCTCCAGAATGGCTAACGTTAAAATGGACAGGCAGATCTGTGAAGTAAGGTTTTCCTTTCTCTCCTTCTGCCCATCCGTTTTTTTCCACATCAAAAGATATACCTTTCCCCAGACAGTATTTCTTTACCGCATCTGAGGCAAGGCTATGGGACAACCCCTCACCGGAAGTTGTCCCCTCGTATATATAGACGTTAAAAATCATTTATCCTCTTCTTTCTCGCTGAGTCTCTCAAGCACTCTCTTGTAGCCATCTGCTCCATATACAAGGCACTTGTTGATCCTTGAAATAGTAGCGGTGGAAGCGTTTGTCTCGGCAGCTATCTCCATGTATGTCTTCTTCTCGGACAAAAGCTTAGCAACTCTGAGTCTCTGTGCGATGGAATAGATTTCGTTTATTGTGCAGATATCCTCAAAAAATCTATAGCAATCTTCTAGATCTTCCAATGTAAGGACTGCTTCAAACAGTTCATCGATATCTTCTCTTTGGAATCTTGATTCGTATGCCATATCTTCCTCCTACTTTTAAAATTTAATGCTTTTCTATATTAAACTCTAAAAGCATTATACCCCTTTTATCACTTGTAGTCAATTATGTTTTCTACAATACTTTGCAATCTTTTTTTGCCATGCCACTCATTTATCTCCACAGAGCCTATAATATTGTACTTGCGGTTCAATTCCAGTTTGTCTTTGAAACGTTGAGCCCTGTTGAAAAGAATACATGAGAGTACATTGCCCTCTTCATCCCTGACGGCAAATTTCAGATGCTGGCCTTCATCTCCCAGGAATCTCTTGTCGATGATGTACACTCCTTCGATCATGAATACGGGTTTGGGATTGCCGTTTCCGAAGGGTGCCAGAAGGTTGAGCTGTTCAGCCAGGTTCAAATCTATATCTGAAGGTCCGACCGTGAGATCATAGGGGTAGGACCTTACGAAGAGTTCAGGATCATTCTCCTTTATCTCCGCTGTATCTCTCAAAAGATTCTCCTTAAGCACATCGAAGTATTCTTCCTTCATAGTGAAGCCGCAGGCTCCGCTGTGTCCTCCGAACTTTATGAAGAGATCCTCGTTCTTCTTGAGAAGGTCGTATAAGCTCACTCCTTCAATGCTTCTGCCAGTTCCTTTCAAGATGCCTTCCTCACCCTGGGTGGGCATTACGATGGCGGTAGGTCTGTAAAAAGCGTCCTTTATCTTGCCCGCAACGATGCCCGCTATTCCTTCGTGAGCGTCGTCGCATCTGATCAGCATGAAGTCCTCGCCATCCACAAGGCTCAGACATCTCTTGTAAGTCTCCGCCTGGAGTCTTTTGCGCTCGCGATTTTTGTAGATCAGGTTCGTCACGAGTTCCGGAAGTGTCGGATCATCCTCTGCAGCCATCAGAAGTTTCACCGCTTCAGAAGCGTCTTCTATCCTGCCTGTGGCGTTGAGGTGCGGTACTATGACGTAGCCGATGTTTTCGGAATCTATGGTCCCGGGCACCAGTCCGGCTTCTACGATAAGCTCCTTGAGTCCAGGGCGATGTCCCTG
Organism: Bacillota bacterium; assembly: GCA_017394515.1. Taxonomy (GTDB): domain Bacteria; phylum Bacillota; class Clostridia; order Peptostreptococcales; family Anaerovoracaceae; genus RUG754. The sequence continues at coordinate 63,316 of JAFPXY010000011.1, read as the reverse complement.
GTTCATAACCTTCATGCCGTATTTTACGAGAGATCTGTTTTCGTCTCTTAAGGGCATGATATCGCCTATGGTTCCTATGGCAACCAGGTCCAGCACCTCCGTCAGCACCCTTTTAGGGAGTCCCGTCTTGCGCTGAAGCACCTGGGCTACCTTGAAGGCGACTCCGCATCCGCAGAGATCCTTGAAAGGATATTCGCTTCCGGGCTTCTTAGGATTGATCAAAAGACACTCCGCCTGCTTATCCGTTATGTTGTGATGGTCTGTGACCAGGACTTTTAAACCCAGTTCTTCAGCGTACTTGACCTCATCCTTGGATACGCTTCCGCAGTCTACGGTTATTATGAAGTCGAAGCCCTGCTCTTTAATGGTTTTGATGGCATCACAATTGAGCCCGTAACCTTCTTCAAATCTGGATGGGATATAATAGCTGAGATCCTGTGGCCTGTCCTGCATCAGATGACCCAGAACGCTCATCATGAGAGTGGTGGCGGTGATGCCATCGGCATCGTAGTCGCCGTAGATCATGATCCTGGAGCCTTTTTTGATCTCACTTATTATTAAATCCGCACCTGCTTCCATGTCTGGAAGCAGAAGCGGATCGTGGGTTTTCTTGGGACTTGCAGACAAAAACTCTAATATCTCATCTTCTGATTCGATACCGCGTTTTGCCAATAATTCTCTTATAATTTGGTTGATCTGCATTTTAATAGTTTATCTGAAATATTGCATAGGGTCTACGTAATTACCGTTGAGACGCACCTCAAAGTGACAGTGGTTTCCAGTGGAGTTACCGGTGCTTCCTACATAGGCTACGACCTGACCTCTCTGTACTTCCTGACCAACAGATACTGCAATGGATGAGCAGTGTCCGTAAAGTGTTACGATGCTCTGTCCGTCCTTGACGCCGTGGTCGATCATTACGCAGTTTCCATATCCGCCGTACCAGGATGCCATGATGACCTTACCGGATGCAGCAGCTACGATATTAGCTCCATAGCTTGCAGCGATATCGGTACCGGTGTGCATTCTCCATGTGCGGAAGATAGGATGTATTCTGCCTCCGAAGGAGGATGAGATGTATGTGGATGAAGGTACAGGCCATGTGAAGGCTCCACCTTCATATACTCTGGAAGCATCCTGCAGTCTCTTGATCTCGTTGATAAGAGCATCTGCCTGAGCCTTCAGTTCATCGTCCTTCTTCTGAAGGTATTTCTTCTTTTCATCGAGCTTGCCCTGCTTTTCGTTGAGCTGCTCAACCTGGCCCTTTAAGGTTTCCTTTTTCTTAGCTAACTCAGCCTGGAAGCCCTTTAAGTTCTCTTCTTCGACCTGAAGCTGTTTCTTCTCCTCTTCCAGTTCCTTGTGTTCCTTCTCGAGCTTCTTATGCTCCTTCTCCAGGACCTTAAGGATATCAACGTCGTTCTCGTAGATCTTCTGGATCATTTCCACGTTGGAAACGAACTCGGAGATACTGTTGGAACCCATGAGTACATCCATGAAACCGACGGAGCCGTTCTTATACATAACTACCAGTCTCTCGTCGAGACCTTTCTCACGGTTCTGGATCTCCTTCTGCTTGCGCTTGATCTCCTTCTCTTTATCCTTGATCTCATCCCTCTTATCCTTGATCTCCTCTTTCTTGAGTTCGATCTGATATTCGGTATTCTTGATCTCCTGGGTGGTGAGGCTGATCTGATAGTTGGTATTATCAACTTCTGTCTGAAGCTGTTTGATCTCCTCAGCGACCTTGCTCATCTCGCCCTGGATCTCTTCACGAGCATCGTCTATGTTTTCTTTTTCTTCCTTCTTCTGGTCGATCTGATCCTGATAGGACTGTGCATATGCAACTGATCCTGTATTTGATCCGATCTGTCCCAGGAAAGGAACGAAGCAGTAGGTCAAAGTCACTGCCAGAATAAGAAACCAAGCTATTCTGTTATTCCTTTTGTTATCTCTCATTTCTACTTTCCCCCTGTTAACTTAGGCTTTCAGATACTTCCTCATGGAAACGATGCTGCCCCATGCTCCTATGGAACATCCGAGAGCTACGAATATGATCGTAAGGTTAACGGTCATATACTGAACTGAAATAAGCGGACTTGAAACGATGGCAAAGACCTGATCTCCGATGGTTTCCACCAGTTTCTTGTAAATAAGGCAGATGGCGCCTGAAGCAATTGCTGAAGCTATGAGGCCGATAACGATGCCTTCTACCATGAACGGGCCTCTGATGAACCAGTTATTGGCTCCCACATATCTCATGATGTGGATCTCATCCGATCTGGCCATTACCGTAAGTTTGATGGTGTTGGATACAACTACCACGGATACCACTACCAGGAAGGCCATGATTATCATGCAGGCGATTTGGAGGAAGTGGGTTATCTTAGTGAGTTTATCCACCGTCTCCTTGTAATACTGAACGTCTTCGATGATCTCGAACTTACCTGCTGCAGAGGCAACGCTTGATGCATTATCCAAAGAATCAACTTCGATCATGATGGATGCCGGCAAAGGATTCTCGCCCAGGGAATCCAGCAGATATCCGGATTCTCCCCAGCGTTCCTTCATGATCGCTAAGGCGTCTTCCTGGCTTCTGAAGGTCACATTGGTAACTCCGGGTTTGGCCTTAAGAGTTTCAATGCATTCATCAATCTCTGCCTGAGTTGCTCCGTCCTTAATGAATACTTCTACCTGGTCATAATCCTGTTTGACTATCTCTGAGAAGAGGTTTACATTAACAATTATAATGAAAACCAGTCCCAAAATCAGCAGCATGGCTAAAATTGAGAAAATAGATGCAGCGCTCATGCCGCGGTTTCTGAAAATCTGAACAAAAGCCTGCTTGATATTATAAAACAAACTTCCTATCATTCTTCATCACCTCCCATGGGGCCTGCATAGTATTCTTTGCTGTCGTGGATAACACGGCCTTTATCTATGGCTATGATCCTTCTGTCCATCTTGTTAACTATCTCCTTGGCGTGAGTCACCATGATGACTGTGGTTCCTCTTAAGTTGATCTGGTCCAGGAGATCCATGATTCCCCATGCTGTTGCCGGGTCAAGGTTTCCTGTAGGCTCGTCAGCGATCAGCACCTGAGGATTGTTCACTATAGCTCTTGCTATGGCTACTCTCTGCTGTTCGCCGCCTGCCAGCTCGTGAGGATACTTGTCAGCCTTGTCAGATATTCCCACCAGACTGAGTATCTGAGGTACCTGCTTCCTGATCTGTCTGGAAGGCTTGTGGAGCACTTCCATGGCAAAGGCTACGTTTTCGTAGGCGGTCTTCTTAGGAAGAAGCTTGAAATCCTGGAAAACGGTTCCGATCTTTCTTCTGTACTTGGGTACCATTCTGTTGGAAAGCTTATTGACGTGATAATCGCCTACCTGGATGTTTCCGCTGTCCGGAGTCAGATCCTTTAAAAGAAGCTTAACGAAAGTGGACTTTCCAGCTCCTGAAGGACCTACCAGGAATACGAATTCGCCTTTATCTATCTTTACGCAAACGTCATCCAGACCAACGCCCGGACGATATAGTTTTGTTACATGATCAAATGTAATCAAGACACAACCTCCTGAAGTCATACTTATAAGTATTATACTACATTTGGTAGAAAAAATAAAGAATTATTTATAATATTCACTGAATCTACAAATATAGTACGTATCACGAAGGACAATTACTCATAGTTTTTTGATCTCATTAGCGAGACTCTCTATACCCTTTAAAGAGTATCTTCTTTCCACCTTTTCGCAGCTGTATTCCGCCCTGCATACGGTTTCATAATTTAACGCTTCCTGGGAGAAGTAATCATCCAGTTCAAGGAATTTTTTGAGTTCCCTGTGATCCACTCCCGTATTATCCTTATTGACCAGCCAAAGCACTCCTTCGGTGGCTTTAAGGACAGCGAATTTGGGCACGCCTTCCTTGAGTCTCGAAGGAAGCGGATCTATGACTCCGACTATGACATCCAGATCTCCCAGATATCCCGGATCTTCCACTATTTCATATTTATCCGGCCTGGAGACCAGTACCCTTGGCGCGTCCTTGATATTAAGATAGTAGTCCAGAGCCCTGGCCACAAAGGTCTCACCGGCCCCGGGTGATATGCCTATCACCCCTACTTTGATCTTCATTTTATCCATTAAAAAACCCTCCTGTAACCTCATATTCTCAAATCCCACGTTCTTCACCCCTTATTTTTTCATTAATACATGTACCCCTTTATAGATATCCGATGCGGTCATGCCATATTTTGCCTTGAGTGCTTCAGGGCTTCCGGATTCTCCGAAAGTATCCCTCTGCCCTACCATATACAGCTGACAAGGACAATTTGTTGCAGTGACTTCTGCGACAGCTGAACCCAGGCCGCCAATGATGGAATGTTCTTCACAGGTCAAAATGGCTCCGGTCTCCTTAGCTGCCTTTATGATGATGTCCTCATCGAGAGGCTTGATGGTGTGCATATCGATGACCCTACAATCGATACCTTCAATTGCCAGCTCTTCGGCTGCCTTCATGGCTTCAGAAACCATGATTCCAGTTGCTATAATGGTAACATCCTTACCTTCCCTTAAGGTGTTACCCTTGCCAAGCTTGATTTCCTTGGCGCTCTCTTCATCGTAGAAGAAAGGAACTGCAGCACGTCCGAGTCTCACGTAGCAAGGTCCTTCCATGGCCACTACCTGTCTTAAGAGTTCCTTTGCAGAAGCTCCGTCAGAAGGGTTCACCACGGTCATTCCGGGAATCGTCCTCATGAGTGCCAGATCTTCGAAAGTCTGGTGGGAGGCTCCGTCCTCGCCTACGGTGATACCTGCGTGTGTAGCGCAGACTTTGACGTTTGCATGTGTATATCCTATTGAATTTCTGATTATTTCAAAAGCTCTTCCGGAAGCGAACATAGCAAAGGTGGAAGCGCAGACGATCTTGCCGGATAAGGCGAGACCTGTAGCTGCACCGTACATGTTCTGCTCAGCGATACCGAAGTTAAAGAATCTCTCAGGAAATACTTTTTTGAATTCTCCGGTCTTGGTTGATCCCGAAAGGTCGGCATCGAGGACTACAAGATTGGGATATTCAGCTCCGAGCTCCTGGAGTACCTTTCCATAAGCTTCACGTGTTGCCATTTTATCTGCCATTACCATTCACCTCCCAGTTCTTCTACGGCCTGTTTTGCCTGTTCCTCGTTAGGTGCTTTGCCGTGCCAGCCAGCCTGATCTTCCATGAAGGAAACTCCGTGGCCCTTGTGGGTGGAGGCTACGATTACCGTAGGCTGACCCTTGCAGGCTCTGGCCTGATCAAAGGCATCAAATATCTCTGCAAAATCATGGCCGTTTATGGAAATGACATTGAATCCGAAGGCTCTGAACTTATCTTCAATGGGCCTTACGGTCATGACGTCATCATTCTTTCCGTCGATCTGAAGACCGTTCCAGTCTACTACAGCGCAGAGGTTGTCCAGATGATAATGGGATGCAGACATGGCAGCTTCCCATACTATGCCTTCCTGAAGTTCTCCGTCTCCAAGGATCGCATAGACTCTTCCCTCTTTATTGTCCAGTTTGTTGGCAAGAGCCATTCCTACTGAAACGCTGAATCCCTGTCCCAAAGATCCTGTGGACATTTCGATTCCGGGAACAAGTCCCATCTTGGCATGACCCTGAAGTCGTGATCCCAGCTTTCTCAGGGTCTTGAGTTCTTCCTTGGGGAAGTAACCTCTCTCGGCTAAAGCTGCATACTGAGCGGGACAAGCATGTCCCTTGGAAAGCACCAGCCTGTCTCTGTCTTCCATGAGAGGATTCTCAGGATCGATATTCATCTCTTTGAAATACAGAGCTGTCATGATATCAGCACATGACAAAGAACCTCCCGGATGTCCTGATCCGGCTTCGAAAACTGACTTGATGATATCTACTCTTACCTTTGAAGCCAGTTCCTCAAACTGTTTGTAGTCCATTTTTATTCCTCCAAAATATTATTAAAAGCTTTAGGGATGCCCTTTAAGATATCCCTGGAGATAAGGCTGTATTCGCCCACCTCTTCAGCCATAATATCGCCTGCAAGGCCATGGATGTAAACTCCACTCACGACCGCGTTTTTGATGCCCTGTCCCAGGAAGGCTCCGATGATTCCAGCCAGCACATCTCCTGAGCCTGCTGTAGCCATGCCGGGATTTCCGGTGGTGTTAACGTAAACAGGATCCAGGGATCCACCGAACATGGGTCTTACCAGGGTGCGTCTTCCCTTGAGAACTACCGTAGCTCCGGTCACATAATAAAGCTCATTCAGGATCTCTTCTCTGCCTGAACCTTCGAAATCGAAGTCCTTATCGTCCTTAAGAAGCCTTGCCGCCTCGCCCATATGAGGGGTGATTACCGTTCCAAGACCTCTCAGGCAGCGATCGTTGATCCTATCCTGCCAGTGATTGTAGGAAATGATGTTCAGCGCGTCAGCGTCAAGTACCATAGGGCACTCTGCCCTCTCCAGAGCATCTCCCACAAGAGCTTTAGCCTCATCCGTCACAGCCAGTCCCGGTCCTATGATCACGCTGTCGTATTCGCTGTAATCAGGAACTCCAAGTTTGCGTTCTTTGATAACGACTTCAGGCACAGCGACCTGTACCTGAGCCATGATCTCATCAGGCACCAAGGCATATACAAGACCTGCTCCTGATCTTAAAGCAGCCTCGCAAGCTAAAATGCAGGCTCCGGTCATGGTTCGTGATCCGGCGATCACCAGAACGCGGCCAAAGTCTCCCTTGTGAGTGTCGACTTTACGCTCGGGTATGAAATTCTTTACCAGTTCTTTAGTTATTTCTTTCATGTCGTCACCTCTAAAGTCCAAGGAACAGCGTAGCCATGGCGAAGTATATCGTCAGAGCCACAGCGTCCGAAATAGATGAAATAAACGGATTTGCTATCAACGCAGGGTCTAATTTGATCTTTTTTACGATAAGGGGTACCATGGACCCCAGAACTTTAGCAAAGGTTACTATAAAAATCATAGCAGTGCAAATGGTGAGCGCGATCATGGTGCTCTGCCCATCCAGGAACACTACTCTCAGGAAGTTGAAAGCGCTTAGGATCAGTCCTACCACAAAGCCTATCCTTATCTCTTTCCAGAGGATCTTAAGGGTATCCTCCAGATCCACTTCTCCCGTAGCCAGACCTCTTATGATAAGGGTGGCTGCCTGAGATCCTGTATTTCCTCCTGTACCCATGAGCATGGGCATATAGGCAACAAGGCTGATGACCTTCGAAAGTTTGCCCTCAAAGGAGGTAACTATCATACCAGTAAAAATATATGCTACCATCAGTATCAGAAGCCATGGCAGACGGTTCTTGGCGTGCTGCCATACGCTGATATCCAGATAGTCGCTGTCTGCGGTATCGGTAACGTCTACGATACCTGCCATACGCTCGATATCCTCGGTGTTCTCTTCTTCGATTACGTCGATGATATCGTCGACGGTGATGATTCCAACCAGTCGGCCCTCTTTATCCACGACAGGCATGGCAAGGAAGCCGTATTTCTTGAATTGGTCAGCTACTTCTTCCTGGTCATCATATACGTTCAGGTATATGAAGTCGGAGTGCATGATATCCCTGATCTTTATGTGGTCTTCACTTACGACCAGAGTGGACAGAGATACGATTCCTATGAGTTTGCGGCCCCAGTCCTTAACATAGCAGGTATAAATGGTCTCAGCATCCATACCTTCCTTCTTGATGTGAGCCATGGCCTCCGCCACGGTCATATCCTTATCAAGGCTGATGTACTCCGGGGTCATAAGGGAGCCCGCGCAGTCATCGGGATAATTCAGGAAGGAATTGATGAGGTGTCGCTCCTCCTTAGGCGTATTTTCGAGGATGGTGTTTACGAGATTGGCGGGAAGTTCCTCCAAAATATCGATCTTATCGTCGAAGTCCAGTTCCTGTACGATGTAGTTCAACTCCTTGGTGGTGATGACTTCCACGATCTTCAACTGGTCATCTACAGGAAGGAATGAGAACACCTCTACAGATATGTCCTTGGGAAGCAATCTGTAGACTACGATGGAACTCTCAAGTATATCTTCGTTATCAAAAAGTTCCTCGAATATTTCCGCGATATCCGCCTCGTTATACTTGAGCATCTCATCGCGGGCCATGAAATATTTCTTTTCTTCTATGAGTTCAAGAATCTTTTCTATGGATTCTTCCAGGGCCTGGTCACGGTCCTGCATGATCATCTGATCCATAGGCTTACTCCTTTCCGGCTATGTCTTTTGCCTCAAGGATAATACCGAAAGATCCTCTCAGATAACAGCAAAAAACATGCCTGCTTTTATAACTCTGCACAAGTGCACCGGTATTCGGTTCCCATCGGGGACAGTATCCATGTTTTTTGCTCCTTTCTTCTGTAATTCGGGGATTCTGCCCTAAAAAGCCGCGACTCAAATAATAGTCCTACTTAAAGGGCATACTTCCACTTATAACTATACATTAAAATTATACCCCCATTTCAGGGGGTTTGGCAAGGTCTTTTTGAGGCATTAGGCCCCTAGTTGATAAGAAAAAGACGGCCCGCTAAAGCGGACCGTCCGGAGATGTTAAAGTTATTGTGTCTTAGGTTTATACAAGTCCCTGAGCCATCATAGCTTCAGCAACCTTTTCGAAACCAGCGATGTTAGCACCCTGTACCAGGCAGTTCTTGGAACCATAGTACTTCTCACCTGCGTTAGCGCAAGCGTTGTAGATGTTAATCATGATCTGATGAAGCTGTGCATAAACGTCTTCGTGCTGGAATACGGTGTGGCCTGAGTTCTGTCCCATCTCGATGCAGGAGCAAGCAACTCCGCCAGCGTTAGCTGCCTTAGCAGGTCCAACAGCGATCATGTTTTCCATGAGGTAAGCAAGAGCATCGTTTGTAGTAGGCATGTTAGCTCCTTCGCAATAGAACTTGCAGCCGCCCTCTACCATCTGCTTTGCGTGCTCCATGTGAACGTCGTTCTGCATAGCGCAAGGAATGAAGATGTCGATCTTGCATCCGGTATCCTGATATACGCCCCAAGGCTTCTTTCCAGGATAGAATGTAGCTTCAGGGAACTTCTCTGCGTAAGGAGCGCAGATGTTCTTGCCGGAAGCACGGAGTTCAAGGAGGTAAGCAACCTTCTCATCTGTGCTGATTCCTTCAGGATCATAGATGTATCCATCGGGTCCGGAAATAGTTACGAGCTTAGCTCCTAACTGCTGAAGCTTCCAAGCAGTACCCCAGGATACGTTACCGAATCCGGAGATAGCTACGGTCTTACCCTTGATGTCTTCGCCATTGGCCTTGAGCATCTCTTCTGCATACCAAACGATACCGAAACCGGTAGCTTCTGTTCTGCCGAGGCATCCGCCGTAAGGGATTCCCTTTCCGGTAAGAACTCCGCCATCGAATCTGTCTCTGATTCTCTTGTACTGTCCGAACATGTAGCCGATCTCTCTTCCGCCTACACCAAGGTCACCTGCGGGAACGTCGGTATCAGGACCGATGTGTCTGTAGAGCTCTGTCATGAAAGCCTGGCAGAATCTCATGATCTCTGCATCGCTCTTACCGTTGGGGTCGAAATCGGAACCGCCCTTGCCGCCGCCGATAGGAAGTCCGGTAAGGGAATTCTTAAAGATCTGTTCGAATCCGAGGAACTTGATGATTCCGGGATATACGTTGGGTGCAAATCTTAAACCGCCCTTGTAAGGTCCGATTGCAGAATTGAACTGATATCTGTAACCTTTGTTTACATGAACGTTATGCTCATCATCTTCCCAAACTACTCTGAAGGTGATTCCTCTTTCAGGCTCTACGAGTCTTTCAAGAAGGGCAGCCTTCTCATACTCAGGATGAGCGTCCATAACAGGTGCAAGTGAAGTAAGAACTTCTTCTACTGTCTGATGGAATTCTACTTCGCCGGGGTTTCTCTTTTTGCATTCTTCAATAACTCTTTCTACGTATGTAGCCATTACATATCTCCTTTTCTCATAAAAATGTTTTTGGCTTCAGGTCCGCAAAAAATTATCTTTACGAACCGTTTTAACAATCTTTACTACTTAAGTTTTAACACTATCAATTGTCAATGTCAACACTGCCTACACAGTACTTACGATGTTTATTTTTCAGTACAACTATTATCATTTTAACGTTGTAAATCAACGCTTTGCTCAATTCATGTCCACGGTGACTCCCAGGTTGGTAAGATAGAGATAAGTCTCCTTTACTTTAAGCCCTGTGGACTTCATAAGAGCGTCTCTGTAAATGTCCATCTGGACCTTGTAACGTTCCCTTATACCGGGCACATTTCTCGGTGCAGTAGTCTTATAGTCCACCAGGACAATTGCACCATCCTCCTCAAACCAGCAGTCAATTATACCCTGGACCATGGCGGCTGACCCTTCAACCTGCATGATGATATTAAAGGGCGACTCTCTTCTGAGCCTTCCTTCAGCCTGCGCCTTTCCTATCCTTCTTCCTAAGGGGCTTACTGCAAATTCATAGAGACTGTCTGTCTTCACCGAGGCGCCCTCTTCTTCTGTGAGAGATTCTGCCTGGATCATATTTTGGATGAGCTCTTCTATAGCCTTTATGCCCTCTTCAGGGCCTAATTCTCCTATACCGCAGAAGTCCATCTTCTCCAGCACGCTGTGGGTCACAGTACCTCTGTGGCTCGCGCTTAAACCGGACTCTTCAGGGAGTCTTGGAACCGAAGGATCGAAGGTCGGTACTTCGATGCGTTCCCCGCGGTTAAGCTCACTTACGGAATACTTGGATTTGATCTTGAGTTCGTCATCATAAGGATAACGGAAGCTCATGATCCTTTCCGTCTCTTCATCCGGCGTGAAGGTTTCTCCGTCAAGGAGTTCCAAAGCCCGTGACAGGGATCTTTTGCGGACCCCTGCGATCTTAGCCAGTTCGCTGTCATCGACCTTTACGATTCTTAAAGCGGACCTTCCTATGGTCTTCCCTGTCATGTCGAAATATGTGCTGTCCTTAGGAAGGGATTTCATCACCTTGTCCACCGATTCCTCAGGGTTTTTGGCAGTTCCGGTCATTAGAAGAATATCCTTGGCTCTGGTCATTGCAACGTAGAGGATACGCTTTTCCTCTTCGTTCTCCTCCAGGGTCGCTCTCCTCTTTATGAGGGTCTGAAGGATGGTGTCCCTGTACCAGAAATGCTCATGGTCAACTATTGAAAGACCTATTCCCAGATCCTTATGCAGACAAAGTCTGCTCTTACCGGAATCACCACCAAGTTTTCTGGTGTATCCGGCGAGGAGGACCATGGGGAATTCCAGACCCTTGGAATGGTGTATGGTCATGATCCTTACGGTATCCTCATCTTCGCTGATGACCCTGGCCTGTCCCATCTTTATTTCCTTAGTCTTTATATGGTCCACATATTTGATGAAGCCATAGAGTCCGCCCTTCTGGTTCTTACGGTAATCCAGGGCCTTATCGGCTAGGAGTCTCAGGTTTGCCTGTCTCAGGGCTCCTCCCGGCATGGCTCCCATGGCAGCGTAGAATCCTGTATCTATCATCAGTGTCCAAACCAGCTCCTCCAAAGGAGTCACTCTGGCCAGTTCCTGCCAGGAAGTGATGGAGTTTAAGGCTTTAAGGCATTTCTCCTTTAGCTCTCCGGACTCACCTTCTTCAGAATATGCCTTCAGACTGTCATAGAATGAGCCATCCTTGTGGGCCGCTCTGATCTCAGCAAGTTCCGCTATATCGAAATCCAGGATCTCAGATCTCAAGACGGTAAGAAGCTGCACATCCTGTTTGTGATTATCTATTATCTCCATGAGGGACATGAAGGTGTTGATCTCGATGGTATCAAAATACCCCTTGTTATCATCTACATAGCATGGGATATTGTTTTCCATGAGGACCTTGTAGAATATGTCACCCTTGTCCTTGATGCCTCTCATGAGGATCACGATATCTCTCTTGGTAAGAGGCCTCTCCTCATTAGCCTTGGAATCAAAGATGGGCTTCCCAAGATAGCTCCTTATGAGCTTCACCGCAAGGAGCGCTTCCTTCTCAGTCTTCTTCAGGTCTTTTATGGCATCATCGATATCCTCATCATCGTTCCAGTCTTCATCCGCCAAGAAAAGGCAGGGATCATAATTGTCTTGATCGGCATGAGGGTCGCCTGGATGAAGTGCTTCCTCTTCTCCATAACCTTCCATGGCCTCGCTGAAAACTTCGTTTACGAAGTTTATGACGGAGATTTTACTGCGGAAGTTCTGATTCAGGTCGATCTTTTCAGAGGTGCTCTCTTCACCGAGGTTTATTGCTTCTTCCTTGTACTTTCTGTATCTTTCCTTGAATATATCAGGCTCAGCCAGTCTGAACTTGTAAATGCTCTGCTTGACGTCTCCTACGGTAAATAGATTTCTCTCTCCTGCTATCCTTCCGATGAGAGCTTCCTGCAAAACATTGGAATCCTGATATTCATCAACAAAAATATATTCGAAATGATCTCTGTAGTAGTCTGCAACCTCTTCATTCTTCAGGATCTCAAAGGCATAATGCTCCAGATCGCTGAAATCCATAAGTCCTCTTGACTTTTTCTCTTCCTGATAAAGAGCATTGAATTCCCTTACGAGGCTTCCCAGGTATCTCACGTCATCATAAGTCGCGCGGATATCTTTTGCGAGTTCTTCCTGACTCCTTATGAAAAGGTCGTCTCCAAGGCCCTTTATAGCCTTTTTGACGTAGTTTCTGCCGTATTCTATGTGTTCCTTCGCCTCTTCAAGTTCCAAGGCTGTAAGGCCGGGATTTGTCTCCTCCTTGAAGAACTTCTTGGAAAGATTGTCCAGCTTGAACCCATTGATGGCGTCCTTGACTTTATCCATATCCCTGAGATCAAAGACTTCCATCAAGGCCTGAAGTTTAGCCATGTCGGATGCAGGAATATTACCACCTATCAAGCCCATGGTCTGAGCATATTCCAGATTTTCTGAAAGGACATACATGCAGGTCTTTATTACGCGGTCTGCATCATTCCAGATTTCCTTAAAGATAGCTGCATCGTTTAAATCCTCCACGTCCAGTCTGAGTTCTTCGGTCTTCTCCCTGAGCCACTCATCAGGGTAAGGCATGGCTTCCAGTCTGGCGCTCAGAGAGTAGATCATGTCCTTAACGTTGTTATCATTTCTGGCGCCGCCGAATTTTTTGAGGAACTCAAAAAACTCCTGTCCGCCCTCTTCAAATTTTCCTTCGAAGAGCTTATCCATGGCGTTTCCTTCCAGAATAGCGCGGTTTGCCTCATCGCAGATCTTGAAGTTGGGCTCGCAGCCTATGGTGAAGAAAAACTTTCTCACGATCTCCATGGCAAAGGAATGGAAGGTGCTGATCTGTGCCATGGGAAGCAGGTCAAGCTGCTTCTTGAGCACCCCGGTCTTATCCCTGCTCTCCTGGGTATTATCAGCACTTAAAGTATCGATTTCGTCCCTGATGGCCTTCTCGATCTTGCCCTTCATTTCAGAAGCAGCCGCGTTGGTGAAGGTCACCACAAGCATCCTGTCAAGGGAGCAGCCATCCTTAAGGATCAGCTGCTTGATCCTCTCAACCAGAACCGCGGTCTTACCTGATCCGGCAGCAGCCGCTACCAGGAGATTCTTATCTCTGTCATATATGGCTTTGTATTGTTTATCTGTCCATTTCATATTATTCACCTACAGATATATTATACATTCATTTAACATCTTTTGAAACCAATAATTTTGTGATATAATGATTCATGGCCCATAAGAGACCGCTGAAAATATGTAATAGGAGATCAGAAATGAAAACACCTACAATGCTTATGATACTGGATGGTTTCGGGATCAACCCCGAAACGTACGGCAATGCCATCAAGCAAGCCAATACTCCGAACCTGGACAGGATCTTCGGAGGACATCCTTTTACTCAGATAAATGCTTCCGGAGAATACGTGGGGCTACCCGACGGTCAGATGGGAAACTCTGAAGTCGGCCACCTGAATATCGGTGCAGGCCGCATCGTATATCAGGAGCTCACCAACATAACCAAGGCCACTAAGGATGGCAGATTTTTTGAGAACGATGCTCTGAACCATGCCATGGATCATGTCATCGAAAACTCCACCAAAAATCCCGAGCAGGCCCTTCACCTCTTCGGCCTCATGTCCGACGGAGGTGTCCATAGCCACATCGACCACATCAAGGCTGCTATTGCCATGGCCAAAGCCAAGGGCGTGCCTAATCTCTACGTCCACTGCTTCATGGACGGACGAGATGTGCCCCCTACTTCAGGTATCGGATATATCCACGAGATCGAGAACTACATGGCTAAGGTTCAGCTTGGCCACGTGGGCATGGTCTCCGGCAGATACTACGCCATGGACCGTGACAAGAGATGGGACAGAGTGGAGAAAGCCTATGATACCCTTACCATTCCCGGGATCGTCGCCTATACACCCGGCTCCAACGCCATGAATCTGGTGCAGGCATCATACGATGTGGATATAACTGATGAATTCATTCTTCCAGCCATGACCTGCAAGGACGCCTGGGTCAAAGATGGAGATTCCATCATATTCTGTAACTTCAGACCGGACAGAGCTCGCGAGCTCACCAGAGCCTTCGTGGATCCTAACTTCGAGAAGCCCGTTTCCGAAGGCGGCATGGGCGGCTTCACCAGAAAGAAAGTCATCAACGATCTGGTTTATGTCTGCATGACTCAGTACGACGCCGAGATGCCCAACGTGGAAATCGCCTTCCCTCCTAAGAGGCTTGAAAACACCCTGGGAGAATATATCTCCTCTCTGGGACTTCGCCAGTTAAGGATCGCCGAGACCGAAAAGTATGCTCACGTTACCTTCTTCTTTAACGGCGGTGTCGAAGAGCCCAATCCAGGTGAAGATCGAATCTTGGTGCCCTCCCCTAAGGTAGCCACCTATGATCTTCAGCCGGAGATGAGCGCGCCTGAAGTCAAGGATCAGGTCATCAAAGAGATCCTGGCTCGTCGCGAGGATGGCTCATCCAAATATGATGTGATCATACTTAACTTTGCAAATTCCGACATGGTAGGCCACACAGGCGTCATGGAGGCAGCAGTCAAAGCTGTGGAGACTCTGGACGGATGCGTATCAGAGATCGTGTCTGCTATCGAGGAAGTCGGAGGACAGCTGCTGATTACCGCGGACCACGGCAACTCAGACATGATGCTTGATGCTGAAGGAAACCCCTTCACAGCCCACACCACCAACCCCGTGCCTCTCTGCTATGTAGGAGATGCAGGCCATAAGTTCAATGAATACGGCTTGTCAGGAGAAGGCAAGCTGGCGGATCTGGCACCCACCCTCCTCTATCTCATGGGAATCGACATTCCTTCCGAGATGACCGGCGAAGTGCTGATGAAATAAAATATTTTGCAATAAAACTAGGAGCTGTCTCAATTTGAGACAGCTCCTGCTTTTGTTTGACGAGATGAGTCGAAGGAGGTGGCTTCTACGCAGGTCGAAAAAAGTCGAAATTGATGAGGTTTGGGACAAATTAGGCCTAAACTTCCCTTTACGAAGTTTTAGTACTACGCCTTCAAAAGTGGTGTAGTACTAAAACTGGATTTCAGAAACTTTAGTACGATGATTTTTTGCGGGGGTTTTAGCATGAAGATCGGTTGTCGTTGGCTAACTGTAGGACTAGAGCTAGATTGTCAGCATTTTCGACCTAAATCCACATGGGTCAATGAGTTTTTTGCGAAGCGATGTGTAGTACTAAACTTCGCATTCCTAGTCTTTCGGCCTAACCCGCAAAAAACACTCATAGTACGAAACTCCGCAACCGGGACTTTAGGCTTAATCGCAAAAAACACTCGTAGTACTAAATCCTGCGAAACCCGGTTTTCGGCCTAAATGAGACTGAAGCGGGCTTGCAGGCTGAGAGAATTTCAACACTTACAACAAAAAGCAGAGGCTATCTCACATTTTGAGACAGCCCTTTTTTGATTTTCATATGTGTCCGCTTTGAATCAATCCACCACTTCTACACTTTCGATGATGGGCTGCTCTTCCTCGGGAATCGTTCCGTTATCGTCTATGGGATTAGAGTCTGCAGCGATCTGCTTACAGATGTCCAGGCCTTCTGTTACGTAGCCAAAGGCTGCATAATCTCCGTCCAGAAAACTATCATCCGCTACGGTGATGAAGAACTGGGATGTAGCACTGTTAGGATCGTTTGGGAACCTTGCCATGGAGATGACTCCCTCTTTGTGAGAGATCGTATTGTTATATCCGTTTGACGCGAATTCACCCACGATGGGCTCCAGTTCGACTTCCTCATTTCCTCCGCCCTGGATCATGAAACCATCCATTATCCTGTGGAATTTCAAGCCGTCGTAGAAGCCGGAGGCCGCCAGATCACAGAAGTTTCTGACGGTTTCAGGTGCCTCGTTGGGATCCAGCTCCAGGGTGATGGTGCCATAGTCCTTAATGGTCATCTTCACGATCCTGGGAGCTACGAGTTCGCCATCGGATGCAGGGGCATCTCCCGGATCTTCCTGCTCAGTGGCCTGGTCCCCTCCGCAGGCAGTCATGAATGTGAATATCAACATTAATGATAAAAGTAAGATTAATATTTTTTTCATAAGATATACTCCTAAAAAAACAGGGGCAGACCAAGCTGCCCCGCATTTAAATCACAGGTTTATTTCATCAAAGCGCCTAAGATGTCTCCCAGGTCAAGTCCTGCGTCCTTCTTGGAACCGCCGCCTAAAGCTGCACCCAGAAGTGATCCGATATCCAGGCCACCCTTGGAGCCGCCGCCTGCCAGGGACATAACTCCACCGAGAAGATCTGCCAGGCCGTCACTGTTGGAAACTGCCTGAGTCTTATTAGTCTTCTTGTTGGTCTTAGCAAGCATGGTAAGTACAGCAGGTGCTGCGACTGCCATGATCTTAGCTATCTTTGCAGCATCGATGCCTGTCTTGGCTGCTACTTCCTTCTGAGCCGCTTCGGTCTTCTTCTCATCTCCATAGATGTGGTTCAGGATCTTAACGCCATCTTCCATATCTGCGGTCTTGATGAGCTTAACGATGTCTGCATCGCTTAAGTCATGCTGATCGAGCGCCTTGAGAAGGCTGTCTGCTCCATCCTTTGTCTTGGCATTGGTCTGCATCTTTCCAAGCATTGAAGGAAGTGCCTGGAGCAGTGCCTGTGTGATCTGATCTTCACTTGCGGAAGTCTTGCCTGAAAATGCGCTTACTGCTTCCTTAGTTGAAGATACTCCGCCTAATAAACTTAATAAATCTAAAGCTCCTGCCATATTTATAGCTCCTTTCTGCATTGATCCTATCGATCAATTATTGTTCGATTTTATTACTCTTATATTATATTCCATTTTTATCCATTTGTGAATAAAAATTATTCATAAATCTCAATAATCTTTAATGCAGCCCTGATACCGTCCACAGCAGCTGAAACTATGCCGCCGGCATAGCCCGCGCCCTCCCCTGCAGGAAAGAATCCTTTCAAGGTCTCGCCGTCAACGCAGCCCATGAGATCTTCATTTCGGCTGATCCTCACAGGAGATGAACTTCTGGATTCTATAGCGTAGATCTGGGTGTCATCGCCATCGAAGCCCTTGATTTTTCTGCCGAAGAGCGGCATGGCCTCCTTCAGAGAGCTATAGACGAAATCCGGCAGACATTTCCTGATGTTCTCTGCCTTATCTTCTTTTATTTCCTTCCAGCTCGCCCGGGGTGCCCGGTAGCCCCCGGATACCTCATAGGCCAGTTTCTCGTATTTTTGCTGAAGGTATACTCCACCCAGCACGTCATCAGTTCCGAAATCCTCGGGTCTCACATCCACCAGCACCGCTGAGTTGGCAAAGCCCGAATTTCTGGCGTGATAGCTCATGCCGTTGGTCACCACCATTCCCTCTTCAGAGGAAGCCACGATGACCTGCCCTCCGGGGCACATGCAGAAGGTGTACACTCCGCGTCCCTCTTCAGTCCTGACAGACAGTTTATAGTCTGCAGGCGGAAGTCCCAGTTCCCTTCCGGGTCTTCCGTACTGGGCGATATCTATGAGGTCCTGGGGATGCTCCGCCCTGACACCCATGGAGAACTGCTTTTGGGTCATTGATACGCCCATGTCTCTTAACCACTTAAAGGTGTCTCTGGAGCTGTGTCCGATGGCCAGGACCACGTTGGAAGTCTCTGCCACCTGCTCCTTCCCATCCGCAAAAAATTCCACCCCTCGGATCTTCCTATCTTCGACCACAAAAGCTTCGGCCTTGGCCCCGAAGATAACCTGGCCGCCCAGGCTTATGATCTCTTCTCTGATACTTTTGACCACCTCTTTAAGGATGTCCGTGCCGATATGAGGCTTGGCCTTATAAAGTATGTCAGAAGGTCCGCCGTGAGAAGCAAGCTCCGAAAGCACGAAATGCACCCTTGGATCCTTGATACCTGTGGTGAGCTTGCCATCGGAGAACGCCCCTGCTCCGCCCTCTCCAAACTGAACATTGGACTCAGGATCAAGCTTTCCTTCCTTCCAGAAAAGCTCCACCTGCTCCGTCCGTCTGTCCACATCCATACCTCTCTCAAGGATAAGCGGTTTAAGACCCGCCCTGGCCAACACCAGGCCGCAGAATATGCCGCAGGGACCGAAGCCAATGACTACCGGAGATCCGGCGTCTGATGAAGACACCTCAGGGATGTCCAGGATCTTCTCTTCCTTCGGATCATAGTTATATTCCACGGAATACACCAGTTTGATATTTCTCTTATCCCTGGCATCTATGGATTCCCTTACGATCCTCCAGTTTCTGACCTTGTGTCCGGTTTTTTTGCGGATTTTTAAAGGGAGAATAGATGTACTCTCCCCCGGTGATAATTTTATTTGATCGATTTTCATCTCTACCTCGCCAAACCTTTTCCGGCTTTGATGCCCGTGAGCCATGCGTGATGCAGGTTATATCCTCCGCAGGGTCCGTCATAGTCCAGGACCTCTCCCGTAAGGAAGAGTCCGGGAACCACGGTGGATTCCATGGTCTGAGGGTCTACTTCCTCAAGCACGACTCCGCCGGAAGTGACCTGAGCTTCATTCCAGCCCTTAAGGCCCTTTACCTTGAGCCTCATGTCAGCCAGTTCATCTGCCAGGAATCCTGCGACCTCCTCAGCGGAAGGTTTCTCGCCGATCCATCTTGAGAAGAATACCTTCTCCTTCCTGATCATATACTGTGCCAGTTCTTCCTTTACGAGGGATTTAAGAGCATAAGCTTCATCGAAGCCCGGCATCTCCAATCTCTCCTTCAGGATCTCCCTGACTTCTGATGAGTTGTGGTCCGGCACCAAATCAAGCCTTACATCGTAGTGCTTGAATCCATCCTCGGGAGTCTCTCCTCCCATGAGCTTGATGTGGCCTGACATATTCATAATGCAGATGCCCGACAAGGCATCCTCTCTGAACTGTACCTCTCCCAGATCCGTAAATACTTCCTCTCCGTCCCTTAAGAGATGCACTCTGGCCTTGGTCCTGACGCCCTTCAAACTCTTGATGTTATCTATGATCTCCACAGCGGTCAAGGCCGGCGCCAGCTTTTTTACCTGGTGGCCAAGCCTCCTGGCGAAGACATATCCGTCACCTGAGGTGCCATAGTTCGCAAAAGACTTGCCCCCCGTAGAAAGCACCACATTCTCGGCGTAGATCTCATCCTCGTCCTCTCCCACAAAAATATTGAAGCCGCCCCTTGGATTTATACTGAAGGGTATGGACTCCAGTTTGGTGACGTTGGCCTCGGTATAAAGTTCAACGCCGCAAGCTTCAGCGGATCTTATGAGGAGCTTGCAAACATCCTTGGCATCCTCAGAATAAGGATAGAGTCTGCCTTCATCATCAGCTCTCAGGCTGATGCCTACGCTTCTTAAGAACTCCCTCACAGTTTCCTGATCTTCACAGTTTATGTTGGAGATATTGCATCTGCCGTTTCCCGTCTGAGAAACTTTTTTGAGCAATACATCCTTCTTTTCAAAGACGGCTACATCCCAGCTGGGACATTCCCTCTTAAGAGTAATGGCGGCTGCCATTCCTGACGCTCCGCCACCTATTACTACTACATCATATTCATCTCTCATCATGTCGAATCCTCCTCAAGGATCTACATTTTCTCCGAAAGACCTCTCAATGGATCTTCATTAGTCTCTGTCGGCTTGGGAGCCAATGTCTTATCAATGACCTCAGCAGGAGTAAGTGCTACTTCTCTGAACTGGGTCTGAGCAGCCTTAGCGGCCTCTAAAGCTTCACGGGCAGCAAGCTGGGCATCTCTTGCCTTCTTGGCAGCGTCCGTAAGCATCTCTTCTTTGGTCTTGATGATGTCCGGTTTAAGGATCTTGATGGTAAGACCAACGTTGCAGAGATTGATACCCTGAACGACGATACACATACCTACCAAAGTAATAGCTGCAAGTCTGAAAATGTCTGCATTGAAATATACGTAGAGTCCGACAATAAGGTTGAGAACACCTACGATCAAGTGATCGTAGAAGAAGCTGTTCCTCACGTCGAAGTGCTCGCCGGCTCTAACGAAGTTTCTGATACCTGCGATGAGAACCCAAAGTCCGAGAACCTGCGGTACTACCACGTCAGCGGAGATCTTGTCCAGTATGATAAGAGCTCCCAGCGCAAAGGTGGTAAGGCCGTCGATAAGCACCCAGGTCTTGTCCTCTCCTTCTCCTCTGTATGCTGAATATGAAAGGCACTCGATGATGCCGCCTACCATGAAAAGAATTCCCACGGCAAAGGCCACCGAAAGGAAGGTAATGCCCTCCTTGGCGATAAGGTAACCGCCTCCAGCTACGAAAAATAAACCTGATATAACAGTTAATATCCTCATTAGGATCCTCCAAATCTTCAATAAAAATTACCAATATATTATACTAAAAAACCCCGCGTTGGTCAAGAAATCAATGGGGGTTTTCACTCAGTCTTCATATTCATTATCACCGTTCAGTATTCTGACGGCCCGTACCCTGTTGGCTGCGCCTATCTTGTGATAGAGGTTCGACAGGTGAACCTTTACGGTATTTATTGAAAGATACAGCTCCTGCGCCATCTCTTGATTGTTTTTTCCGAGGCATAAAAGCCTTGCCATTTCCTGCTCCCTGGGCGAAAGGCCCCAGGTCTTCGTGGCTATGGCTACCTTCTCTACGAGAGTTTTTTCCTTACGGATCTCAGTGTCCTCCTGGGGCTTTATGGTAAGCCATACGAAGTTAAAGGTCAGAAGATTGAATACCAGCCAGATCAGTTCATAAACCTCCCTGGAATGCTGAAAGTACTGGTTCAGGGTCTGCTGGCCGGCGTTGCTCAAGGTGCATACCACGCATAAAAATACGCAAAAAACGTTCAGCGAGACCAGATACAGAGCATTATGCCTGTAATCCGCTTGATGGCTTGACTTCACCTTAAACACTATGGTAAGGACCATGAGAATGGTTATGGGGATGGCGTTTATTAGGATCATGAGGCCGAAATACATCCCCTCATCGCTGAAGGAATTCAGATCAAGCACCCCACCCAGATAAAGCAAAATCACGCATATCACAGCGAATAGCGACTCGAGAGCCCTGGGTATCTTTCTTTGGAAATACTCCCCTTCCATGAGGATCACCGCATAGATCATGATCACTTCAAGGACATTCTCTATGGCATAAAACCAGGATGTATCAACGTCAATATTTACCCTGTCCAGATAAATTATCAGGAAGACAAAGAGATCCGTAAGGAGCACTACGGCAAGAAAGAAAGTGGTGCTGTTCTGTTTGGCCAGCCGGCTAACAGAAGGAAGATTCTTCATCTTGACTGTCATATGCACCGAAAACGCCGCTACGCATATAAACATTGTTAGGATGTACAAAAATTCAACTGCCAGATTCATGTGGTTAATATACCCCTATTATCTCATTTCTAACATATAATACCTCTGCTTGGCATTTTTAAACACCTGCATGCAAAGAGACCCGTTGGGGATGGCCGGGTCTCTTCGCACTTCATATAACTAAGCTATTAATTAAAGGAGGCATATATTATGCATCCATAGCTTTCAGAGCTTCTTCCTTATCTTTCGCTCTCTGTTCGAGAATTCTCTCATACATTTCATCGGTCATCTTCTCCATGGTGATTCCTGTGAACCCGTAGAAGATGGATACGAGAGGATTGACCCAGTTAAGGATCGCAAAAGGAATGTAGCTGGAGTCTACCTGAAGGAAGCTTCTCATAGTTGCGCCGCAGGTGTTCCAAGGAAAGAAATTGGATGTAAGAGTACCGGAGTCTTCTAAGCATCTGGAAAGGTTCTTCGGATGAAGATGTGCATGTTACCAGACCACCTCTGGTCCCTCTGGCGAGCTTCAGTATGAGATCAGCAAGTTGCCCCATCATACCTGAGCAGTCTACGACACCGCCAAAGCACATTGCACAAAGAATCAAAGAGATGGTCCACATCATGCCCTGCATGCCGCTTGCGGAAAGAAGGCTTCCAAGTTTACCCCAGATCTGCTCGTTCTGAGCGATGATTAAAGAAGGTGTTACTGTATAAATCATATGTCCGATATGCTCGAACAGTGTAGTTCCTGCTACGGCGGGAGCAAGGTTTGTGGTGTCCGACAATGGTGACATCTTATCACCGAAGTAGGAACCGGATACAACAGCTCCGGCGGTCATAGCAGGTGAGAATCCAAGAGCGATACCTACGCCCATGAGAGCTGCGCCCATGGATTCCGTATCGACCATGATTCCCCAATACAGGAGTATCAGAAGGACGATGAAGACAATGATGACTTGCCACAGAGGGATCTTTTTACCCATAATAATTCCTCCTAACAATAAATAAAAAAGCCATAAAAATAGCTGTACCCTTCATTCGGTACAGCTATATTTTAATGCTTTCATTTCCTTGATCACAATTACCCAAAGGTGTATTCTTTGTCTTAACTTTCGGGTAAATATTCTTATTTTTCAAGGCTTTTAAAAATTGTACATTAAAAAGTACATTTTTATCCCCTGCTCTATCTTGGAATGTCTCCTCCGGAAAGTTTATCGTCATATACGGCACGAGAACCTCCGATGAATTTCGGCCTTGTCCTGGCTGCGACTACGTGCGCTTCTCCGATGGATTTTTGCTCTATCCTAACGGGCACCGCGACGCGCTTAAGATGCATACCGATAAGGGTGTCGCCGATATCAAGGCCTGCATCTGCCTTGATCTCCTCAACTGCCACGGGCTTCTCAGCGTTCTGATATACGGTCATGGCGAAGGATCCTCCTGCGTGGAGCTGAGGCACCACGTTACAGATCTCCGTTCCCGGAAGAAGAGCTGCCTTCTCAACTATGACACAGCGGTTAAGATGCTCACAGCACTGAGCCGCCAGATATATCTTCCTGGGTCTGAGGACGCTCTGAATACCCTCGTAGACCGCCTGCGCAGCCTCAAGGCTGGAACCCTTGCCGATGTGAGCGCCCAGTATCTCCGATGAAGAGCATCCAACTATTAGAATATCTCCCTCTCCGATATGTGACGCTTCTACGATCTGTTCCGCAGCCTTAGCCGCTTCTTCTTTGATTAAATTAAGATCCATTCTACTTCCCTCCTACAGCTTCCAGCTGTTCAGATAAGCTTCCTGCTCTTCTGTCAGGGTATCTATCTCGATCCCCCAGGCCTCCAGCCTGCGGGATGCTATCATCTTGTCGATCTCATCAGGTATCTTGATCAGATGCTTGGGAAGTTCGTCCTTATGTTCTTTGATATATAAAGCTCCGTATGCCTGAACGGCGAAGCTCATATCCATGATCTCAGCGGGATGTCCGTCAGCTCCCGCGATATTTACCAGTCTGCCATCGGCGATGACGTCTACCCACCTGCCATTGGGAAGCTTGAAGCCTTCCACATTGTGGCGTCTGGGCACTCTCTCCAGAGCCATCCTGTAAAGTCCTTCCATATCTACTTCGCAGTTGAAGTGACCGGAATTCGTCAGGATAGCACCGTTCTTCATGGTCAGCATATGGTCTGTGTTGACGGTCTTATTGCAGCCTGTAGCGGTGCAAAAAATGTCACCCAGAGGAGCGGCATCCTTCATGGGCATTACCCTGAAGCCGTCCATCTTAGCCTCGATGGCCTTAACGGGATCGATCTCGGTAACTATGACCTGAGCTCCAAGGGACTGGGCGCGCATGGCGATTCCTCTGGAGCACCAGCCGTAACCTGCAACGACGACGGTCTTGCCGGCGATGATCAGGTTGGTATTTCTCATGATGGAATCCCAGGTGGACTGGCCTGTGCCATAGCGATTATCGAAGAGATGCTTCATATCCGCATCGTTTACAGCCATCATAGGGAACTTGAGAAGTCCTTCATTATCAAGAGCTCTCAAGCGGATGATACCGGTGGTGGTCTCCTCGCAGCCGCCCCAGGCATCAACAGCCAGATCAGGACGCTTCTCGTGGAGACAGGTTACCAGGTCGCAGCCGTCATCTATGATGATGTTGGGCTTGCACTCAAGGCACATTTCAATGTGTCTCTCGTACTCTTCCATGGTCGCATCGTGATAAGCGAAGACAGACAGTCCGTCCTCAACAAGAGCCGCGCAAACGTCATCCTGAGTAGAAAGGATATTGGATCCTGTGATGGACATCTGAGCTCCTCCTGCTGCAAATACTTTGCAGAGGTAAGCTGTCTTAGCTTCCAGATGTACGGAAAGCGAGATCTTCACGCCTTCAAAGGGTCTGGTCTTCTTGAACTCTTCCTCCAGGGATCTCAAAAGCGGCATGTGATCCCTTACCCAATCTATCTTCTGATGGCCATAAGGTGCCAGACTGATATCTCTTATATCGTAATTCATTTTTTTCTCCTTTAGTTTGTATTCACGTCTATGGTTATCTTCTGAGGTTTGACTTCTATCAGGTCGACGCCCGCCT
This sequence comes from Bacillota bacterium, assembly GCA_017394515.1. Taxonomy (GTDB): domain Bacteria; phylum Bacillota; class Clostridia; order Peptostreptococcales; family Anaerovoracaceae; genus RUG754. Next base: position 38,367 of record JAFPXY010000011.1, on the reverse strand, counting down.
TATCAACTTTCACATCTACATCTACGGTATGAGTTCCCGTGGTAAGATCTGATGCGTCGGCAGTAAGCATAAGGTCATCTGCCGTAAGCGAATTGATAACAGTGGAAGCACCTTTGACCTTCACGTTGATATCGATCTCGTGGATCTTTACGGAACTGTTTTCGTCGATGCCTACGATGTTTACATAGGTCTCATCAAAATCAAACTCTGCGACTCCTGCATTATATACTGCAACTTCAAGGGCCAGATTCTCCGACTCGTCAGACATCTCAATTCCCTTAGGAAGGATCGGCACCAGCGGAATACTCTTGTTTTCGTAAAGGTCTGAAATATCTACAGGCTCGCAGGTAATGCTATCCAGATCTTCCAGATCAGCTTCAGAGCCCTTGATCACTATGCTGTCCGGTGCTGAATATCCTCTGCTTATGGATCCGCTGTCTCTGCCTGATACCGGCACCACAAGATCCACGCTCTTAAGGTATTTCAGGATAGCCGTTACATAGATATTTTTGGCATTCAGCTCTACACCTTCAACTTGAACGTCATTGGTGTCAACAGCTTCAAGGTCAGCAGATATGGAGTTCGGATCATCCGTAACTCTGGAAGCATCAAGTTTGGCCAGCACTCTTTCTACCTTGTTGACCTGAGTTGCTGCTCCTGATACCTTGACCTGATGTTCTGAAAGTCTCAGGATCTTAGGTTCAGTGTCTTTACTGCTTTCATTGGTCAGAACGACTTTTATCTCCTTTTCAGCTTCTATGAGCTTATCCGTAGTGATGTTGATATGCTCATGTGAAACGCTTTCAAGGTTGATGTTGCTGGGCTTGGTCAATTCTACGTCTACAATGTTATCACCCTGTGTCAGGCCCTTAAGGTTAGCTGTGGCGTGGAAATCGCTCTCCTTTATCTTATTGGCCAGAGATCTCTTGGCTTCGAAGGTTACTGAAATTGTAGTGTAATCCGTCTCAGTGATAACCAACGACTCATCATCCAGAGCGGTCTCATTCAAAAACCTGATGGGAATATCTCTGATGGTGACCGTCCTCATGGGATCAACTTCACCGAGTACATAGGCCCAAAGGACAACTGCCATGATGAAGGCAAGGATGAAGGTAGCTCTTCTGTTATTAAGCATCTTTCTTGCCTCCCTTCAGTATCTTTGTAATACGTTCGGGCAAAGAATTCTTGTCCTGAGCTATATAGATTCCGTTAAGGATGGCTTCTATCTTCTTACCATCCAGCTTTCTCTCCAGACGACCATCTTCAGCCTTGGAGATTATACCGGTCTCTTCACTAACTATAAATACCAGAGCATCAGAATTCTCGGTGATGCCGATACCTGCTCTGTGGCGGGTACCCAGTTCCTTGGAGAGTTTTTTGTCCTCTGTTAAAGGAAGTACGCAGCCTGCTGCTTCCAGCTTATCGCCTCTGATGATGAGAGCTCCGTCATGAAGCGGCGCTCCTTCGTAGAAGATGTTTCCTATCATCTCCCTGTTGATCTCAGCTCTTATTACGGTACCGGTCTCAATGATATCCGTAAGAGTGGTCTCCCTCTCGATGACGATCAAAGCTCCGGTCCTGGTTCTGGACATGGCAAGGAGAGCCTCCTTGATCTCTACGGTGATCTGCTCAGCCTCCTCCAGATCGATTCCGCTGAAGTTATTGATGAGCTTATTTCTACCAAGGTTCTCCAGAAGCCTTCTGAGTTCCGGCTGGAAGATGATAACGATGGCTATCAATCCAACGTTTACCAGATTTGAAAGTATCCACTGCAAAGTATAGAGATTCAAAAGATTTGCAATGACTGCTACCAATACAAGAATCAAAATACCTTTGGCCAGCTGCTCCGCTCTGGTCTCCCTGATAAATCCCAAAAGTTTAAAGAACAGGAACGCAACTATTAATATGTCAAGAACATCGTTTATACCGATGTTGGATATAATGTTTTGGAAAAATTGCTCCATAAAAAGTCCTTTTCATAATCATAAATATAACACACCCATAGATATTAAAATTATACTATAAAACGGGCCTTCTTTCAAGGCGTTTAGACAAATGTTAAGACTATTTTTGTGTGAAAAAACCGCTAAAAAAAGAGCTGCGGCTCAAATGCCGCAGCTCCATTAACGCCTATGTTTAGTGCTCTGTTTCAAGAAGTCCATAGTCTTCTTCATTTCTCTTGTAAACTACGTTTACATTGCCGGTCTCGGCATCGAGATATACGAAGAAGTTGTGCTGCAGGAGTTCCATCTGAAGGATGGCTTCCTCAGCGGTCATGGGAGTAAGAGTGAACTTCTTTACTCTGGCGATCTTTGTCTCTTCTTCTGCTTCAGGTGCTTCAGGGATCATTTCGAATCTTACGGATTCCTTACCCTGGTTCTTCTTGATCAGTTTCTTCTTGTGCTTGGACATCTGCTTTAAGAGCTTGTCTGCTACTTCGTCGATGCAGTCATAAACGTCCTGAGCAACTGATTCTGCTCTGAAAATATTACCTTTGCCGGAGATAGTAGCTTCTACCTTTACCTTGGCCTTTTCAGGATGCATGAGCACCTTTGCCTGAATGTCATCTGCAAAGAACTTGCCTATCTTGGCAAACTTCTTATCGATGGCGTCTTGCATCTTGTCATTTACTACGATGTTCTTCCCTGTTACGGTAATCTTCATAGTGATACCTCCTTTAATTAAAAGCATATCCGGCTGACCTGGTCTTTGCCCCCACACTTGCCTTTACCCGATTTCCGGAGGACTTACTTCTAAAGCACGCCATGCTCACGGTCTACTCTTCTTCAACCGCTTACGTGGATCCCTTCGCCCGTGCCTGGCCTGGATTTGCAACCACAGACCCGGATCGCTTTTTCTTTATTATACCACCAGTTGTTCCACATTTCAAGTGAGGGTTAAGTGAATACTGTTTTTTGCTAATCCTCACAGATCTCTTCCGGTAATACCATCTTTTCATGCCATTATATCCTTGGGGAAGAGAAAGGAAAACATGTACTACACAAGCGATGACACACCTAAGGGAACAGTTTTGGAGAGCCTCCTCCAGCTGCTCTTTCCCATGGGCACTTACTGCATCTGCTGCGGTAAATACGTAGATATTACCAGGCCTTACTGTATCTGCGATACCTGCATGGAAGCCATTAACTGGGGCTTTATCACCATCGATCTGGAGGAAGAGAGGAAGCACAGCGGCAGAACTTTTTATCTGGACTCTGCCCTTTCCTGTATGGTTTACAGCCTTCACTCTAAGCGACTGGTCTTCGATTTGAAATATAACAAAAAGACATATCTCGCAAGGCCCATCTCCATGATCATGGAAGACCGTTTGAGAAGTGATGAAACTCTATACGGTTTCATCGAAAGCCTTGATTACGTGGTGCCCGTTCCTCTCCACTCCGAGAGATTAAAAAAGCGCGGCTTCAATCAAGCTGCGCTCATATCCGAAAATCTTGCCCATAGGCTGGCCAAGGCCATTAATAGTTCTTCTCCCAGGCACCTTCCCTGCTTAAGGAGAAACAAGCAAACCATCGAGCAAAGAAGTGTCACCGGCGGTCAAAGGTTCACCAACCTCGAGGGAGCCTTCTCCCTTGACCCACGTTACGAGTCCAATCTGAAGGGCTCTCGCATTCTTCTCATAGACGATATCTTCACCACAGGCGCCACCGCTGACCGCTGCGCCAGGATCCTTAAGGACGCCGGCGCATCAGAAGTGCATCTCTTAAGCCTCACCACCGGTAATTACTATCTCAAGGGTTCCTTCAGGCCGAGAGGTGATGAGGACTTTCTCAGTTCTATCTATACATCTCCATGATCCTCTGGTCCAAACCACTGAGCCTCATGGAGCTCCTGTCGTTATCCACCATGGCATTCATGTATTCAGGATTTCCAACGATGATAACCTGAGATTTGCCTCTGGTTATGGCCGTGTAGATGAGGCTTCTTGTAGCCAGAACCGGAGGGAACCAGGATACAGGGATAATTACCGCGGGATACTCGCTTCCCTGGCTCTTGTGGACCGTAACGGCATAGGCCTGTTCCAGTTCGTCAAGTTTGGTGTATTCGTAGAGGGCGAATCTCCTGCCCCAGGTCTTGCCAAATCTATCGTCATCGAAGGCCACGGTCATGGTCTTGGCTTCTTTATCGATGCCTACGATCCTTCCGATCTCGCCGTTAAAGATGCCCTTGCCATCCTCTCTCTGATAGCCTTCTTCAGTGCCGTCGCCACCATATTTATCGTGGCGTTCCCTCTTAAAGGAAAGTCTGTAATCGTTCTTTATCTGCATTACACGGTCACCTTCTCTGAAGATCTTTTTGCCGAATTTGAGCTCGACCTTGTCCTCTTCAGGGGGATTGAAGATGGCCTGAAGGAGAGGATTCAGTTCTGCCACTCCTAAGAGGCCTTTCTTTACCGGTGTGAGTACCTGGACCTTGTCCGGATCCATGGTCTTTATTATCTCACATATCTTTTTCTGGATGTCTTTTTGCTTATCCAGTCTTATGACCTTGAAGTCAGTTTCCTCTCCATCCTTAAATACCGGATAGTCGCCGTGATTTATCCTGTGAGCGTTTATGACGATATCGCTCTCCAGATCCTGCCTGTAGATCTCCTTGAGTTCCACCGTATTGAAGTATTCGCTCTTAATGAGATCCGCCAGCACGTTTCCGGCTCCTACGGAGGGCAGCTGATCCTTGTCTCCCACGAAGATCAGTCTGGTACCATCCTTGACCGCATCCAGCAGGGCTTCCGTGAGTCTGATGTCCATCATGGACGCTTCATCCACAATGACACAGTCGTAGTTCAGCTGGTCTTCGGAATTTTTTGCAAAACACATGGTCTTACGAGTTTCATCGTAATAGTATTCCAGAAGCCTGTGGACAGTCTGGGCGAAATGCCCTCCGGTCTCCATTATCCTCTTGGCGGCCCTACCTGTAGGCGCGGATACGGCAACCTTGTGGCCGGACTGCTCCAGGATGTAGATCACCGCATTTATGATGGTGGTCTTGCCGGTTCCGGGTCCGCCTGTAATGACTGTGACACCGTTCACGAGGCTGGACAGCACCGCCCTTTTCTGGTCCTCGGAGAGGTTGATCTTGGTATCATCCTCGAACTTTCTAAGATATGCATCAGGTGATGCCAGGATCTTCTTAAGTTCGCGGGCTTCCTGATTGGCCAAGTGCACGAGCCTGGATGCAGTCACGCTCTCAGCCTTGTAGTAGCCATAGAAATACACGGCCTCTCCGCCTTCCGCAAAAGATATGTGCAGGATGCCTTCATATACCATCATCTTTATGGCATCCTCCAGGATCTCGCCGGATACATCCAGCACTTTCCTGCACTTTTCAATAAGGATATCCTTTGGTACGTAGGTGTTGCCTTCTCCCACGTAGTAGCCCAGCACGTATCTTATGCCGGCTCTCAATCTTCTGGGGTCATCAGGTTCCACCTGAAGGATCTTGGCAATGCGGTCCACCGCCTTGAAGCCCATATGGCTGAACTCATCGAGAAGCCAGTACGGATCAGCCTCCGTGAGGGTGACGGCTGCGCCTCCCACCAGATCAAAGATCTTGATAACATAGTAGTCTGAAAGTCCCAAACCACGTAAAAACCAGGCCACCTCCGGGGTGACCTGACTTACTTTTGTTATCTTTTGATCCATTAACGTACCCATGAAATTCCTCTTAAGTATGCCTTGAGTTTGTTCTTCTTGTATGTCTTTGCCAGATTGAAGAGATCGGTTCTGGTGTTCTTTTTGGGTTCGATGTGAAGTCTCTCGATGAGCATGTGGAGCATCTTGTCGCACTCTTCAGGATCATCGAGGATTCCTGCTTCAAGAAGGTCGTTGGCGTCGATGGCCAGATCTTCCACAAAGATCGGATCATTATGCTTGCGGAACTCACCCAAGAGATACATCTTGGACTTGATCTTGGTCTCAAGGCTGTAGTCAAAGATTATCAGGAGAGCCTTCTGAAGGTTCAGAAGATAGTCCGATCTTTCCATGGGAGCGTGCTCATAGATGAACTTTTTATATGCCTGAGGGGTCTGTGCGAAGTGGAACTCTGCCAGATCATAGGCCACATCCTCAAGATGTTCCTTGAGCTTGCCCTCGAATTCCAGGTGCTCTATAACGCTCAAGGCCTTCTTCTCGCTTAAGATCTGAATGAAGGCGCCCATACGTCTTTCAGGTATAGGCTTGGTCTTGTCGCAGTTCTCGCAAAAAATCACGAGATCACTCTTCTCTCTATGGCTAAGGTTGTTTCCTACTTCTCCAATGATATCAGGAAGGAGCCCCATGTCCACGATCATGTTCATGGCCTTACCAGCATGCTCACCGCCTATGATGACCAAAAATTCCTTCCTGACCTTGGCGGGCGGAAGCTCGGCAATAAGTCCATGGTTAGCTTTGATTCCTTCATATACGTCCTGAGTCAGGTCGAAATCAAGTTCAGCGGTGAGTCTTAAAGCTTTAAGCATCTTGATGGGCTCTGCTCTGAAAAGATCAACGGCACTTCCGATAGTTCTCACGAGTTTGGCCTGCACATCGCTCTTGCCGTTGTAATCGTCCACGAAATCAAAGCCGCTATCCGCCATGGCGTTCACCGTGAAGTCTCTTCTCTTGACATCTTCATGAATGTCATCGGTAAAGGTGAAATCCTTTTCTCCCGGTGCTTTGGATCTATAGGTGGAGATATCCGTAATGATCTCATCTTCGGTCTCAGCGTCATATATTCTTACAACGCTTAGTCTCTCGCTCATGACCTTTCCGTCCTTAAAGAGTTCTTTGAGCACGTCAAGTCCGGCGTTGGTTGCAACGTCCCAGTCCAAAGGTTTATCACCTAATAAACTGTTTCTGACGCAAGCTCCTACAGCGTAGGCTTCATAGCCTTTATCTCTTAATTTTTTGATTATTTCCTTTACCTGCTTGGGTAATTTGATCATCTCTAGTTAATCTCCTTCTAAAATTCGGCTTTGTATATTCTTCTGTTGTCCAGCGTCCAGATTCGGTCACTGAAACCGCCTGGCTCCGTATTTTTAAGAGCCTCTTCCATATCGTACATCCTGGCGTCCAAAATATCAAGATAGTGAAGCACTTCTGCTTCGGGGAAAAGCGGTTTCTTTGGGCTGCCGTATTCCGGCTCATAGTGATGAGACAAGATCATGTGCTCCATCATTACGCGCTTTTCTGTGGTAATACCCAGCTCCTGAGCCAGTTCATCCACGTATTTGACTCCCATGACGATATGTCCCAGCAGCTGTCCTTCAAAGGAATATCCCGAAGCCATGCCGTCCGTATCAGCATCGATCTCAAAGATCTTCTGCATGTCGTGCATGATGACGCCGCTTATTACCAGATTCCTGTTAAGGTTTGTATATACTTCACAGACTCTGTCACCATTCATGAGCATCCTCTTGGTATGATAGAGCAGTCCACCAAGCTCTGCATGGTGATTCTTGGAAGCTGCAGGATAATACATGAGCTTATCCTTGTTATCTTCAAGAGCCCTTAAGCAAAGGGATTTCAGCTCCTCATCATCCATGGAAAGGCAGGATAACTTGATATATTCATACATCTTCTCCGGATCTTCAGGAGCAGCCTTGACGAAATCGTTCATATCCATGATATCGTCTGGATTGCTCTCGGGAACTGCCTTTCTGATCCTCTGGATCTTAAGCTGGAGCTGTGAGTTGAACTCCGTCACGTGAGCTATGATCTTAACGATCTCCTTCTCCTTAAGGAGGTGATCAGAAGCCCCCACGTCCCATTTTTTGCCGTTTATCTCGCCGGTCTTGTCCCCCAGAACCACATCGAGATAAGGCTTGCCGGTGGAACCGGTCTTGACCGCCACAGACTTTATCATAAAGAAGTCGATGACGTCCATCTCCTTCTTCAGGTCTTTTACAAAAATTTCTTTCATACTTTCTCTTTCCTGAACCCTTCTAAAAATTTACTCCGGTACATATTCGAAGCAATCCATATATTTCAGCTTGAACTGATTGATCTTATGGAGATGGTCTATCCTCTCCTTGGTCTTCTGATCCTCTATGACGCCCTCTCTGATATATCTGTCGAGGACAGCATAGGTGAAGCCCAGATTATCCTCGTCGGTCTTAGCCTGAAGACCGTCGGAAGGAACCTTGTCCACCAGAACGTCGGGAAGTCCCAGTACACGTCCGATGGCCTTTACTTCCTGAACAGTAAGTCTGGAAAGCGGGCTGAAATCTCCGGCATTGTCGCCGTACCTTGTGGCATAGCCCACCCAGTCTTCTGAGAGGTTGCAGGTATTGGCTACCCTGCCGTTCACGGACTGTGAAACAGCATAGGTGGCTGCCATTCTTACTCTCGGAGGCAGGTTGACTATGGCCTGGGTGGATACAGCATCCGCTCCCATGACTTCTCTCATCTCCCTTTCAAGAGCGTCTATGGTTTCTCCTACATTTATCTCAAAATACTTAATATCCAAGTGCTTGCAGAGAAGATAGGACATGTCTATATCAGGCTGAACTCCCCTTGGAAGAAGCACGCCGATAACTCTGTCCTTTCCCAGGGCTTCCACAAGAAGAGCTGCCACTACGGACGAATCCTTGCCGCCTGAAACTGCAACAACTCCGTTGCATCCGGGACCGTTATTATCAAACCACTCTCTTATCCACTTTACTACGTCGTCTTTAACTTTTACCGGGTCAAACATCTTATCTGCCCTCCTGTTCTATGATTGTCTGTAATACTTTATTTGCGATGGGACCGGCCACATCAGCTCCGGCTCCACCATGCTCTACCAGGACCACGAAGGCGTAATCTCCGCTGTATCCTACGAACCAGGCGTTGGTAGCTCCGCCATCTCCGGTCTCCGCAGATCCTGACTTAGCTCTTAACTCAAGTCCGGGATAGTTGTCATCCCCATACTTGGCTTCTACATTATTCCTCAGCATCTCGTCCAGTTCATCCGCAGATGTCGGATCCACCAGATCCAAAAATTCCGTAGATCCTCCCTTAATGATGCTCGGTTTGGCAGTGGTACCGCCTCCCGCGATGGCTCCCATGAAGGTCATGAGGGACAGAGGATTGGCCTGGTCATTATACTGACCGATACCCGCCCAACCTATATTTACAGGATCGGAATCGAAGTCGAAGCTTCCTGCCGCAGTCTCGATTCCGTTGATGTCATATGATTTGGTAAGACCTGCCTTCTTAACGTATTTATTCATGGTCTTGGTACCAAGCTCCACTGCAAGCTCTCCAAAGGCACAATTGCAGGAATTAGCCAAAGCTCCGCTGAAATCCATGGTGCCATGGGCATATGGGCAAGTGATCTTATTTCCTCCCAGGTCATGAGAACCCGTGCAAGTGAAAGTCCACTCATCCATGTCCAGTTTCTCCAGAGCAGCCAGCGCAGTCAATACTTTGAAGGTGGATCCGGGAGCGAACCTAGCGCTGAATACCTTATTGATATATGAACCTGACTTGGCATTGGTGCCGCCGTTTGGATCCTGTGGATCCACCGTGGGCGTGCTCACCAGGCAGATAATATCACCGGTCTTATAGTTGTAAACGCTGACCAGACCATCATGATAGCCAAGGGCCTGATATGCAGCGTTATTTACTTCATTGTCTATGGCAAGGGTGACCTTACCGCCCTTGCTCCCGAGGATGCCTTCCGTTCCTGTAACGAAGTTATATCCCACAAGATCTGACCTGAAGACCACATTTACAGCCGTTGGAATGCTGTAGTTTACGTCGCCCAGCAATACCGAATTGGCTCTTCTCTCATATTCATCGGCAGAATAATGGGCTCCGTCAGAGTCATACCTTAAGATGGTAGTTCCGTCTCTATCGGTCACCTCGCCCGCGATCAGTGAGCCGTTCTTAAATATATGAGAGTTGGCGTAATATCCGGCCCATTCAGGTCCGTTAACTTCAAGCCTAACGACGAAATATATCAGGCAGGCAATTACCGCCAGCACCAGCAGAAGACAGATGGTGGCACGTCCTTCTAATTTTTTCATTACTTGCCACCTCCCTTCACAGCCAGGCTGGCGTGCAGTCTGGTGTCAGCCGATTTCAGGAAGGCCAAAAGCGCCCATGATACCATCATGGAAGTTCCACCGTTTGATACGAAGGGGAAAGTTACTCCCGTGAATGGTAAAATGTCCGTACATCCGAAGGTGGCCAGCATGGTCTGGAAGACCAGCATGGATGTGGCTCCGCAAGCTGCGATGGTATAGAATGTGGATCTTCCGGATGTGATGGATCGAATCGCAAAAAACGCCAGCGTGAGGATGGCAAACACCGCGAAGCATGCGATGATCAGTCCCCACTCTTCTATGAGCATGCCGAAAGTGAGATCCATATCGGCAGCAAATACATCATTCAGCCAGCCTTCTCCCGCACCTACTCCCAGGAGTCCTCCTGAAGCAGAAGCGCATAGTGTCCTTGATTGCTGGAAGCCCGCAGCATCCACTAAGTCAGGATCCCAGACGTGCATCCAGGTAGCGAATCTATCCGCGATATACGGCTTGAACCTCAGGATCATGAATCCGCCGGCAGCAGCCGCACCAAGCACCAGGAACAGCTTGGTGAAGTCTCCTGATCTTAAGAACGAGATGACCAGATATGTCACAAAGAATATCATGGCTGTGCCGAAGTCTCCCATGAGTCCCAGACAAGCGAAACAGAAGAGCGAAAAGGCCATGAACAGGTAGAGATTTTTTTTGCGGAAAAGCTCATCGAGAGTTCCCGCGCCTACCCAGATAAAGGCTACCTTTACCAGTTCAGAAGGCTGGAAAGTAAAGCCCGCTATGGAGATCCAGTTCTTGGCTCCATATGTCGTTGCAGCCAGTGCCAGATTCAGAGCGAACAGCACCACAGTTCCTATGACCAAGATCCATCTGATGACCTTTGATCGCTCCAGATCCCTCAAATAAATGCACATGATAAACATAACGGCAACTCCTATAGCAATACATAGGGTCTGCTTCATCAAGGCATCCGGCGATTTAGACGCTACTACGGCCAAACTCAAAGTCGACAGGAAGAATGCGATGACCTCCATCTCAAAGCCTGCCCTATGAGAAACCCTGAGAGCTCCATAGTACAGCCACTCGATAAGCATAAGTCCTCCGAAAGCCGTTGCCAGGGTAATAGAATAATCCTCTCCCTTAGCAAGCCAGAGCTGGAAGAATGTCAGTATCTGAAACAGCGTAAGGGCTGCCATGGCCGGGCCGGCAGTCATTACCTTAGTGTCTGTCTTTCTTAGATTCAGGTTGTTATTCTTTTCTTCTAATGATGTGGGAAGCAGCGTAAATTCCGTGAGTCCCGCTCTCAGCACGTCTCCGTATTCCAGACTGATGGCAGGTGCTTCGATGCCCTTGCCTTTGGAGATCTGGATGAACTCATTAGAGGCATGCTCAGGCTCACTCTCAGCCATATAGTCCAAATAGGCATTACGCATGCTATAGACCTTAGTTCTGTAGTCCTTATAGCTCTCTTCAGGCGTTTCCCCTGAACTTAGCCAGGTACCGTTTACAGAACCCAGATCACGGAAGGTCCAGTTACCCTCTTCATCACGTATAAGAAGTCCATGGTTTCTGGACATGTTCTTATCGCTTACGCTGATGTCACAAGATCTGGCTCGCCCAATTACGTTCTCCCAGTGAGTGAGAGGCTCGTTGGACTCAGAGACCTTGATCATTTCCCCATTCTCCCCTTCTGCATATCTCGCAACCTTAAGATAAGCCCAGACCTCAGGCGGGTTCTTGGACTTCACAAGGGAGACTATGCACCTTACGAGTACATAAAGGGCAAGAAATACGAAGATAGGCCTGATAGTGATGCTCACTATGGCGTCACCCAGGCTTACCCCCTCAAATATGCCCGATATCTTTTCAAAAATACTGCTCAAATCCATTATTTTCCTCTAAGTTTAAATAGTCATACTTATAGATAATAGTATTATATCACAGACTGTCAAGGGAATAAAGAGAAAGGTGTAAAAAACAAAACAGGCGCCGCATGTTTTTTGCAGCGCCTGTTGATTCTTTACTCAGTTGCACCTGTGTAGAGTCTGTAGTATTTGCCTTTCTTCTCCATAAGGCGGTCATGGCTTCCGCGCTCTATTATGCGGCCGTTCTCCATTACCATGATAACGTCAGAATTCTGTACCGTCGACAGCCTGTGGGCTATGACGAATACCGTTCTGTCCTTCATAAGGTTGTCCATGCCCTTCTGGACTATGGACTCTGTTCGTGTATCGATGGATGACGTAGCTTCGTCCAGGATCATGCATGGCGGATCAGCCACAGCAGCGCGCGCGATGGATACCAGCTGTCTCTGGCCCTGGGAAAGTCCGGAGCCATCCCCTTCAAGCACCGTATCGTATCCCTTAGGGAGCATCCTTATAAAGCTATCTGCGTTTACAAGTTTGGCTGCTTCGATACATTCTTCATCAGTCGCATCCAGGTTGCCATATCTTATATTCTCCATGACAGTTCCTGTGAAGAGATTTACATCCTGAAGAACTATGCCGAGGGATCTTCTTAAATCTCTCTTCTTAATGGTATTTATATTGATACCGTCATATGTTATCTTGCCATCCTCTATGTCGTAGAAGCGATTAATCAAGTTGGTGATGGTGGTCTTGCCGGCTCCTGTGGCACCTACAAATGCTACCTTCTGGCCGGGTTCTGCGAATACATCCACGTCATATAAGACCTGCTTTCCTTCAATGTAACTGAAGTCAACGTCATCCAGCACCACTGCGCCTTTTAATCTGGTGAGTTTGTCTCCGTCTTTCCATGCCCAGATGCCGGTCTTTTCTTGGCATTCCGTAAGTCTTCCATCCTCAGTTTCTCTGGCATTTACAAGGGTCACTGTACCCTCGTCGGTCTCTGGCATCTCATCCAGAAGTTCAAAGATCCTGCCAGCGCCTGCCATGGCCATGATAACAGAATTGAGCTGCTGGGAGACCTGGGTTATAGGGTTCATGAAGTTTCTGGATAATACCAGGAAACTTGCTATAGTTCCCATGGTTACGGTGGCTTCTCCGCCGATACTGAGGTTCATTACTCCTGCTATGCCCATGGCTCCTCCGATGAGAGCTACCAGCACATAGAGCACATTGCCCAGGTTACCCATCATGGGCATGATGAGCATAGAGAGAGCGTTGGCTCTGGACATGTTATGCCTAAGGTCTTCGTTCTTCACAAGGAACTCTTCCTTGGCCTTCTGTTCATGGCAGAATACTTTCACGACCTTCTCACCGTTTATCATTTCCTCGATGAAGCCATTCAACTCACCCAGAGACTTTTGCTGTTTCACGAAGTAGCCGCTGGACTTGGAAGCCACCGTCTTCACCAGGAAGAGTGACAGGAATGTGAATCCTACGGTAAGAAGCGTCAGCCATATACTCAAATGAAGCATTGAGCAAAATACCGCTGCCAGACTTATGACCGAGCTGAATAACTGAGGTAGCGTCTGGCTCAGCATCTGCCTCAAAGTATCAGCGTCGTTTGTGAAGTGGGACATGACATCTCCATGAGTGTTCCTGTCAAAATATTTTATGGGCAGCTCCTGCATGTGGCTGAACATCTCATCCCTTATGATCTTAAGAGTACCCTGAGAGATCACAGCCATGGTGCGGTTATAGAAAAGCACGCTTATAACGCCTACAGCGTATATCATGCACATTATCATCAAAGCATGTAATAAGCCGCTGAAATCGGGCGCTAAAGCCCCTACGAGGGGCATAACGTAGTCATCTATAAGTGTCTGCAGGAAAAGTGAAGATGCTACACTTGCCAAAGTGCTTATGAGGATGCAAACAAATACCAGTACAAGTTTTAACTGATATGCTTTAAGGTATGAGAGAAGTCTCTTGACAGTACCTTTGTTGAGGGTCTTGATGGCACCTTTCTGGAGCATCTGGCGTCCGCCTGCTCCGGGTCCTCCCATCTTTCTGACGTTTTCTTTCTTAGCCATTACAGAGCACCCCCTTCCACATCAAGATCGACACCGGAAGTCTTGTTCTGTGTCTCATATATCTCTCTATAGATCTCGCTTCCTTCCATGAGCTCTTCATGTGTACCCTGAGCCATGATGCGGCCGTGATCGATAATTACGATCTTATCAGAATCCATTACGGAGCTGATGCGCTGAGCGATGATTATCTTTGTCACGTCGGACATCTCTTCCTTGAAAGCCCGTCTGATCTGGGCGTCCGTCTTCATATCGACTGCAGAGGTCGAATCGTCGAGAATAAGTATCTTCGGTTGTTTGAGGAGAGCTCTGGCTATACAGAGCCTCTGTCTCTGGCCTCCTGAAATGTTAGATCCTCCCTGCTCCAGGTGTGAGTCTACGCCATCAGGCATCTTATCCACGAACTCTTCAGAGCATGACACCTTAAGAGCATGCCTGATCTCTTCGTCTGTGGCGTTTTCGTTGCCCCAGAGAAGGTTCTCCTTGACCGTACCGCTGAAAAGCACATTCTTCTGAAGTACCATAGCCACCTGATTCCTCAGAGTCTCCAAATCGTACTCTCTTACGTCCCTGCCACCGACTTTTACTGTGCCTTCAGTGGCGTCGTAGAGTCTCGGTATCAGCTGGACCAGGGTCGACTTGGACGAACCTGTGGCTCCGATGAGGCCAACGGTCATGCCGGAATCTATGTGAAGATCCACGTGGAAAAGTGCTTTGCGTCTTTTGCGGGGGCCTTCTGTAAGAAGTCCATCCTGGTCTTCGTGTTTGTATTCAAAGGTCACATCTTCAAAATCGATGGAGCCGTCTTTAACATCTTTGATACCTTCTTCCGGACTGAAGATCAGGCTCTCTTCGTCCAGAATCTCTACGATCCTCTTGCCGGATTCTCTGGCTAGAGTCAGCATAACAAAGATCATGCTGAGCATCATAAGGCTCATAAGGATCTGAGTTGTATATGTCACCATGGACATGAGCTGACCGGCTGTGAGTCCCAGTATTTCGTTGTTGCCGGATGCCACGATCATCTTTCCGCCGAACCAGCAAAGCAGCACCATGCATAGATATGTACAGAACTGAACCATGGGAGCCATCCAGGCCAGGGTCTTTTCAGCCTTGGAGAAATCTCTGAATATCGTGCCGGAGACCGCATCAAACTTATCGATCTCGTGCTCCTGGCGGTTGAAGGATTTGACGACCCTCATGCCACGGACGTTCTCCTGGACTACGTTGTTCATCTTATCGTAGTTCTTGAAGACCCTCTCGAAGATCGGCATTACCTTGGAATTCATGATCAGCATGCCAACGATAAGGATGGGCATGGAGATCAGAAATACCAAAGACAGTTTATGGTTTACCCTGAAGGCGGCGATCAAAGCGAATACCAACATGGATGGCGCTCTCGCGAAGATCCTTATGATCATCTGGAAGGCCTGCTGTACGTTGGTAACGTCGGTTGTTAGTCTGGTCACGATAGACGCGGTGCTGAACTTGTCAATGGACATGAAGTCGTAGTCCTGGACTTTCTCAAACATAGCTTTCCTCAGATTAGAGGCGAAGCCCGCCGAAGCGAAGGGTGCAGTTATTCCCGCTGCCACACCAAAAGAAAGCGACACAAAAGCTGCCAGGATCAGAAGCAGTCCATACTTCGTGATCTCATCCATGCTGCCGCCGTATATGCCCTTGTCGATAAGGTCTGCCATGACGAAGGGTATCAGTATTTCCAGAAGCGATTCCAGGACGACGAGGATCGGTGTGATCACCGCCAGGCCCCGGTAGCCTCTTATGTATTTGGATAGTTTTTTGATCAATTCTTTTACCTCAAAAATATTTTACACTGAATAATTATTATATCATAATACACAACTTTTAGGTGATATTTATTTGAAAACTTATAACAATTAGAATTTAATTGAAATAAATTGAAATAAATATTTTTGCTTGAAAGCAGAGCCATGAGATTATATAATATATGCATAAGACTCTAATCTATTACACTTTTAAAGGAGGAAATATATGAGATACGAAATCTTAGGGGATACCCTTCCCATCGTTATCTGTCATCTTGATAATGGTGAAAAGATGTTCAATGAATCCGGCGCTATGGCTTGGATGTCACCTAACATGAAGATGGAGACCTCTTCAAACGGAGGACTCGGTAAAGCTCTCGGCAGAATGTTCGCCGGTGAGAAGATGTTCCAGAACATTTATACTGCTCAGGGCGGTGAAGGCATGATCGCTTTCGCATCAAGCTTCCCCGGCTCCATCGTTCCTTTTGAGATCGGTCCCGGCAAGGAAATGATCTTCCAGAAGCGTGCCTTCCTGGCAGGTGAAATGAGCATTCAGCTTTCCGTTCAGTTCAACAAGAAGATCGGCGCAGGCTTATTTGGCGGCGAAGGATTCATCCTTCAGAGAGTATCCGGAAACGGTATCGCTTTCGCAGAATTCGATGGCCACGTAGTTCAGTACGATCTGCAGCCCGGTCAGTCCATCGTAGTTGACACCGGTAACGTTGCAGCCTATGAGCCTTCCGTAAACATGGAGATCAAGACCGTACCCGGCATGAAAAACATGCTCTTCGGCGGCGAAGGTATCTTCAATACTATACTTACAGGCCCCGGCAAAGTATGGCTCCAGACCATGCCCGTATCATCTGTAGCAGCAGTGCTCAGACCTTACATGCCCACAGGAAACTAAATCCAAAAAACATTAAAGAGCCACGCGAGTGGCTCTTTTAAATTTACATTTTCTCCCGGGACTGAATCCTGTAATCGTCCCCATCTCTTAAGAATATGACCTTGACCTTCTCCAGATCGTATTGATTTTTATACTCAATGAATGTGTATGTATCACCATCAACATGTCCTTCATCCGGCTCGAACGTGCCGGGTCCAAAGTCAGTGGTGAAATTGTAGAAGGCATCGTAATCTTCAAGATAATAGAAATCATCCGAGACATTCAGTCTGAGATCATCCGATGTGACCCCCGCATATTTCATAAGAACATCATCCACATCAGACTTCCTGTACTTGACAACAGGCGCGAAATCAAGGACTGCAGTCTGTAAGTCATTTCCTGTATTTCTCTCGTATAACTCTCCCAGTTCTTTCAGTTCCTCATCACTTGCATCCCAGCTCCTGATGCCGAAGTAACGTATGAACTCTTTAAGATCGATGTATTCAGGCTTATCATAATATGATCTGAAGAATCCGTTCACCTCAGAAACATCCATCTCAATGCCATCATCAGTCTTATAATAAACGACACTAGGGAACTTCTCTTCCATGAGCTGCAGTTCCAGTGTACTTAGATCCCCTTCCTTAGTCTCTTCAAAATTCAGGAGACCCTTCTGTACGATCTCAGTCAGATTATGAGGCTTGATAACAGAGTCTATTTTCCAGTCTCCCTGATCCTTTACCATTACGAATACAAGATATCTATCCTTTTCTGTAGTGTACGGAAGCCCTATATAGTCGTAATTGCCTTCGTCTTTGTCACCCTCACTAATTCCTTCGAGTTTGTAGTTGACCTCTGCAAGATATGTCTCCACCGCTTCATGACTGTCTATGAGTCCCTGAAGGAACCATACTGAACCCAATGAGAATTCATTGCTCATCCTAACTGGCTCACCGATCTCAACGTTTCCCATTCTATGCGGCCCGCTGTATTCCATGTTATAGCGGCTTACATCTTCAGCATAATTATCACTCAGAAGCGCCAGGAAGCCTTTCATATCTGCAGAATTTACTGCGTTCTCATACTCTTCCAAAAGATATTCAGCTTCACCTTGAGGGCCCTCTTCCGTAATTGCCTCTTCAGGATCAGCTTCTATGGGATCTCCTTGCTCATTACCGCAGGCTGCCATTGTAAATACCATAGCTACTATCATGAATAACGTTATCCATCTCTTCATCTCCAAAGCACCTCCAAGAATTTATACAACAAATATCACTTCATGATAATAACTTAACACATAGAAATAAGTTGTCAATACTGATCCGTGTATGATTGCATCACCAGGTTCCCTCTTCACTATCCTGTTTCAGAAGCCTCTCTACTTCCTGCTTCTGGTTCTTAATGCTCTCTTCATCATTGTTTTCGGGATCCAGATCTACACCCCAGTCATTTCCTATATACAGGACATCGACTGCTTCGCCATCAACTACCTTGAAAGCCAGCTGTCCGGACATGGGATTGATCATCACGATGCGCATATCCCCATCAAGATGCATGCCTCCCGCTCCGCCGATATACTTGCTGAAATCATCGAGGCTAAAGGCGTAGTCAAAAGCATATATCTCGATGGTACCCTTTCCATCAGATGAATCGAACTCCCACTGTTTCTCAAGCTTTATCAGATCGTATTTTCCCGTCCATCCGAAACCGCTCTCAAGATCCTTCAGAGATGACGCTTCTGCCTTGTCAAACCATTTCTTATATTTCTTATACGCTTCTTCATCCACGTTACCGTCAAGATCTCCTGAGTGTCTCACAAATTCATAGAGATCCTTATCGTTATAGTATTCCACCTTCCTGTTGTCATTATGATCCTCCACAATTACGCATACTAGATCAGAATACCAGTTGCAGTACAGAGTCAGCGTGCCGGGTTTAATGGAATTCATATGGATCATGCTTTCATCCTCGCCATAATCTATCAGGCTGAACTCACATTCCCAGACTCTGGAATCATAATCAGCATAATCGGGGTCCAGCTTGTTGGCCTTGCCATCCTCTTCCCTTACAGTCTTTCCTGCAGCATTATTTAACAAGGATGCGATCGCTTCGGTATCTCTGTGGAAATAGTCATAGATCATATCCTTCGTTATGGAGCCCATCAGCTCATCTACCGCAAGGTCATATATCGTTCCCTCCTCGGTCTCTGCCTCCGGAGCAGGGTCATTTCCCTGATTCCCGGAACCTGAACATGCTACCATTGCAAACATAACTGCAATGATCACAAATAATGCTATATACCTCTTCATCACTCTACCACCTTTCCAATAATAACCTTTAACTGATCAATTACTGCTGTATTCAGTCATTTTCTCGATTATATACCTGCCGTCCTGCTCTCTGAGATTTAAGGTTCTTACCCTGTCAGCGTTCCATCTGGATTCCAGGATAACATAGTTACCCTCCTTGTATCCGGAAGTAGCACGGAATGCAGGTGGTCCGAAATCAGATGTATATGTCCAGTAAACATCATACATTTCAAGATAGCAGGCATCATTATTCCGTATTTCCGTTATTTCAAGGCCGGTATAGTACTTGAGGGCATTCCTCACGGTCTTGCCCCTTATTACATGGATCGGTACAGGAACATTATCGAATGTCCAGACCTTTCCATCCTCTCCCGGAGGAAAAATCTCGTTCCACTGCTCAGAATTCTCTATGCCCAGCCTTATTGCTTCATCCGGTTCGATCTCTCTTTTCTGCGGAAAATACCTCAGAACATCGGACATCTTAATATCGTATGATATATCCGGCCCGTTTCCGCATGCGAAGAAACAGAACATCATGTTAGGATTGGTATTAGTCAGGCTTCCGTCTCTCACAACAGACTGCATGATCGCATTGAGCTTGTTGATGGTGCTTCCGTCTAATTCACCTTCAGGCTCCTCCAGCAGGAACTGCCAGTCCACAGGGTATTCAGTGTTCGCCACCGACCAGGGGGCAGCTTCTATACCTCTTGCCATTTCAGAATTATATGTAAAGGAATCATTGGGAGTATCCATGCTGATCTCTCCATAGAATTTATCAGACCAGCTCCAATCCGGATCATCTCCATGCCCCAACACATCCGTAAGATCCGTCTGGATGAAAAATCCCTTTTCATCAGTAGAAACGGTAAATTCTCCATCCACCTCTCCGACATCATTCAAAAGATAGATATGCACGGGCTTGATCCCTTTTACAAATGCGCGACCGAAGATCATGTCATGCTCCCTGTCGCTGAAGATATTGATCACCCTATCACAATCAAGATACCCGTGATTTTCCCCCTCTTCATCATTGACAAAGTAAAGGAATCCTCTTTTTACTGTCTCCGTGAATGACAAGCCCTTTCCTCCACAGTCAGAGATAACAAATCCTGAACCTGAAGAGTCTTCAGACATATACAGGATACCGTCAGAGGGTCCGTAATGCAGTTCCCTTTCAGCCTTGGCATTGGCAGCCTCCTGGCTGAAGCATGCGCCGCTCAGTCTCAAGGATATGAAGAGCAGAAGTATTATCACAACAAGTGTTATACATATCGATCTTATCTTCTTCATTCACTTCACCCCTCTTCACCTGTCAGGAAGATCAACTTCTATAAGGAAGTGCCGCCCCTTGTATAGATTTCTGTTTCCGTTGTATTCAATAAAGATACTGGATACATCCTCATCAAATCCCGCTATCGCCACCTGAAAATAGTTAACGAAACCGGCGTTTCCCAAATCTTTTACGAAAACAGGCGACATCATACTGTCATTATCGGAATACACCAAGGTCTCCGAGTTATCGAAACAGTATCCGCCACTTGAGGAAAAAGGATTCCTGAAGTCCCTGTATCTTAATACAAAGGTGCCATTCTCATATTTTTTGAGATCATCGAATACAAGTCTGTGTCCGTCTATTTCCACAGTCTGATCGATATCAACTTTGTACACTTCATCCCCATAATAATCATTTTCATGATATCCGTGTATCATGTTCATTATTCCAAGTCCCGTCTGTTGAACAAGGTCAAGCACCGGAGACAAGCTGATTATTATGGTCACCACAAGAAGCACCTTGACTCCTGCCCATATCCAGCCAATCAAAGCATTATGGGCCTTGTTCATCATTTTACCTATGTCTTCTGCATCCCCTATGTTCTCCAGTACGGAATTCTTTGCATCCTCTTCAGACATGCCATCCGAAATGTAATCATCGAACATGTCCTCCATATGTTCCCCGAACTCCTGCCTTATTTTCTTTCTGTCCGGTGTAAACTTAACGTGCTTTAGCATGGAATTCAGGTAATCATCCCATTCCTTAAAGCGCATATGCAGTACCTCCTGCGACTCTCGCCACCCCTCTTGCATACTCGTTCCATTTTTTCTTTTCTGAAGCGAGCTGCTCCTCTCCCAACCCGGTTATCTTATAATATGTTCTCAGCTTGCCGTTATCGGCTTCCTTCCTGTAGGACTTCACATAGCCGTCTGCTTCCATCTTATGGAGCACGGGATAAAGTGTTCCCTCCTTGAACTGGAAGACATCCTCGCTCATCTCCTTGAGATCCTTGATGATCTCATAGCCATAGCAGTCCTTCTCGCTTAATAAGGACAGGAGCAACAGCATCGTAGTCCCACTTAACAGTCCCTTGTCATTTATCATTATAATACCTCCGTTTGCAATATACCTCGAGTCTCGATGTATCTTAATTATACCTTGAGCCTCGAGGTATGTCAATATAGGCTGATAATTTTTTGCAAAAAATTATCACCTGTGGTATACTGTATAGCAAATCTTCTTGAAAGGACCAACTAGTTATGAGCACATTTAAGAATCTGGAAGAAGCCAAAGAATTTTTTGAGCAAGACCGCTTTGCCACAGAAAATGGCATCACATTAGATGAGATCGGTGACGATTGGGCTAGAACCAGTGTTGAACTCACCGAGAATCACAGAAATGCCCAGGGAGGCATCATGGGAGGCGTGATCTTCACTCTGGCGGATCTTGCCCTGGCTGCAGCATCAAATAACATCCACTCCCCTTCCGTCGCACAGCAGATGAGCGTGAATTTTCTTTCAGGAAGCCGCGGTACCAAGCTATTTGCTTATGCCAAGTGCCGCAAGGATGGCAAAACATCCGGAGTATACAATATAGATGTGACAGATGATTTGGGAAGAGACATCGCTCAAATCACCGGTATCGCATTTAAGAAATAATATCAAGCAAAAACCTCGCTTCACGTGTTATCTGAAGCGAGGTTTTAATTTAGATTCTGGATATAAGGAAGATCAGGAGTCCTATGGCGACTATGAATACAGCTCCAACCATAAGGGCTGCGGCCACAGTACCGCCTATCAGAGCTCGGCGCTCTTCTTTGGTGTACTGGACCTCATATTCAGGACGCTTCTCGGTCTCCGGTTCCTGCCCCATATCTCTTCTCTCACTCTTATGGAAATGATCAAATCGAGGCATGATAAGAGGTGATCTGCCGACATCACTCATGTCGGAAATCACGCGTCCATCATCGTCATCATATTGTTTTTTATTAAGTGCCATGTTGAAACTCCTGATATCTTTCTGTTGAGAAGGCCCTTTTCAGGGCCTTCTGTAATCATTGATCTTTAATTGCAAGCTGCTTATTCGGCAGTTTCTGTTTTGGCAAGTGTTTCATCAACATATGCCTTAACGTCATCATAGAGATGACATACTACGTAGTGATCCTTTTCGATCTCCTTCTGCTCAGGTGCTACGGTCTTGCAGATGTCCATACACTGTGCGCATCTGGTGTGGAACTTACATCCGGCAGGCGGATTTGCAGGTGAAGGAATTGATCCTTCAAGTACTATTCTCTTCATCTTGACCGTAGGATCAGGAATAGGAATAGCTGAGAAAAGCGCCTTGGTGTAAGGATGCAGAGGATTTCTGAAGATATCGTCTGTATCGCCGTACTCTACCAGATTTCCAAGATACATTACACCTACCGAGTCTGAAATATGCTCTACGACGGAAAGGTCGTGAGAGATGAACAGATAGGAAAGATTATGTTCTTCCTGAAGTTCATTCAGAAGGTTGATGATCTGTGCCTGAATGGATACGTCCAGAGCAGATACAGGCTCATCGCAGACTACGAATTCAGGATTCAGTGCCAGAGCTCTGGCGATACAAATACGCTGTCTCTGTCCACCTGAGAACTCGTGAGGATAACGGTCTTTATGGAAAGGCTGAAGTCCGCACTCGTCCATTACCTTATCGATATAGTCGTTGAATTCAGCACGAGGAACCAGATTGTGCTCTCTAACCGCTTCTCCAATGATCTCGCCTACAGGCATACGAGGAGAAAGCGATGAGAAAGGATCCTGGAAGATGATCTGCATCTTCGGTCTCATGTCGTGCATCTCTTTCTTGGTAAGGTCGTAAACTTCCTTGCCGTTGAAGAGAACCTGGCCGCCGGTCTTTTCACCGGAGAGTCTCAGGATGGTACGTCCTGTTGTGGTCTTTCCGCAGCCGGACTCTCCTACCAGACCCATGGTGGTTCCGCGCTTCAGGTTGAAGGTAACTCCGTCTACGGCTTTAACGTAGCCGACAACCTTCTGGATCATACCGTCCTTGATAGGGAAATACTTCTTAAGAGCATTTACCTGAAGGATGTACTGAGGGTCGTATTCAACCGGAGTAAAATCGTTTTCTATAAGAAGTTTATCTTTACTCATTTACTTTCCCTCCTTCCTGTCCTTCATAATAGCGGTAGCAGCTTACGAAGTGTGTGGGTGAAAGCTGGATCTCGCAAGGATATTCTCCGTCGCAGATAGCTCCTGCTCTCATCTCACAACGGTCTCTGAAGTAGCAGTAGTCAGGCATATTGATGGGGTTAGGAACCTTGCCCGGGATGGAATAAAGCTTTTCAACTTTCTTTCCTACTACAGGCTTGGATGCCATAAGTCCAATGGTGTAAGGATGTGCAGGATTTGCAAAAATCTCCTGCGCAGTACCCTTCTCTACTATACGTCCCGCATACATTACTACAACATAATCAGCCATCTCAGCGATAACGCCCAGGTCGTGGGTGATGATCATGATGGATGAATTGATCTTGTCCTTCAGATTTCTGAAAAGGTCAAGGATCTGTGCCTGAATAGTTACGTCAAGAGCGGTGGTAGGCTCGTCAGCGATTACAAGCTTAGGGTTGCAGGCAAGAGCCATAGAGATCATAACACGCTGTCTCATACCTCCGGAAAGCTCGTGAGGGAACATCTTATATACACCCTCTGAGTTAGCGATACCAACCAGCTCCAGCATCTCGATGGTTCTGGCTTTGATCTGCTCCTGAGTCATGCCTTTTCCATCGTGGAGTGCGATAACCTCGTCTACCTGATCTCCGATACGGAATACAGGATTCAGTGAGGTCATGGGCTCCTGGAAGATCATGGAAACATAGTTTCCTCTGATGTGCTGCATGGCTTCAATAGGAGTGTCTTTGATCTCGTAGGCTTTGCCGTTTCCGAGATTAAGTCTGATGCTGCCTTCTACGATCTGACCCTGAGGTCTCTGGAGAAGCTGCATTACGGACAAACTGGTTACGGACTTGCCGCAGCCGGACTCACCTACTACTCCGACGGTCTTGCCCTGAGGTACCTCAAAGGTAACGCCGTCTACTGCCTTGGCAGTACCTACATCTGTAAAGAAATAGGTGTGCAGATTTTCGATTTCAAGAACGTTATCAGGGTTCTTCATCTGAGTCAGATATTCAGATTCCGGAACGTTCTTTCTTTTATACTTCTTTTCGAATGCATCGGTTATCTTTCTGTTCTCTTTTGCGATCCTACGAGATTCTTTGGCGGAAAGATAGCCGTCATTGTTTTTCTTTGCCATTTTCTTTCCTCCTTAACGTTTCATCTTAGGGTCGAAGGCATCTCTCAGACCGTCACCAACGATATTGAAGGCAAGTACGGTAACTAAGAGGAGTATACCTGCAGGGATCCAGATAAACCAATAATTTGTAAGTACATAAGTATCGTTTACGTCACTGATGATATTTCCCCAGGAAGCAAACGGGAAACGAACACCGAGTCCCAGGAAGGACAAGGTCGCCTCCATGATGATGGTGGAGCCCAGACCCATGGTCATAACTACGATGAGCTGAGGCATTACGTTCGGGATCAAATGTCTGAATATTCTTCTTGAGACTGCGATACCGCCGGCTTCTGTAGCGGTCATGAATTCCTGCTCACGGAGTGAGAGGATCTGACCTCTTACAAGTCTTGCAGTACCTGCCCAACCCAGGAATCCCAGGATGAGCATCAAGTAGAGCATTCGAATCATAGGAGGAACGTTTGCAGCATCCATAGCAGCTCCGAGGATGATGAACAGAGGCATTGAAGGGATGCAGTAGAAGATATCTACAAGTCTCATGATGAGACCGTCAACCCAACCGCCAAAGTAACCTGCGATACCACCCATGATAACACCGATGATGGATTCGATGGCAACTGCAATGAATCCGATGATCAGGGAGATACGTCCACCATACATAAGACGTGTAAGCATGTCCATACCGTTTCTATCAGTACCTAACCAGTGTTCCTTTGAAGGAGATGCGTAGGTATCGAATACTCTGGTGGCTGTTCCCTGCTTTACGTCCCATGCCTTGGTAGCAGCATCGTATTTAAGGATGTACTCGGCTTCATTTCCATTGTCATCTGTGAACTTGAAGGATTCATCTCCTCTTTCCACAGCATCGATCAACTGGTTCTTGAATTCACGTGTGAAGAATACATCACTCATGATAGGACGAACGACATATGCGCTGACATAGCCGATTTCCTTGCCGGATTCGTTAAAGATTACGCCATCTTCATCGAGGGTGTATTTTTTGCCGTCAACGGTGAAGGAATCATCACCTTTGGCCTTGGCAGTAAGTGATGCCAAAGTCATATCAAAGGAAAGGCTCTTTTCTTCATTGGATGAAGAGTTAACCATTTCTTTGCTGGCAATTCCGACAACTTTACCCTGACAATGGATAATGTAAACGTCATCGGAAATCTTTTCAAGTTCATAAGTAGTTCCCTTATAGTCGAACTTCTCATTACCCTTCTGGATATTCAGGAAGACCTGAGCCTGAACGGTACTCTTGAAAAGATCTTTATCACCGACTGTATATCTGAATTCTTCGTTATGAATGATTCCGGCATAGTCCTTGGTCTGGATGTCATATCTGTAGAACTTTTCATCCTGACCATAAGGGCTTACCAAACCACCTATGAAGGAGAATACAAACATAGCGATGAGGATCACCATGCCTGTTACAGCCAGTCTGTTTCTGAAGAATCTCTTAGCTACCAGAGCTCCGGGTGACAGAACCTTAACACGTCTGTCATCACTAAGAGAGTATTCTTCTTTCTTTTCTGTGTTTTCGCCGCTTACCTGAGAGGGCTTCTTAATTTCTTTTTCGCTCATTTCAAAACCCTCCTTTACGCGATTCTTACTCTCGGGTCAACCACGGCGTAAAGAATATCCGCGATCAGGTTGCCGAGTAGCGTCAGTATAGCTGTGAATACCATGAAGAACATGGAGAACGGAATATCACCCGATACCATGGATTGGTATGAAGCAAAGCCTATACCGGGGATAGCGAAGAGGGTCTCTGTAATAAGAGCTCCGGAGAAGAGTCCCGGAAGAGATCCGCCTACGATGGTAACGATGGGTATCAAGGTGTTTCTGAAAGCATGGTGATAGATGACCTTGCGTTCTGAAAGTCCTTTAGCTCTGGCTGTTCTGATGTAGTCTGCACTCAGTACCTCCAGCATATTGGTTCTCGTATAACGCATAAGTCCGCCCATGCTGATTACGACAAGGGTAATAATAGGCATTACCAAATGGTTAGCCTTGTCCATAAATTGGCCCATAGGCGATAACAAATCATAGTTTCGTCCTACGAGTCCATAAAGGTCAAACCATCCCAGTTTTACTGAGAATACTAACTTTAACAGGGAGGCGAAGAAGAATGTAGGTAACGAGATACCTGCTAAAGCGATAACTGATATTGCATAGTCAGTTTTGGAATACTGCTTTGTAGCAGCGATAACGCCAAGAGGAATAGCGATAATAAGTTCAAGAATGAATGAAATGAGTCCCATTACAAAGGAAAGCCATACTGTCTCATGGAATTTCTGTGTTACAGGAACAGTCCATTTCCAGCTGTCTCCAAACTCTCCTCTCAGCATCTGACCAAGCCACTGGAAGAAGCCGGACACGATGCTTCCGTCCATGTTATACATGGCGGATAACTGAGCCAGCCATTCTTCATAGCTCTTGGATCCGGGCTGCATGGATTTCTGTCTTGCCATAGCTTCAACATAGGAAGTGGGCAGACATCTCATGAGCGCGTAGATGATGAAAGCTACGAAGAAAAGTATGATCAGTGACTGTATCAATCTTTTAATAATGTATTTACGCACTGTTACTCAACTCCTCAAACATAAAATGTTACAGAGGCAGACAAGGTTCCCCCTGTCTGCCTCGATTATCCTGAATTTTATGGACAGTATGAGTTAATTACTTGCCCTGTGCAGCGGGTTCAAGATTCTGGATCTCTGCCATCCAACCATAGTATGTGGTGATGTCAGGAGTTACAGTATCAAGATTTACTCTTTCTGTTGAGAAGATGATAGCATTCTGTCTCTGATATACAGGAACCTCTACAGCCCAGTCAACGATGATGTCAAGGCAAGCCTTGTACAGCTGTTTTCTGAAGGACTGATCCATGCTGGTTCTAGCTTCCATGATGTTCTCATCGAGCTCAGGATCAGCAATGTCATACATGTAGTTGGAACCACCAGGATCCTTACCGGATTCTACGCCGGAGTAGTATACCTGATACATGTCAGGGTCAGGTGTTGCACCCCAAGCTGCGCACCACATAGGAACCTGGTCAGCTTCGATACCTGTCCAGAGGTCTGCGGAGTTAGCAAGGTCTTTAACAACGAGATCCATACCGATCTTCTTAAGTGCATCGGATGCAAGGTTCAGCATCATGAATGAAGGGTGATCTCCGGAACCGTCTGCAGGGATCCAAACTTCATACTGCATCTTAGCTCCGTCGGGAGCGTCAGTGAGCTTACCGTCCTTTACGGTGTAGCCAGCAGCTTCGAAGAATCCGAGAGCAGCATTAAGAGCAGCCTCTTCTTTAGCCTTGTCATCCATATCGGATGTGTAGATGTCGTTTCCTTCAACGTCCTTGGAGAATGCGATAGCATAGTCACTGTCGGTTGCCTGAGGAGCAGCCCAGGATGTGTTGGAAATAGGATAGTTGATTACGGAAGCAGCTTCTCCATAGTAGGAGTTAACTGTTACGTCTCTGTAAAGAGCAAATACTGTAGCGAAAGCCTTACGCAGGTTCTTGGAAGCGTCTGATCCAAGTTCTCCGCCTACGTTTACGGACTTAGCGCTGATACCAAGGTAACCATAGCCAAGGTTGTCAACGGTGTTAGTGGTGATCTTGTCGCCGGTAACTTCGCCGTTGGAGTTCTCAGCGGAGATAGCCTTAGCGGTATCCTGTGAATATGAAGGGTCTGTAATATCGATGGTACCTGTGATTACACCATTAAGCTTATCCTGATCCTGGGATTCCTTGAACTGGATGTACTTGGTGTGAGGCATTCCAAGGTAGTAGCTGTCATTTGATTCGAAGTTAACTACACCGTTTTCGAACTTGATGAACTTGTAAGGGCCAGCTCCCATAGGTTCTGTTGTCTTAGCACGAACTGTGGAAAGGTCACCTTTGTCAAATCCGAACATGTTGTTGTCATAGTCATACTTCTCTTTGTCTCCATAGTAGTGGAGAGGAGCGATGGTAACGCCGAGCTGATAGATAGCTGTAGCGTCAACTTCTGTAAGGGTTACCTTAACGCCATAGTCTCCAGTCTTCTGGATACCTTCGATGGAAGGAGCGGATTCGCCGGTCTTAACACCAACTGCATATTCTGCAGGATCGAATCCAAGGTCAGCAAGGGAGGATCCAGCTGTCTCTGTTGAGGAGAGGCTGCTAAGATCTCCACCGTAAGCATCTGCCATTACATAGAAATAATCAAGAGCGGTAGCGTCAGCCTTGGTCTCAAATCCCCAAGCTGCAGCAGCGCCTGCTACGTCTTCTGCATAGCCATTGTCTACACAGTAGTCAACGATTTCCTGAGCGAATGCTTCGCCAGCCTTGTCAAGATTCTCCCAGAATGTAGTCTGAGTAGCTTCATCCCAAAGGCTGAAATCCTTGTTGTCTCTTCCTGCTTTGTAGAGGAGGCTCATCAGAGATTCCATACCTGCACGATATTCTTCCATGCCCTTGATAGGAAGAGCGAAGAATGTGGAGGATCCATCATAGGTAGGGTCGGAAAGAACATACATTGAGAAGATTACGTCATCAGCGGTGAGAGGCTCTCCATCGGAGAAGGTCATGTCATCGCGAAGGTCGAAATCGTAATCAACGGTTCCATCTTCGTTCTCTGTGATCGTCAGATCAGCAGGTCCATAGTAAGTATAGTCTGTGTTGTTGTAAGGACGAGTTTCTCCAGTCTTACCTTTCTCAACTACAGCACCCTGACGGTCTGTGTTAAGAAGCGCAACTGATGTCATTGTAGCAACGTCCTGGTCGTAAGCTGTCTCAGCGAAGAACGGTGAGAACTTACTTGAGAAGTTGGAATATCCAACTACGATTGGAGTCTCGCTCTGAACGACTTCTTCATCTCCGCCGCCCTGTGAGCCAGATCCGCCGCATCCTACAAATGCAAATAAGCACATTGACAGGATGAGGATGATTGCAAGAGTTTTTTTCATTTCCTTTCTCTCCTTTTAAAATATTTGTTGACTTATTTGTCAAAAATAACAAATTAAACAGCGTTCTGATGCTTTTAAACATCAGAGGGAATGCGATCCCTTTTGAATTTTCAACTATATTACAGTCCACTGTAACGTATTATAATATTTTTTGAAACAAAAAGCAAGTAAAGCATTACAAGCTTTAAGTACCAAATATAAAATACTATTGAAAATCTCACCATCGAAGCCATGGATTATTAGGTAGATGGCCGCAGTCATAAGCCCAAGCAGTGCAAAAAACATCAGTATCAGGGCTGCCGGAGGTATCCTATTGTTTGCCGTCTCGAAGATATATCCTCTGATCTCCCTGCCCTCAAACATCAATTTTGATAGATACCAGGCCAGCGCAAAAAACGCGCAGACCTCTCCTAAAAACGGAAGTATCACATAAAATGATCTTATGGCACAGGCTGAATCGTTAAGTCCTGATGCCGCGATTGATACCAGGAGTACCACAGCAAGGAGGATGAGATTTCTGTATGCCTTAAGTCTCTCCTGCTCGGTATCTGCAAACTTGTAAGTCTTACCTCCATAGGTATACTTACCGTCATCTCCCTGCTTATAATCTTTTAAATAGTCTTTTCTCTTGGGGCTCTTTGCCATTTTAGTACTGCTTTCTGTCTATTCTATGCCGGTGAGATCATAATCTTCCAGCCACTTGCCTGCCTTCTCGCAGACTCCTCTTAAGGTCTCCTCTTCAAAAGGACTTCCCATTTCAGCATGCTTAAGAAGTTCGGTGAATACCCTGGATCCACCCTGCTCTGTATAAGCCATATAGTGTTTCCACGCGTTATCGTAATCGTCCTGGATCATAGCCCAGAATTCAAGGGCCACGGTCTGAGCAAGACAGTAATCGATGTAGTAGAAAGGCACATCATAGATGTGGGACTGTCTCTGCCAGCCCATGCCTTCTGAATAGAAAGGTATCTCTCCGTCCAGCTTCATCCAAGGCATATAGATGCCCAAAAGTCTCTTCCACTCAGCATGTCTCTCAGCCGGAGTGAGTTCCGGATGTTCGTAGACGATGTGCTGGAAGTGGTCAACCATGGTTCCGTAAGGGATAAAGGTCACGGAGCTTGCCAGATGGCTGTAGCGGAACTTGCGCGCATCGGGTCCGAAGAAATCATCTGCAGACTTCCATCCGAAGAACTCCATGCTCATGGAATGAACCTCACAAGCTTCAAGGCTGGGCCAGATGGTTCCCATGGGCACGCGCTTTCTATTATACCAAGATGCAAAAGCATGGCCTGCCTCATGTGTCATGGTCTCCACGTCACCGCTGGTTCCGTTGAAGTTGGCAAATATGAACGGTACTTCGTAGTCTTCCAGACTGTCGCAATATCCTCCGCCCTGCTTTCCTTCCTTGGCCAGAAGATCCATGAGTTCTCCGTCAAGCATGGTTTTGAAGAATTCGGAAGTCTCCGGTGACAGTCCGTCGTAGAATCTTTTTGCTGCCTGAATGATCTCATCGGGAGTTCCCTGCGGTCTGGGATTTCCTGAACGGAAGTCCAGAGCATTATCAGCAAAGCTCATGGGATAGGTCTTGCCAAGGCGCTCTGCCTGTCTTCTGTAGATAGCGTCGGCGATGGGTACAAGATACTTGACCACGGCATTTCTGAACTTCTCTACATCGTTCTTGTCGTAACAGTTTCTGGTCATTCTGGCGTAACCCATTTCTACGAAGTTATCAAAGCCCAGCTTCCTGCCCATTTCGTCTCTTAAGTGGACCAGTTCATCGTAGATGGAGTCCAGCTTTTCCTGATTGTCCTTGTACCACTGTCCATCAGCTTTCCAGGCTTCCAATCTTATCTCGTCATCCGCGTCGGTCTTGTATTTGCCGATCTTGGTGACGGTCAGATCTTCTCCTCTGAAAGGGATCTTTGAGTTGGCAATGAGTTTGTCATATTTGGTGGTCAGATCGTTCTCCTTCTGAAGAAGCGGAACTATCTCAGGCTTGAAGGTCTTAAGTTCCAGTTCAGCGTTCTTGAAGGGAACTTCACCGAACTCGGCTTCCAGTTCTTTGCGATACTCGGAAGCAAGGAGCGCTCTGGTCCACTGCTCGTCATATTCCATGAGCTCCGGTCCTGTGGCGTTCCAGAAATTAACTTCCTTGTCATTAAACTCGTCCCTGGTATCGATGGAATGGCGTATGTAGATAAGGGTGGACAAAGTCTTCACGTGTCTGTCGATCTTGTCCTTTTTGATGAACAGATCCCTGGCCTCTTCAAAGCTTGCTGCCTTTTTAAGAGCTTCCGTGAGAGCTGTTATCTCTTTTTTGAGAGCCTCAACATCGGGTCTCTCGTATTTCATTTCTGAAAACTTCATATAAAATATCTTCCTTTCCAAAGATCTGTGCTTCAGCGCACGAAGACATTATAACACAGCATTAATGGATTTACAAATTTAATTACAAAAAGCGAGGCCGCAGTTTTAGCTGTTGCCTCGCTTGAGTTTTTTGCAGTTCTTTTAATTGATCATTCCTCCCAATAATCTGCCGGATCTTGGGGCTCGCCGTCCAGTCTCAGCTCGAAGTGCAGATGCGGGCCGGTGGACCTTCCCGTGCTGCCGACTGTGCCGATCTCATCTCCCTTGGCGATTTCCTGTCCCTTTTCGCAAAGAATCTCATCCATATGAGCGTAAACCGTGCTGAAACCATCCGCATGTTCGATGATCACATAATTACCGTACTTCATAGTGAAATCCGCTTCGATTACTGTTCCGTCAGCTGCCGCAAGCACCGGAGTACCGATCGGAGCAGGGAAATCTATGCCTGCGTGCTCCGTCATGCATTCGGATATCGGTGACTGTACTTCACCAAAGGGCATGGATATAAAGATTCCTCTCTCACCATCCTCTGGTACGTCGATGACTTTTTTAGATAGAGAAATCCTGTAAGCGGCGAATACCGAAGCTGTCGCCAGAACGACTATCAGGGCTGCTATCAAAAGACTTCTGACCGGTATGTGCCCTACTCTGTTTTGTGAAAACCTGACTCCTGTGCCTTCGCTGACCATGGCTTTGATGTTATCGAGGTTTTCGTTGCTGAATTTATTCATAATTACCCCCTAATTCGTCTCTTAACTTTTGCTTAGTCCTGAAGATCACGTTTTCGACTCTCCTTAAAGGCAGCTCCATGGCACTTGCAATAAATGAAGGTTTCTGCTCCAGTACGAATCTTCTGATCATTATCTCCCTGCTCTCCTCGTCCAGCTTGGCGAGTTTATCCCGAAGGTCCTGCGCTCTCTCGCGCCTTATTAGTTCCTCTTCGGGTCCAAGCTTATCGGAGGTCAGATCAGGGCTTAGTTCATCGGTCAGCCTGGAGGCCAGCTTTCTGAAACGGTCAATGGCCTTGCTCCTGGTCCTCATGCAAAGCCAGCTCTTCAGGGTGCCGCGGTTCACATCGAACTTTTCCGGTTCTTTCCAGAGTTCGATAAAAACATCTGCCACGCACTCTTCTGCATCCTGCTCATTGCCAAGTCCATCGAGTATCTTGGTTGCCACTGACCATAACAATCTCGAATATTTATTGATTATTTTTTCAAGCTGGTATTCTGTCAATGAATGATCTCCTTTCTGATCGATCACCTATAGTACGATGAAGCGAGCGGATTTACTCAAAGTAATTATAAATATTTAGCACGGTAACTTCAAGAAAACTATCATTATTTATGAAAAAAACACTTGCAAAAGACTTTAGAATATGTTAACTTAAATAAGTGCCACCGAGCACATCATATAAAAAACGAATTAGACATAGAGGGTTGACCGAGTGGCTAAGGAGCCGCATTGGAAATGCGGTAAGGCGAAAGCCCCGCGGGTTCGAGTCCCGTGCCCTCTGCCAGAAATTAAAAAGACGAGCAGTCGCTCGTCTTTTTAATTTCTCTGGCAGGTAGGTTCGTTAGGGACTCGAACCCTGAGAGAGCGCGACCCTCCCCTCCACACTTGACGATTATCATTTTTTGTGATAATTTTTTGATAGATAATGAATGATAGGGGTCCATTATGGAAAAATTACTTTTGATTTACAATCCTAACTCCGGCACTAGAAAGTCCGCAAGGTACCTTTCCGATGTGGCGGAGGTATTTACCAGGAGCGGTTATTTGGTGACCACCCTCCCTACCACCAAGCGCGGCGACGCCACGGAATACGTGGAGCGCTTTGCCAAGGACTACAATTTCGTAGTCGTCATGGGTGGGGACGGCACATATAACGAGGTGATCTCCGGCTTCGCAAACGCTGATATCAAGACGCCTGTAGGCTACATACCGGCAGGCTCCACCAACGATTTCTCTCAAGGGCTGGATCTGTCCAAGGACATCATTACCGCAGCCTGCGACATCGCTACCGGCACGCCTTACGGTCTGGACGTGGGACTTTTTAACGGCAGAGTCTTCACCTATGTAGCCAGCTTCGGAGCCTTCACCAAGGCTTCCTATGACACCCCCCAGAGCATCAAAAATATTCTGGGCCACCTGGCATACATACTTTCAGGCGCCACCACCATCCCGGACATCCGCCCCATCCACGCCACCATCAAGACAGACGATGCGGTCTACGAGGGCGACTACCTCTTCGGAGCCATATCAAACTCCACCTCAATGGGCGGCATTCTCAAGTTGAGGCCTGAAGACGTGGACATGAGCGATGGACTATTTGAACTGCTTCTCTTAAGAACATCCAATGATCTACTGGAGATTGGTGACCTGGTAAGAGCCGTTACCGAGCAAAAATATGACACCACACCGATGCTCACCTTCGTCACCAGTAAACGTTTCGAGATAGATATCCCCGAAGCCGTGGACTGGTCACTGGATGGCGAATATCAGAAAGGCGTCCAGCACATAGTCATCGAAAACAAACATTGTGCTGTCAATCTAATAAGAAAACATCCATAATCTAAAAACACAAAATCAAAATACCTATGGGGGTCGATCTATCGATCCCCATAGGTATTTTTTGCACAAATCTTTTATCTTTTCTACTTATCTTCTTTCTCAGGAGCGTCCCCCTGCCCCGCCAAAGCTTTAGCAGGCTTTCCGGCGAAGAGTCCTTTAACTTTTGAAATCAGGTGGAACTTAGCAAGCAGGACGATGATCACAATGAGAACCACCAGCTGGATCAGGTTGTAAGCCAGCCAGTTGACCAGATCTTCAAACCAGCCGCCAAAGTTGGACACACCCTGAGTAATGCTTCTCATGAGTCTCTGTCCGAAACTCAGCTCCTCTGCGATACCGGTGTCATATTCACTCACCTTTTCGATGTTTACGTAGACCGTGGAATAGTTTACCAGACTGTCATATCTCATAAGGTCAGTGGAATACTGCTCGATCTCGTACTCCGTTTCGGACAGGGCGCTCTCCAGCTCGATGATGTCAGCCATCTTGGTGGCCTTCTTCAGGAGTTCCTCCAAGCGGTCGTGCTTGTTCTTTAAGGTCTCCAGTCTTCTTTCCACCTCAAAATACTGCTGCCCCACATCCTCTGCATTCTGATTCATGTTTACCACATGCATGCCTTCGCTTACGGAGTTCACGAATTCCTGATATTTGTCAGAAGGAACTCTGACGGTGAATCTTCCATACTTGTAATCGTCGTTGGAATAGTAGCCGCCATTATCGCTGGAAATGGTTTCAAAATATCCTTCGTACTTGTCCACCAGATCCTTCAAACCCTTGACGGATTCCTCGTATTCCCTGGTCTGAACATATACTTCCGCAGTGTAGATGAGTTTTACCTTATTCTTTCCTATGGATCTGGGCATGCCGATAGCCACATCATCGGATCCATCCCCGGCTTCCATATTTTCGCTACCATAGTCCTCGGCCATATCAGCAGGCGCATCCATGGAGTTAGAACTCGTAAATCCGCCGTAGTTTAAAGCTTCTTTGGATTCTGCTGCCATTCCGTCTGAGCCTCCCTCATCACTGGCACTTCCCCCGCAGGCGCCCATGACTACCATCAGGGTAAGGATGAGTATCGCAATAAATATCTTTTTCATTTCCGTCCTCCTGGATCATCTATTTGAAATCCCCTTTGCCCTATATACAACCCAGATGGCGAAAATGTTGCAAAAAATATTTTTTGCACTTAAAAACCGGGAGCCATAAGCTCCCGGTCAGGATCATTCCTTATTTATGAAGTAGAGTCCAACGAGCACTATTACGATACCCAGGACTTTATTCCAAGTGATAGCTTCTTTGTAGAGCAGAAATCCTACGACGATCAGCGCTATGGCCAGAAATGCGCTCTGAACTATTGAAAGAACGCTCACCTGCCATCCCGCTCTGTATGCGAATATGAAACCCACTTCCAGACAGACCAGGGTAACACCGAAAACGATGGATGCCCAGTTCACCTTGCTGTACTCAGCAAGAAGTGTGGTATCTCTTCCGAAGATGAAGAACAGGATCAAGCTGGCAACGGCGGAGACCAGATATGTTATTGTAAGTGACGCAAAGGGGTCCATATCCTGCGGAACCGACTTGGCACAGATTTGATATGCCGTGTTGGCTGCCACCACCAGGATCAGCGGCCATAAGTATGAAAACATTTTGTTACCTCTATTCTTCAATTACTACCTCGGGATTTTCCTTATTTGCGATATGCTTTGTAACTGTGCCGCCCAATTCCTTCTCGATCATGGCTTTGAGTTCATCGAGAGCAGCTTCAAGTTCATCGTGGCGGGTGTTGTTGACCTGTTCGATGATCATGAAAGCGTTCTTAACGTCTTCTGTCAGCATGGTTCTGACGGATTCACGCCAGTTCCAGCAACGGCAGATAGCGCCGGTATTGTCCTTATATACAACTTCGCCGGGAAGTGCGGGCTCGTCCTTATCGGAACCGTAAGTAACGAAGTACTCTCCACCTTCTGCTACAGCCAGTCTGATATCGCCGTCGAATGCGTCGATGTTCTCTCCGCCTACGGGCATGCCGTACTTCAGGGAGATACCATTATAGATGTCTACAAGAGGGTTGATGCAGCCGATCTCTCCGCCATTGGAAACGCGCTTTAAGAGAGCTTCGATGGAGCAACGTACGCCCTTTTTGGTCTTGAAAAGTCTAAAAGCATCTCTCCAGGTCCTTACTACGGGGTTCTCAGTCCATTCTTCTGCCTTGAAATACTTAGCAGCAAGCTTTTCGTTTTCTCTGAGCCAAGGTGCATATTTCTCTTCGTCTGTGGGCTGGTTGTTGATGCCGTTGCAGACCAGGATACCAATCTCGCAATCAGGGAACAATTCAAGGAAAGGTTTCTCCATTACAAATTTTTTCATTTTTTACCTCCGAAAAATTATATGTTTTAGCCGCAGAGCACTTCTCGATATAATAAAAGCGCCAACATCCATATCTTCTAAGGCCTAACGACATGGATCTGCGCTGCGTTTTCTTACCCGGCGGCAAGCATTATCTTCTTTTCGTCAAAATTATACAAAAACACTTTTTTCTTGTCAACAAAAATATGTTATAATTAGTTTATAATTTTAAGTCTACTGAAAGGTGTTATATGGAATATTTACTTGAACTGCAAAATCTAAGAGACGCAAGCCCGGCAATGCTCAACTATTTCTTTCTGGGCATTTCCGAATTTATTTCCGTCGGCGGCATATTCATCGCCGCATACATATACTGGTGCCTGAGCAAACGCGCCGGAGCCTATATACTATTCTGCTTCTCCGGCGGCTACATGCTCAACCAGATAATCAAGAACACCGCCTGCATATATCGCCCCTGGATCGCAGATCCGCGCATTCATCTGGCAGAACAAGCCGCCAGCTCCGCCACCGGCTACTCTTTCCCAAGCGGTCACACCTTAAGCGCCACGGCCGTATATGGCAGTACCGGTATCTACATGAGCAAAAATAAGCTCTTCGTGGCTTTCATGGCTCTCATGATCGTTCTTACCGCCTTTGCCAGAAACTGGCTCGGCGCCCACACCCTCCTCGATGTGAGCGTAGCCGTCCTGGAAGGCGTGATCGTCCTCATTATCAACGCGCTCATCATCAGCTGGCTGGTCAAAAAAGACGAATCCTACGGCGGCGATCCATACAAAGACAAGCGCTCCATAAGAAACCGTGCTGTCCTTATGGTCATAGGCCTGATTTTCATCATAGTGTCCATGATCTATATCGAACTCAAACCCTACCCCATGGACTATGACGCTTCAGGCAACATCCTTGTAGAGCCCTATAAAATGATCACCGACTGCTACACCGGAGCCGGCATGTTCAGCGGCTTTCTGATCGGTTGGTTCATTGAAAGACGCTTCATCGACTATCATCTTCCCTATGAAAAGTCACAGCGTGGATATCGTTTCGTCTTCGGAGCTTTAGGATTGATAATCCTTTATATCGCTATTGCTCCGCTGATCACGATCCCCTTCGACAGTCACATCTCCCATCTGATCAAGTATTTCCTGGTATTCTTCTGGGTATCCGGCGGATATCCCGCCCTGGTCAAGTGGCAGCGCCAGCGTCTGCAGAGATTCAAACGCGAAGATCCAAACTATACCGGAAACGTCAGCGGCAACTGGCAGCACGTCCCCGGCGAAAAGTCAGAGCAATAACAGCAAAAGGGGCCGTCTCAAAAGAGACGGCTCTTCATAATCATATGTGAGGAGTAAACCGCAAAGGCATTTTTTGCGGCGTTAGGTTTATCGTTGAAATTGCCTGCTCCAAAAAGTAAACCACAATGTCGTATATATGGCATTGTGGTTTATGCGTTTAGGCCTGCCTCGTCAGATAATAAACCACAAGCGCAAAATATGCCATTTGAGGTTTACCCTAAATTTTATGCTTTGAGTGTATAATAAACCACATTCCTGCAATTCAGGCTGTT
>JAFPXY010000010.1 GCA_017394515.1 Bacillota bacterium | reverse complement strand
GGCGTCTAACTTATCGATATCGAGCAGGTGGTTGCCGACCTCGTCGCTGGGATAGCTAAGCATCAAAACGACCTTCTTGCAGCCTTTAGCGATTCCACGAAGACAGATAGCGAATCTGTTTCTGGAAAGGATAGGGAAGACTACGCCTACGGTCTCGCCGCCCAGTTTGTTTCTAACATCTGTTGCAAGCTGATCTGTGGTAGCGTAGTTCTTTTCGGAACGAGCCAAGATGGATTCAGTGATTGCTAATACGTCTTTTCTGCCAATCTCAAATTCTCCGTTGTTTACGCAGTCCATGAAGGTGTCTACTACGATCTTTCTAAGGTCGTCGCCTTCCTTAACGATGGGTCCGCGCAGTCCTCTTGATACAGTTCCAATTCTTCTCTGCATTTTCTAACTCCTTATGTAATAATACTGTAATAAAAATACATTTTATTATAACACAATTGCAAAAAATGTGGTAGAATATTTTTAGACAAATTTAATAGTGTTTATATTTTTTTTATAAATGTTCAAAGTATTTCGAACATTTTAAAGATAATAAGGCAAAATAATCGATAAAAATTTGGAGGAGCCCTATGGCATTTGGATTTTTTAAGAAAAAAGAAACTCACGCAGACCGCGTATTCTATAATGGACATATCTATACCATGGATCTGGACGTTCCTTGGGTGGACGCGGTAGCTGTCAAGGACGGCAAAATCATGGCCGTCGGAAGCTATGAACAGATGGACGAGCTCTTTGGAGATGACACGGATCACGTGGATCTGAACAGCAAATACATGTTTCCCGGATTCATCGATATCCACCACAGTCCAGTCATGCAGATGATGGAGTCTAATTACTCCATGAACGAAGAGGAGGAGCAGGAGGCTGAGGAAGAGGAAGCTAAGAATATTTTTGCAAGTCTGGAGCATGCTGAAATCTATGAATATCTTCAGGATGAGGACGATGAAGAGGAATTCGAAGCTGAGCCAGAAGAAGGCGCGAACTTAACAGACGATGATGCTGAGATAGTCTTAGAAGTCGAGGATGGCGAAGAATTCGATCCGGACGATGAAACAGAATACTACCTGGATAACAGCGAGTTCACAGAAAAAGTAGCCGAGGCCATAGCAGGCCTGGCAGATCATGGATACACCACGGTCCTCAATCTGGCAACTCCCAATGAAATAGAGAATGAGTTCACCGACAGTCTCATCGAGATGTACACTGAAGGAGAGCTCAAGCAGAGATTCTGGGGATCACTCTATGTGAACAGGCCGGTTCCTGCAAGACTCATCAAGGAAGTCTTAAGCATGAGAAGGACCAAGTGCGTGGAAGTAAACGATATGATCAGAAATGAAGTACTTCACGTGCTCCTTGATACGCCAAGCGGCAGGATATTCCCCCAGAGCGACCTTAATGATATGCTGGCAGAATGTTCGGACAGAGGATTTATACTCTTCATTGAGGCCGTGGATCACGACGATCTCATGAAGGCATACAACGCCGTTGAATACGTGAGAAACAAGGGATATAAGAACAACATCCTCATCATTTCCGACGAAAATATCACGGACGAGGAGTATGCGGAGCTGAGCCATCCGGACAGCGCCTATACAGTATGGCGGTCAGATGTCATGGGAAGAAGCTTTTTTGAGGGAAATATCAAAAATGCAGAAGATGCCATCGAGCATCTTACCATGTTTGCTGCTGAGGTGCTTGGTGCGGATGATGAACTGGGCTCCATCGAGAAGGGCAAGTATGCAGACTTCGTAGCCTTCAGGGAGAATATTTTGGAAATGCGTCCGTCAGAATTCGGAAAGCTTTTCAGCGACATGACTGTAGTAAACGGCGAGATCGTACACGATGTAGAAGCCGAAAACGACGAATATATGCTCAACATGGTTTTATATGGCAGAAGTTAAGGAGGAACGACATGAGACAAATGCGCAGATTTAAGCAGATCCTGTCAGACGAGGATTGCAGAGACATTTTAGAGAGAGGCACCCATGGGGTAATGGCGATCATGGCTGACGATGATTTCCCTTATGCGGTTCCAATCAACTACTATTACGATCACGAGAAGCAAAAAATCTACTTCCACGGTGCCAACAAGGGCATGAGATGGGATTATATGATGGAGAGGCCCAAGGTGTCCTTCTGCGTGGTGGATATGGATCAGAACGATCCTGAGAACTACAGTACCAACTTCAGATCGGCTATTTGCTATGGGACTGCTCGCGTGGTTGAAGAGGAGGAAGAGTACTACGATGCTCTTGTCAAGCTGACCACCAAGTTTGTCAAGGGAGTGCATACTGCTGAAGAGATCGTGAAGCAGATCGATATCGAGCGCGCTCAGTGCGGAGTGACGGCCATCGACATCGAGTTCATCACCGGCAAGGAAGCTATCGAGCTGGTACAGGCTAAAAAGGGTATGGAGAAATAATTGTTCACCTAAGAAAGAATTTCAGTATATAAAAAAGGGAGTTGCCCGCGGACAGCTCCCTTTTTAAATGTAATAGCAAAATTATTTAGTCAGATATTCGTCGATGGATGCGGCTGCAACCTTGCCTGCGCCCATGGCTTTGATTACTGTAGCAGCTCCTGTTACAGCGTCTCCGCCGGCGTAGATGCCTTTGCGGTTAGTAGCAGCGTCATCGTCTGTACCGATTCCACCCTTAGCGTTAGCTGCGAGCTCGTCGGTGGTGTCGAGGATCAGGGTGTTTAACTTGGTTCCGATGGACATGATTACCATATCTACAGGAATCTCGAAGTTGGAGCCCTTCTTCTCAACAGGTCTTCTTCTTCCGGAAGCATCGGGTTCGCCCAGTTCCATCTCAACGCATTCGATGGACTTGACGTTGCCGTTTTCGTCCCCGTGGATCTCAACAGGGTTGTTGAGAAGCTTGAAGATGATGCCTTCTTCCATAGCGTGGTGAACTTCCTCTGCTCTTGCAGGGAGCTCGTTCATAGATCTTCTGTATATGATGTAAACTTCGGAAGCGCCCATACGCTTTGCGCATCTTGCAGCATCCATAGCTACGTTACCGCCACCTACTACAGCGATCTTGTCACCATACATGATAGGAGTATCATATTCAGGACGATAAGCTTTCATCAGGTTGATTCTGGTCAGGTACTCATTAGCGGAGCAAACTCCGATGAGGTTCTCGCCGGGGATGTTCATGAAGGAAGGAAGTCCAGCTCCGGTTCCGATGAATACGGATTCGAATCCTTCTTCTTTCATGAGTTCGTCTACTGTGAAGGCACGGCCTACTACAGCGTCTGTAACGAACTTAACGCCCTTAGCTTCCAGCTTGGAAACTTCCATAGCTACGATCTCCTTGGGGAGACGGAACTGAGGAATACCATAAACCAGTACGCCGCCGGTCTTATGAAGTGCTTCATAAACGGTTACGTCATAACCCTTGTTGATAAGATCTCCAGCGCATGCAAGTCCTGCGGGGCCTGCACCGATGATAGCTACCTTATGTCCGTTGGACTCTACGGGAGCTACTTCTACATCGCCGAAGTTTGCAGCGTGCCAGTCTGCTACGAATCTTTCAAGACGTCCGATAGCAACGGATTCGCCTCTTACTTCGTG
Organism: Bacillota bacterium; assembly: GCA_017394515.1. Lineage (GTDB taxonomy): Bacteria > Bacillota > Clostridia > Peptostreptococcales > Anaerovoracaceae > RUG754. The sequence goes on along the minus strand of JAFPXY010000010.1, from coordinate 22,220 downwards.
TACGCACTTGCCCTGGCACTGGGTCTCCTGAGGACATACACGTCCGCAGATTGCGGGAAGTGAGCTGTCTTCGGAGATGATATCGTAAGCTGCTTCGAAGTCGCCTTCAGCAACCTTAGCGATGAAATCAGGGATCTTGATGTTTACAGGACATCCGGATACGCAGGGTTTTTTGCGGCATCTGAGGCATCTCATAGCCTCGTTGATGGCCTGTTCTTCCGTATAACCTGTACAAACTTCCAGGAAGTTTTTGTTTCTCACGTCTGGAGCCTGCTCAGGCATAGGGTTCTGTGAATGTACTAAATTAATCATTGTAACGAACACCTCCTGTCAATCTGCAAACATGAGCTCTGTCGCGAGCTTCCTGTTCGTGGTAGTAGTTGGATCTCTTCATGAGGTCGTCCCAGTCTACCAGTGAGCCGTCGAATTCAGGTCCGTCAACGCAGACGAACTTGTCTTCTCCGCCGATCTTGCATCTGCAGCCGCCGCACATTCCGGTACCGTCGATCATGTAAGCGGTAAGGGAAGCAACGGAAGGAATGTTGTACTTCTCAGCGATCTGGCATACGAACTTCATCATGATGGGAGGACCTACAGCTACGATCTCATCGAACTGATATCCCTCTTTGATGAGGTTCTCGAGCTTAACGGTGGTGAATGCTTTCTCGCCATAGGAACCGTCGTCGGTTACTACGAATACGTGATCATCACCAAGGTGTTCTTTTAATTCTTCTTCAAGGATAACGAGATCCTTGGTCTTGAAGCCTTCTACCATGTAAGTATCAACTCCAGCGTCCTTCATGCCGCAGGCAAGAGGATAAGCGAGAGCGTTACCGGTACCGCCGCCTACTACGCAGACGGACTTAAGGCCTTCCATGTGAGTGGGCTTGCCAAGAGGGCCAACGATATCAGCAAAACATTCTCCCACTTCGATCTGATCCATGAGCATGGTGGTTCTACCTACTGCTGCATAGATAAGGTCGATGGTGCCGTCTTCTTCGTTGTGTCCTGCCATGGTGAGAGGGATTCTCTCGCCGTATTCATCGGTACGAAGGATGATGAACTGTCCCGGTTTAGCGTGTTTTGCAACCAGAGGTGCGTAGATTTTCATCCACACCATGTTATCATTGAGTCTTCTTTTCCAAGTTACTTCAAATCTTTTCATTTGTGTTTCATCCTCCTTTCCTTATTTATCAAAGTTGTCCTGACGATGCTTCAGGGTCTCGTATCTTTCCTTAGCAAAGGCTTCGCCCTTGGTGAACAGATCTTCTGCTCTCTCAGGGAAGTTGAGCTTCAGGGAGTTGTAACGAACTTCGCCCATGATGAAGTCTCTGTAGGACTCTGTAGGCATGTGAGAATCAACGGAAAGAGGATTCTCGCCATTGGCTGCCTTCTCAGGATTGAATCTCAGAAGGTTCCAATAACCGGATCTTACGGCCTTCTTCATCTCGAGCATGGACTTGTTCATACCGGCCTTTACGCCGTGGTTGATACAAGGTGCGTATGCGATGATGAGGGAAGGTCCTTCGTAAGCTTCAGCTTCCTTCAGTGCTTTTACGGTCTGCTCCGGATTTGCACCCATAGCGATCTGAGCTACGTATACATATCCATAAGCCATAGCGATCTGAGCAAGGTCTTTCTTCTTGACTTCCTTACCGGCTGCTGCGAACTTAGCAACTGCTCCGATAGGTGTAGCCTTGGAGGACTGTCCACCGGTGTTGGAGTAAACTTCGGTATCGAATACCATGATGTTTACGTTTTCGCCGGAAGCGAGTACGTGGTCAACGCCGCCGTAACCGATATCATATGCCCAGCCGTCTCCACCGAAGATCCACATTGAAGGCTTGATAAGCATATCTTTGTTCTCTACGATGTACTTAGCGTCTGCATCTTCAAGTCCTTCGCAAGCCTTGACGAGGTTGTCGCCGGTTGCTCTGCACTTGTCAGCGTCGTTCATGGTTGCGAGCCATGCCTTAGCTTCCCACTTGTCAGGGTGAGCTTCTGCAAATCTTTCAACTGCAGACTTCATTTCCTGACGTCTTGCCTTCATGGATGTAGCCATACCGAAACCGAACTCTGCGTTGTCTTCAAAGAGGGAGTTAGCCCATGCAGGACCTCTGCCTTCCTTGTTAACGGTGTAAGGAGTTGCAGGTGCGGAAGCGCCCCAAATGGAGGAGCATCCGGTAGCGTTAGCGATGAACATTCTGTCTCCGAAGAGCTGAGTGATCAGCTTAGCGTAAGGGGACTCACCGCAGCCAGGGCAAGCGCCTGAGAATTCCATGAGAGGAGTTGTGAACTGAGCGCCCTTAACGGTGTCGTTCTTGAACGGTGTTTCCTTGTCATGGATGTTTTCATAGAGGTAATCGAACTTCTTCTGGCTTTCGTGCATGAAGTCGTCCTCTGTAGGTGCCATCTCGATGGCTTTCTTTCTGGCAGGACATACGTCTGCGCAGGAACCGCATCCGGTGCAGTCCATAAGTGACCAACCAAGGGTGAACTTGTAGTTCTTTGCGCCCTTCATGGTCTGGATGCCCTTGCAGTTATCGTCGCAACCCATGTAGTTCTTAACGTCTGCTGCTTCTTCTTCAGTAAGTACGAACGGACGAACTACGCCGTGAGGACATACTGTAGCGCACCAGTTGCACTGCATGCAGTTTGCGGGATTCCAGTGAGGAAGATCAGCAGCGATACCACGCTTCTCAAAAGCAGCTGTACCTGCAGGCATCATGCCATTTGCAGTGGATACGAACTTGGAAACGGGAACGTTGTCTGCTGTAAGGTTTCCGGTAGGAATGAGGATGTCGTTCAGGAAGTCTGTGTGTACCTGATCGCGTCCTACGAGCTTTTCAGGAGCGGGATCATCAGGAAGATCTTTCCATGCTTCAGGAACTTCTACCTTATGGATGTGGTTGAGTCCAGCATCAACTGCCTTGCAGTTCATGTCTACGATGTCCTGACCCTTACGTCCGTAGGTCTTCTTGATAGCATCCTTCATGTATTCTTCAGCCTTGTCGATAGGAATGATATCAGCCAGCTTGAAGAATGCAGCCTGGAGGATGGAGTTGGTACGTCTTGCGCCAAGACCGATCTCCTTAGCAAGAGTTACAGCATCGCAGGTGTAGAACTTAACGTCGTTCTGAGCGATGTATCTCTTAACTCTGTTAGGAAGGTGGTGATCAAGTTCTTCATCTGACCATACGCAGTTCAGAAGGAAGTATCCACCGGGCTTAACGTCCTGTACCATTTCATATTTGTAAAGGTAAGCTGAGTTGTGGCATGCAACGAAGTCAGCCTGCTTTACATAGTAAGTTGATTTGATGGGTTCATTACCGAATCTTAAGTGGGAGATGGTAACACCGCCGGACTTCTTGGAGTCATACTGGAAGTAAGCCTGAGCCTTCATGTCAGTATGGTCACCGATGATCTTAACGGAGTTCTTGTTAGCACCTACTGTACCATCAGCACCGAGTCCCCAGAACTTGCAAGCCTTGGTTCCCTTAGGAGCAACGTCAGGATTGCAGGATCCATGGATGGAAAGGTTGGTAACGTCATCAAAGATGGAAAGAGTGAATTCCTTCTTGGGTTCATCACTCCAAAGGTTTTCGAATACTGCCAGCACGTCGCCGGGCTGTACGTCCTTGGAACCGAGTCCATAACGTCCGCCTGCTACGAAGGCCTGGTCGAATTCTGTTCCGCGAAGAGCGGTAACGATATCCTGATAAAGAGGTTCGCCGAGTCCGCCGGGTTCCTTGGTTCTGTCAAGTACAGCAACTTTCTTTACTGTCTTGGGAAGAACGTTAAGGAGATACTTGGTGGACCAAGGTCTGTAAAGGTGAACTTCTACGATACCGACCTTCTTGCCCTGAGCGTTGAGCCAGTCAACAACTTCCTCTGCGCATTCGCAGATGGAACCCATGGCTACCATTACTTCTGTAGCATCTTCTGCTCCATAGTAATTGAAAGGTTTGTAGTTGGTACCGATCTTAGCGTTTACTTTCTCCATGTACTCGTTAACGAGATCAGGAGTGTCTAAGTATGCCTGGTTGCAGGCTTCTCTGTGCTGGAAGAATGTTTCCGGCTGTTCTGCAGAACCCATGGTATGAGGATGATTGGGATGAAGAGCATTAGCTTTGAATCTCTTGAGAGCATCCCAGTCGACCATTTCTTTGAGTTCATCGTAGTCCCATACTTCGATCTTCTGCTGTTCGTGGGATGTTCTGAATCCGTCGAAGAAGTGGAGCATAGGTACGCGACCTGCGATTGCTGAAAGGTGAGCAACTGCTGCTAAATCCATTGCCTGCTGTACGGAGTTGGATGCGAGCATAGCGAATCCGGTCTGACGGCAGCCCATAACGTCGGAGTGATCTCCGAAGATGTTAAGGGAATGTGTGGATACGCAGCGGGCAGCTACGTGGAATACGGCAGGTGTCTGCTCACCGGCCAGTTTGTACATGTTGGGGATCATGAGGAGTAAGCCCTGGGAAGCTGTGAAGGTGGAGGTGAGAGCTCCGGCAGCAATAGCACCGTGAACAGCACCTGCAGCACCAGCTTCGGACTGCATCTCTACGATCTTAACTTTTTCGCCAAAGATATTGACTCTATCCTGGGCAGCCCAGTCGTCCATGTTTTCTGCCATAGGTGAGGAAGGTGTGATCGGGTAGATCGCAGCGACCTCAGAGAATGCATATGCAACATGAGCGGCAGCGGCGTTTCCGTCCATAGTCTTTAATTTTCTCATGTTTATTCTCCTTCCCTGATGCCGAGGGCTTCGCGCTGAGCAAAGATGTATTCAGGAACTACCTGCTCCTTGATTACGTTTCTCGGGCATACATATTGACATACATGGCAGTCTTCACAAAGCTCGGGATCGATAACAGTGTGAGTACCATCAGCATAGATTGCCAGGTTAGGGCAGTTGGCCTTGCAGTCTTCACATCCAAGACAGCCTGTTCCACAGACCTGAGCCTTGGTGAAGCAATCATCCTCGGATGAGCAAGCAACCATCTTCTGTCCCTTGTAAGGTACGATAGTGATAAGGTGCTGAGGGCAAGCGAAGGTGCAGTCCTTGCAGCCTACGCACTTATCGGGATCAACCTTGGCGATTCCGTTTACAACAGCGATAGCGTCGTAACGGCAAACCTCTGTGCACTTACCGCAGCCGAAGCAACCGGTGTGGCAAAGGTTGAGAGCTTTAAGATCCAGCTTAGCAGCTTCATCACAAGTTGTGATTCCCATCTGCTGTAACTGATAATTTGTTCTGCCGTCTCCGGAGCACTTAACGAATGCTACGTTGGACTTAAGAACTGTCAGATCATGGAGAGTATCTACGATGATCTTCTTTTTGCACTTAACGGTACATGCTACACAGCCTACGCACTTGTCATAGTCGATGACAGCGTGGTTGTTTACGATATGTACAGCGTTTTCAGGGCAATTCTGTTCGCAAGCTCCGCAGGAAATGCATCCATATCCGCAGGTAGCTCTTACGACCTGTTCGTCCTCTTCTGTGGATGAACAAGGAATGAAGTTGGTTGCGTCAGCAGGGATCATCTTGATCAGATGCTGAGGGCAAACACCTTCCTTGGCACAGTCGCCGCAACCGTTACATTTCTCACGGTCGATGACGATCTTACCGTCGACAAGCTTCATAGCCCCTTCCTTACAGGAATCGATACAGGAACCGACGCCTACGCATCCGCTCTTGCATTCGCCCCTCTGGAAACCGGACTCACAAGCTTCCTTGCAGGATGCACAGTTGGCGAAACGTGCCTTGCCTGCAGCGCTTCCGGCACATGCGACAAAAGCGATGAGCTTTTCTTCAGTTGCCGGAGTCATTTCGGTTTTCATAACAATTTGCCTCCTTAAAAATTTGCTATTACATATATTTTATTATTTGATCGTTTGCTCAAAAAGGGCGCGCGAAAATAACATAAACATACATAATGATTGTACTATTTCTTGTATACAAAGTCAATTGAATGTGTCTATGTTTTATCAAAAAAACACGATGCCCAATAGGGTTTTGGCATTGCTACCAGAATTAAATAAGAGCCCCACAACAGTGGAGCTCAATATTATTCCGAAGTATTATTTTTTGCTGAGTATCCTTTCCAGCAGCTGGTCGTAGACTGGCTCGCCGCCCAGGACTTCTGCGGTTAAGAAGCTTATGAGGGCTACCAGGGAAAGGGGCAGCAGGCTCGACAGGGTGCCGGTCATCTCGGAAATCAAGATGATGCCAGTAAGTGGCGCGCGTACGATGGCGGAGAAAAGTCCGGCCATGCCCAGGATCACGTAGAAGGCTTCGTTTCCCACGGGGAGGCCCGCCAGAGGGCTGACCACCAGGGTGAAAAGTCCGCCTGCCAGGGCGCCCAGCACCAAAAGGGGCAGGAAGATGCCGCCGGGGGCGCCGGTACCGAAGCTATATACTGAATAAACGAATCGCACGATAAGGAACAGCGCGACGGTGGAAGCTGTGTGCAGTCCGAAGCCTGTCTCTTCGACCAGGTGATGGCCGGAGCCGAGACATTCAGGGCAGAGCAGAGCTACCAGGACTACCGCACCGATAGCGATGACAGCTTTGAGCCAGCGAGGGCGGATCATGCCCTGCAGATCCTGAGAGAAGGCGATGGCTTTGTTGTATAGAACTCCAAGACCGCCTAGCAAAAGGCCCAGCACCAGGATCATCCAGTAGTCCTGGAGGGTGGGTTTACTCAGGGCGAAGACGGCGAATACCGGCTCCAGACCGAAGACGAAGGATGCCACGTATTCAGAGGTGACGGCTGCAGCCATGGTGCTAAGGAGCACCTTGGGGTCGAAGTCTTTGCGGAGTTCTTCTAGGACGAAGACCACGCCTGCCAGAGGTGCGCCAAAGGCTGCGGCGAGGCCTGCGCCTGCACCTGCGGAGATCAGTAAGCGCTCTTCGGATTTAAGACGGCCGGAAAGGCGCGAGAAACCTTTGCCCACCATGGCACCCAGCTGGATCGAAGGGCCTTCGCGGCCCAGTGCCAGACCGGAGCCGATAGCCATGATGCCGCCGAAGAACTTCAGGAGAAGGACCCTCAGCCACTCGGTTTTGATCCTGCCCATGAGCTCGCCTTTGACCTGGGGAATGCCGGAGCCGGAAATGTAGGGCTCGCGCTGGACGAACATTGAAACCGCAACGGCAATGGCGGCCAGGATAGCCAGACCGATCCACGGGAAAAGTTCCGGGTGACTGGCGAGAAGCGAACCTTCTTCAGGTTCAGCCAGTCCGATAAGGACGTTTCTTAAGAGGTCCATCTGGCTCAGGGCGAACCTGAAGGCGGAGACGACGACTCCTACCAAAAGGCCTACGACTATTCCTTCCAGAATAATGCGGTATTTTAAAGTGCCGAGAGCCTTGATGGCTCCCGGCATTCTATTCGTGTTGATCTTTTTAAGTTTTCGGGATTTGTAACTCATTTCGATCTATAGCAAGTATTATTTTCTGACATATACCTTAGGAAGTCTCTGACCAAAGGCACAGGTGATCTCGTAGTTGATGGTGCCGGTCATTTCTGCGATGTAGTCAGCAGAAACTTCGTTTACTCCATCTGATCCCATGACGATAACTTCATCTCCCACGTGAACTTCAGGAACGTCGGTAACGTCTACCATGCACTGGTCCATGCAGATGTTGCCCGCGATAGGGCAGACAACGCCATTTACGATGACCTTGCCGAACTTGGAGTAAGGACGAGGATATCCATCAGCATAGCCAAGAGCAAGGGTAGCAATCTTGGAAGGACGCTCGGAGATGAACTTACGGCCATAACCTACGGAGAAGCCCACGCCAACTTCCTTTAAGTGAACGATGTTAGCCTTGACGGACATAACGGGCTTGAGATCCAGCTGCTTTCTATCAACTTCGTTGGAAGGATAGAGACCATAGAGGATGATACCGGCACGGCAAGCATCGAAGTGAACTGTAGGAAGTTCCATGATGGATGCGGAGTTAGCCAGAGTCTTCATGGGCAGCCTTACGCCTGCCTCCTCGATGGCAGCGCAGAGCTTGTTGAATTTCTCTTCCTGACCATGGGAATATGTCTTATCATAAGCGTCAGCTGTGGACATATGTGAAAAGATACCTACGATCTTAGTGTTCGGAAGCTCGTTGATCTTCTTGATGTCGGTTACTGCTGTAGGGATATCATCAGCCTGATAGCCGATCCTTCCCATTCCTGTGTCGCAGACGATGATGACCTTGCAAACCTTGCCCTGACGATGAGCTTCCTCATCGAAAGCCTTCACGTTCTCGGAATCATCAACAGCGGGGATAATGTCGTACTTAACGACGGTGTCCGCATACATGTCGGGCACCAGACCCAGCATGATGATGTCTTCTTTGAAGCCAGCTTCTCTCAGCTGGATGGCCTCATGAAGAGTAGCGATGGCGAAGGTTTTGCAACCCTTCTTCTGAAGGATCTGAGCATACTTGATGGCACCGTGGCCATAGGCATCAGCCTTGATAACTCCGATGAGCTCGGAATCGCCGATCTTCTCCAGGATCCTGTCGATGTTATATTCCAGATCTGTAAGGTTTATTTCTGCCCAAACGGGTCTTAAAGCTTCCTTATACATTATAGGTTCTCCTTTTCGTTTACTAAAAGTCACCAAATATTATAATCTCCTTGCCGCGCAAATTCAAGATTAATTGCAAAAAACTCCCGCCCAGCTTTACTTTTCTGAGAAAAACTTAATGAGCCTGGCTTTGACCCTGGAAAAGTCCACGGAACACATACCGCCGGATATGCCTACTGGGACAGTATCATCGAAGGTATAAACGTCCGGCCAGGTCTCCTTCTTAAAGAAGTATACGCTGACTCTCTCGTTCTCCGGATCTACGATCCAGTACTCTCTGACCCCGGCGTTAATGTATTTGTTAAGCTTGATGATCTGGTCTCTCTTTCGAGAAGAAGGGGATAATACTTCAACTGCGAGATCAGGCGCTCCATAGATGCATTTGTTAATATTCTTAGAGTTATCGCATATGACGAACACATCGGGTTGTACCATAGTTCTGTTATCGCAGTCCAGCTGTACATCTATGGGAGATATGCCCGGCAGGCAGTCCGAACCTGCGGAATCGATTTCAAGGCGCAGCTGATAATAGATCTCTCCTGCGATATCCTGATGCTTGAATATAGGAGCCCCCATATCATATATAACGCCATCGATCAGTTCTATACGCTGTTCCTCAGGCCAGGCATAATAATCCTCAAGAGTGTATTCGCCTTGCCTTTTAAGGGGGAGGTCCTTAAGAGCAGGGGCGCCCTCGCGGACGATACCGTTCCCGGTGCTTCCCTCAAGGATGGGCAGCTCATATTCAAGGTATGTGCCCTTATCTGAAGCCTCCATGAACTTCGCCTCCTTAGGAGCCAACACCTTAGCTAAAGCCAGAATAGTCGCCCTTCTGGGATGCCTGGTGGTGGTACCCATTACTTTCTGAACTGTGCCAAGGGGCACCTTGGAAAGCCTAGCCAGCTCTTCGTTAGTGAGATGGAGCGCTTGTTTCCTTTTCTTAAGATCATCTATACTGATAGTATACATTTATGTTCACCTTCCCTCGAGCGCGGATTTTTTGCTGTTATCATTATTATACCATATTAATTCCAATAATCAAGATAGAAATCCAAAATAATTCCATTTGTACAGTAGACAAACCGCGCATGATTGTGCTAAAATCTACGTAAAGATATTAACAGCAGAGGGCAGCGACATGTATAGAGAAATTTCAAAGCTGGTCATGTTCCGCAACTTCGGAGAGGACAGCATACTTAACAATTTGAGCAAAATTATCCAGGAGGCAGAGGCAGGCTCGGCAGACAAGGCTGAGCTGGTGCGCCGGTCATACGGCGAGATCAGGAAACTTTTGGAGGTGGGCACGGACTATGGTTTCGACAAGAACCTTTGGAGAGACTATCTGACCTTCCTTTTGATCACCAACGAGAATCCTTTCACTCTGACCTGTGAGAAGGTAGGCGCAAACGATGGTTCCGTAAACGGCTTCGCCAAGTCGGATTTCGGCATCTTTCTCGGGCTCATGAACTACGATTTCAAGCCTTTGGAAGAGAAGCTTGGCGTGGATTGCTTCACCACGGTCACCAACTACCATTCCATCCCTAAGAAAAAGAACATGTACAATCGAAACGTCAGCGAGAAAGTCCGCGACCTAAGCGACCGTCTGGCGGCTCTTGATCCGACGGACTGTGACGGCGCCTTCGAGATCCTTACGGATTTCTATAAGCGCTACGGAGTGGGCATGTTCGGTTTGAACCGCGCTTTCCGCATCCGCCATGAAGAGGGCAAGGAGCTGGAGTTCATACCTATTAACAATACCGACCGGGTAATGCTGGATGACCTGGTGGGCTATGAGATACAGAAGAAGCGCCTGAGAGATAACACCGAAGCCTTCGTAAGCGGCCGTCGAGCCAATAACTGCCTGCTCTTCGGAGACGCGGGTACCGGCAAATCCACATCTATAAAGGCACTTATCAACGAGTATTATGACGAGGGCCTCCGCATGATCGAGATCTACAAGCACGAGTTCAAAGAACTCTCCGCTGTGATCTCTGCCATCAAGAACCGCAACTATCGCTTTATCATATATATGGACGACCTGAGCTTCGAGGACTTCGAGATCGAGTACAAATATCTCAAGGCTGTCATCGAGGGTGGGCTGGAATCCCGCCCGGAGAACGTGCTGATCTACGCCACCTCGAACCGCCGCCACCTGATCAAGGAGACCTGGAACGACTCACACGACATGGATCTCGAAAAGCATCACTCCGACACGGTGGAAGAGAAACTTTCCCTGGTAGCGCGCTTCGGCGTCACCATCAATTTCTCGACCCCCGCCCAGAAAGAATATTTCCACATAGTTAAAGAGCTGGCTGCCCGCTACCCGGAAATCGACCTTACCGAGGAAGAGCTCCTGGCCCAGGCCAACAAGTGGGAGATGACCCACGGCGGCATGTCAGGCAGAACGGCCCAGCAGTTCATCGACTACCTGTCAGGAATGATGAGCAATAAATAAGCAAAAAATAAAAAAGGGACTTGCAGATTGAAATGCAATGTCCCTTATTTTTTATCTTACCGCTTCACCGATGCCTTCACTGAAGGTGGGGTGAGGGAATACTACATGAGCCATATCGTCCAAAGTAAGGCCGCTAACTACAGCTTGGGCGAACTGGCTTATCATGTCGGTGGCTCTCGCGCACATCATCTGAGCTCCCAGGACGCGGCCGGTCTCTTTGTCGGCCACTACCTTTATGAATCCTCTCTCCTGAAGGGAGAGGACGGTCTTGCCGTTGGCTGACATGGGGTACTTCTTTGTCACAACATCCAGACCCTGCTCCTTGGCCTCGTCGGCGGTGATACCGACGGATGCAATCTCGGGGCTCGTGTAGATGCAGGATGGGATGGTCTTTACGTCCACAGGAGGAACTGCTCCGTTCATGAAGGCTACGGCGCATTTGCCCTCAGCCGTTGCCACGTGAGCAAGCTGAATGCCGCCGATGACATCTCCGATGGCATAAACGCCTGCGACTGAAGTCATGTAATTCGGTCCTACTACCAGGCAGCCTCTCTCCATGAGAAGACCCTTGATCTCATCCGATGCGTCTTCTGCGATCAAGCCTGCTGTGTTAGCTCTGCGGCCGATGGACATGAGGACCAGATCCCCTGAGACCTCACATTCTTTGCCCTTCTCGGTGTAGCAGCAGGAGATCCTGTCGCCATCCTCCTTAAAGGCTGTCACCATGGCGCCGGTGTGGATATCGATGCCCTTGGATTTTTTGAAGATCATGGAGAGACTCCTGCCGAGCTCCTTATCCAGGTTGGCGATGATGGCAGGAAGTGCCTCGACGATGGTCACCTTGGTTCCCAAAGAACTGAATACCGAGGCGAATTCACAGCCGATAACACCGCCGCCCACGATGATGAGTTCGTCCACTTTGTGGTCCAGATCGAGAAGCTCATCGCTGGTCACCACCTTGTCGGACTCCGCTCCCGGGATGGGAGGGAAGGCCGGAACGGAACCGGTGGCGATCATGATGTTTTTTGCTTCAAGATCATCGGTACATCCGTCGCTTAAAGCGACCCTAACGTGGTTGGCGTCCACTATGGATCCTAAGCCATGATAGACGGTCACCTTGTTCATCTTCATAAGAGAACCGATGCCTGCTACAAGCTGATCTACCACCTCGTTCTTACGGGCGTGGAGGGCAGCCATGTCGCAGTCGGTGCCTTCATAACCAGTGAGACCGATGTGCTCACCGTGAGTTTTTAATTCGTACAAAAGATCCGCGGAGTGAAGCAGCGTCTTCGTCGGAATACAGCCGCGGTTTAGGCAGGTTCCGCCGAGCTCGCGGGCTTCCACCAGAGCTACTTTCATTCCATAGACCTTGGAGGCCTCGATGGCCGCTTCATAGCCACCGGGACCTCCACCGATTATCACTAAATCGTAATTAGTCATTTTATTCTTTTACTCCCATGTATATTTTACTACAGGTTTTCTGGCTGCACCTACTTCATCAGGTCTGCCGATGACGGCGTTGTGAGGAGCGGCATGGAGCCATTCGGGATCCTTTTCGGCCAGATCATAGAGTTCGAGGAGTGTGTCGCAAGCCTCATCCATGACTTCTCTCGGCTCGGTCTCACAAGGCTCTACCATGAGGGCTTCGTGAACGATAAGAGGGAAGTACATTGTAGGAGGATGTACGCCATAGTCAAGGAGTCCCTTGGCCACATCCAGAGCGGATACGCCGGTTCTGTGCTTGAGCTCACTGAGATCCATAACGAACTCATGCATGCATGTGGTGTCATAAGCCATTTCATACTTCTTTGCCAGTTTCACTCTCATGTAGTTGGCATTAAGTACTGCATTTGCAGATGCTTCAGGGATACCTTCCTTACCTAAGGTAAGCATGTATGTGAGGGCACGTACCACCACCAGGAAATTTCCGTGGAACATCTTGACTGAGCCCATGGACTTAGGTGAATCTTCATAGTAGTATCCATCCTCGATATTGCCCTTGATGCGTGCTCCGGGAAGGAAGTCCTGAAGGAATGCTTTGCAGCCCACAGGGCCTGAACCGGGACCGCCGCCTCCATGAGGAGTCGAGAAGGTCTTATGGAGATTTACGTGTACGCAGTCGAAGCCCATGTCGCCGGGACGAGCCTGACCCATGACGGCGTTCAGGTTGGCGCCATCGTAGTAGCAGAGTCCGCCTGCTTCATGTACGATCTTTGTGATCTCCAAAATATTCTTATCGAAGAGTCCTACAGTATTGGGGTTGGTCAGCATGAGACCTGCGGTGTCTTCACCTACAGCATCTCTTAAGGCGTCCAGATCAACGCAGCCGTCCTCAGCGGATGGGATGCTTACGACCTCATAGCCACACATTGCAGCGGATGCCGGGTTGGTGCCGTGGGCTGAGTCGGGAACGATTATCTTTGTTCTCTTGGTATCTCCTCTGTCCGTATGGTAGGACTTGATCAGGAGAAGTCCGGTGAACTCGCCATGTGCTCCGGCAGCGGGCTGCAGGGTGAAGGCGTCCATTCCGAGAATCTCGGAAAGTATGTCTTCGGTCATCTTGATGACCTCGAGTGAACCCTGGACCGTGGATTCATCCTGAAGAGGATGTACCTGACGGAAGCCCTTAAGGGCAGCCATTTCTTCGTTGACCTTGGGATTGTACTTCATGGTGCAGGAGCCCAAAGGATAGAAGCCCTTGTTTACACCGTGAGTACGCTGAGCTAACTTGGTATAGTGCCTGGAGATCTCGTTTTCGGAGACCTGCGGCAGATGTAATTCGGATTGACGCTTCAGGTTTTCAGGAAGGTCTGTTACCGGCACATCACACTTGGGAAGAAGGGACAGGCCGCGGCCTTCTTTACCGATCTCAAATATTAGATTCATAGCTCAGACCTCCTTTCCCTGTAATGCTTGAAGCTATGGCTATCAGTTTGTCCATATCTTCTTTGGTATTTTTTTCGGTGGCGCACCAAAGGATGCTGCCATCGGCAATGGGAAGTCCTCCCAGTATTCCTTCAGCTTCCAGGGCGTCCAGAAGTTCTTTGTCATCCACAGGGCATGTGGTAACGAACTCATTGAAGAATTCCGTATGGAATACCGGATAGAAACCGGCTTTCTTCAGGCCTTCTCTTAAGTAGTGTGCCTTGGACATGGACTGGCGTGCAGCTTCTGCCATGCCTTCTTTACCCATGGCTGCCATGTACACGGAAGCGGTCAAGCAGCAGAGATCCTGGTTAGAGCAGATATTGGATGAGGCTTTCTCACGTCTGATATGCTGCTCTCTGGCCTGGAGGGTAAGAACGAAAGCACGTCTTCCCTGATCATCTGTGGTCTCTCCCACGATTCTTCCGGGGAGCTTACGCATCATAGCGGTGGTGGTTGCCATAAAGCCCACGTAAGGTCCGCCATAGGAAATAGGCATTCCCAGAGGCTGGCCATCACCGACAGCGATGTCAGCGCCGCATTCTCTTGGTGACTTGATTATGGAAAGAGCCAGAGGATTTACGCCCATGACGAACTTAGCGCCTGCTGCATGAACGATCTCTCCGATGGCTTCAGCGTCCTCGAAGTTTCCGAAGAAGTTGGGCTGCTGCAGGTAGAAGCAAGCTGCCTCAGGATCGGTCTCGAGAGCTGATTTAAGAGCTTGCGCATCTGTCAATCCATCCTTGGAAGGAAGGACCACCAACTTGGTGTTGGAACCGAAGCAATAGGTCTTCATTACCTGGATGACCCAGGGATGAGTGGTGGCGGAAACGTAAGCTGTCTTATGCTTTCTGTCCACGCACATGGGAATGGTCTCCGCAGCGGCAGTAGCACCATCATAGTGGGAAGCGTTGGCCACGTCCATTCCTGTGAGCTCGCAGATCATGGTCTGGAACTCAAAGATGGACTGAAGTATTCCCTGGCTGATCTCAGCCTGATAAGGCGTATATGCCGTGAGGAATTCTTCCTTGGAGATCACGCTGTTAACGATGGCCGGGATGAAGTGGTCATAGGATCCGGCACCTCTGAAGATGCTCTTGAAGACCACGTTCATGTCTGCCAGTTCCTCCATCTTGCGGGCTACTTCCAGCTCGCTCAGACCGGAGGGAAGGTTCAGGGGTCTTTTGAGTTTGACCTCATCGGGAATGCAGCTGAACATGTCTTCGAAGGAGGTATAACCTGCTTCCTTCAGCATTTCTTCCCGTTCTTTTAATGTATTGGGTACATAAGAGCCCATTATCTCACCTCGCTTTCTATAGAAATGCTATGGTCTCAGTTGATTACTCAGCAAGGGTCTCGCAGTATGCGTTGTATTCTTCTTCTGTCATGAGATCAGCATGAGCTGTGACGTTCTCAACCTTGATGAACCAAGCATCATAAGGTGCATCGTTGATGGTTTCGGGAGCATCCAGGAGCTCTTCATTGATCTCCAGAACTGTTCCGGAAACAGGAGAATAGATGTCAGATACTGCCTTTACGGATTCAACATCTGCAAAAGGCTCGTCAACTGTTACTTCGTCACCGGGTTCGGGAAGATTAACGAATACCAGTCCGCCCAACTCGTTCTGAGCATAGTCGGAAATACCGATAGTAACTGTATTGTCATCCAGTTCATTTAACCATTCATGAGATTTCATAAAATATAAAGCCATAACGTCCTCCTTAATATTTTTTGCAATTTAGAATTAACCACGTTTATAGAATACGGATCCTACCATGACGGCGGGAACTCTTCTGCCTCTTACGTCGACTTCTACTTCAGTTCCGAGAACTCTCTCGTCGGCGTCTACCAGTGCTGTAGCTACAGCTTTCTTGATGTAAGGGCACATGGTTCCTGAGCATGTAACTCCGATCTTTTTATCGCCTTTGTATACGTCCATGTGTTCACGGATGATGCCGCGTCCTGTAACTTCCAGACCGACTTTCTTCCTCTTAGGAGGGGTTCCTGCCTCAATGGCAGCCTTACCGATGAAGTCGGGCTTATCCATCTTGACGAACATGGAAAGCATTGCTTCTCTCGGAGTAACGGTGTCATCCATCTCATGTCCGTAGAGAGGCATACCGGCCTCAAGTCTTAAGGTGTCTCTGGCGCCCAGTCCGCAAGGGATGAGACCGTAGTCTTTACCTGCTTCCATGAGAGCTTCCCAGATGACAGGAGCCTGATCCCAAGGCATGTAGATCTCAACGCCTTCTTCACCGGTGTAACCTGTGGTGGAGATCATGACATTCGTGCCGCACATGGGAACGTCATATTTAGCAGCATAATATTCTTCGGGGATGCCGGAAGGATCCACCAATTTACCGAGGATCTCGAAGGCCTTAGGTCCCTGAAGGGCGATCTGGCCAACTAAAGGAGAAATATCTTCGACCTTAACGTCACCGAAGATATGAGCCTTGATCCATGCGAAGTCCTTGTCCTTGTTGGATGCGTTTACTACCAGGAGGAACTCGTCCTCGTCCTTTCTGTAAGCGATGAGGTCGTCTACAAATCCACCCTCGTCATTGCACATGGGGGAGTAGCGAGCCTGGCCATCATGCATTCCTGAAAAATCATTTGTGAGAAGGTAATTGAGGTTCGCCTCAGCATCCGGGCCCTCAACGGTGATCTCACCCATGTGAGATACGTCGAACATGCCGCAGGCAGTTCTTACGGCGTTGTGCTCAGCTATAACGCCTGCAGGATACTGCACGGGCATTTCCCAACCTGCGAAGGGAACCATTTTCCCACCATATTTAAGATGGGTCTCGAATAGTGAAGTTCTTTTTAAAGTTTCATCTGCCATACATCTCACCTCCGTCTTATAGCAGCCTATCGATGTGCCTTCAAAAAATAAAAAGGCACACTAAATCAAGTTAGCGTGCCCTGTCCTTTTACCTGAAAGATTGATCCTCGTCGGTGCGCTAGCGCTCTCCAGGGGTCTGTCCTAAGATCAGTCCTTTTGCCTGAGAGTTTATCACACTCATACTACGCCCCTTCGGCGCCGCGGATATTGGCACACGCGGTCTCTCCTGATCTCGTCATACAGTAATAATAATTGTACTGATAGTATATCATGCTAAAGCGAAAAATTCAATAATAGTTAAAAACTCTTCATAATAAATTCATCGAAAAAATAATCTGCGAATTATACTTTTTTGCTCAGATGCAAAAAAATATCCCCAAAAACACATAACTTTCAAAAAACCACATCTTATCTTCAAGAAACCTTCAAGGAAAAGGTGTTTAATATAATTGTCAAAGGGAAATAAACCTGAGACATACTTACGAAGTAAGAACGAATAATAACGAAAACTCCTTTCCTTTCTTTTCTAACTAATGAATAAATAATAACCAAAAATTGAGTCTCGGCGTGATGAACCGGGACTCTTTTATTAGCTATGGAGTTTTTTGAAGATTGATGATATAATATATTATCTGAGCAAACAGGAGAAAGACATGAATACCGAACTAGAAAAATTTCTCATAAAGCACGAGCAAAAAATGCACGAAGACCTTCAGGACTTCGTAGCGATTCCAAGCGTATCCGAGGATAAGGAAAAGGTGAAGGAAGCCCTTCGCTTCATCCTGGAACTGGCTAAAGGCTACGGCTTTGAAGCGAGAAGTGTCCTGGATGAACAGGTAGGTATAATAGAGATGGGCCAGGGGGATGAAACTTTAGGCATCCTCGCTCACGTGGATGTGGTGCCACCCGGGGATCCAGAGGAATGGACCTTCGATCCCTTCAGAGCCATAGATTGTGAAGGCCGCATGTACGGAAGGGGGACCATCGACGATAAGGGAATGGTGATCGCCAGCCTCTATGCCATGAGAGCGGTGAAATCCCTGGGATTACCCCTTAAAAAGAAGGTGCAGCTGATCCTGGGCACCCAGGAAGAGGTGGAGTGGACTGATATGAATGCTTATGTGAAGGCGTATCCATTACCGGACTACGGCTTCACACCGGACGGTGAATATCCAATCTGCAACATCGAGAAGGGCATTGTGGACCAGGAACTGGAATTCGATTATTCCAAAGAACCCGCCCCCGAAGGTTTGCACTTAATAGGCCTAAACATCGGAGTAGCCAATAATGTGGTGCCGGGTACGGCTGAAGCGACGCTTTCGGATGGGAGTGTCATCACGGCGAGAGGTCATGATTGTCATTCCAGCGTGCCGGAGCACGGAGAAAACGCCATATTCAAACTGGCAGAGGCACTGGAGGAAATGGGCCTTGGGGAGAACAGCTTGCTTAAGCTGATCCGCGATGTCACCGAGACCTTCTCTGACTGGGAAGGAACAGGCATCGGCCTTAGATCCGAGAGCGAGTATTACCAGGGAGAATTCGTCCACAGAAATACTTTTGCGCCTACCATTTTAAAGGCTGAGGACGGAGTGGCTAAGCTAGTCGTAGACGTGCGCTTTCCTTATGGCGAGAGCATGGAGGGGATAGAGGAGACTTTGGAAAAATGGGCAGCTGATCGCGGAGGACATACAGTAATGACTGATGCACTTCCTGCGGTCTTCGTATCGAAGGAGCGGCCCTTCCTCAAAGTATTCGAAGAAGCTTATGAAGATGTAACAGATCTGATAAATGAGTTCACCGTGGCTTATGGCGGGTCCTATGCTAAGGCAATGCCAAACATCGTTTCCTGGGGACCGCTGTTCCCGGGGGAGGAGGACACCTGCCACATGCCAAACGAATATATAGATCTAAAGAATATGATGCTTTCGACGAAGATTTTCGCTGAATCCATCGCACAGATAGTTTTAACAGACAAGAGTTTTAAGTAAGAGGAGATTTTGAAAATGAGCGAGAGTTTAAAAAAGTTTTTAGCGCTGATATTATGCGTGGCGATGGTATTTTGCTATGCGGCCTGTGGCGGAAATAATTCCGAGACCGGCGAAGACGAAGACGAGGTAACCACTGATGAGCAGGTGGATCCTGAGGATCCTGCAGGCGAAGCGGAGGAGCCCGTGGATGACTCCGAAGATGAGGAGGACGAGCCCGTGGATGCGGCTCAGGAGATCCAGAACCTGGCAGACAAGGAGGCTGACCTGATGGCGCTCCAGAAGGCTGCTGAGGAATCCGATGAACCCCACACCGGCACCTACGTGGAAGTCGTAGCAGGCAGGGGCATCATTATCGTCAATAAGGTAGGGGATGTGTACTCTGTGGTAATCAACTGGAGTGACAGCGCCTTCGAGTCCTTCGAGTGGGTATTCTCCGGAACCTTCGATGATGAGGGCGTCCTGGAATACGACGACTGCATAAAGAAGGATATCGTTTATGAAGTTGAAGAGGAAGGCACCGTATCCAAGGTCTACGAGAACGGTACCGGAAGACTCAGACTCACCGGTGAAGGACTCATCTGGGAGGACGACATCGAGCACACCGCAGACGATGCGAACTTCGTCCTGACGGAATAACAATTAAGGAGATTATCATGCAGGAAATAAAATGTCCTAACTGTGGCAAGGTCTTTCAGGTTGACGAGTCCGGTTATGCCCAGATCCTTCAGCAGGTGAGAGACAGCCATTTTGAAAAGGAACTCAAGCGCAGGGAGGCTGAACTCAAAGAAAAGAATGAGAGTAATATCCAGATTGCCCGCATGGAGCAGGAGAAGGTAAGCGCCGAAGAGCTCCGCAAAAAAGACGAAAAGATCGGTGAGCTGGATAAGACGATCGAAGCTCTCAAGGCAAAGCTCGAAGGGGCTGAGACCGAAAAGAAACTCGCTGTGACTGAAGCTGTTCAGAAGAAGGACAGGGAGCTTGCTGATGCTGTCCAGAAGAAGGATCGCGAGCTTGCTGAGACCGTCCAGAAGAAGGACCGCGAGATCGCGGAGAAATCCCTGTCAATCACCGAACTTGAAGGCAAGCTCGAAAACAAGGACAATGAAAGCGCCCTTAAGGAAAAGTCACTGAAGGATCAGTACGAGAGCGCCCTTAAAATGAAGGACGAGCAAATCGAGTACTACAAGGATTTCAAAGCTCGCCAGTCCACCAAGATGGTGGGAGAAAGCCTGGAGCAGCATTGTCAGAACCAGTTCAATTCCATCAGGATGACGGCTTTCCCCAACGCGTATTTCGAGAAAGATAACGATGCCAGAACAGGCTCCAAGGGAGATTTCATTTTCCGTGAGTCTGCTGATGACGGCACCGAGTTCATCTCCATCATGTTCGAGATGAAGAATGAGATGGATGAGACCGCAACTAAGCATAAGAACGAAGACTTCTTTAAGGAGCTTGACAAGGACCGCAGAGAGAAGAACTGCGAGTATGCTGTTTTGGTCTCAATGCTGGAAGCGGACAACGAGTACTACAATAACGGAATCGTGGACGTGTCATACCGTTACGAGAAGATGTACGTGATACGCCCCCAGTTCTTCATACCCATGATAACGCTACTGAGAAATGCCGCATTGAATTCTTTGCACTATCAGAGGGAGCTTCAGGTGGTGAAAAACCAGCAGGTGGATATTTTGCACTTCGAGGAGAACATGAACGCTTTTAAGGATGCCTTCGGAAGGAATTACAGGATCGCCAGCGAGAAGTTCTCAAAGGCCATCGAGGAGATCGACAAGACCATCTCGCATCTGCAGAAGACCAAGGAAGCGCTGCTCTCGTCGGAGAACAACCTGCGCCTGGCCAACAACAAGGCGGAGGATCTCTCCATCAAGAAGCTGACCAAAGATGCGCCGAGCGTGGCCGCCATGTTCGATGAGATGAAAAAATGATAGCCAGAGTGCCCCGCTAAAGAGGGCACTCTTTTATTATGCGCTTGCAAAATTAGCTAATTTCATATATAATAAAATTAGCTAAAATGTGGATTTGTTAAGGAGGTGAGTCAATTGGCCATGGAAGTAGCTACTTCGACAGAGATGAAGAACAATTTCGGTAAGTACCTGAATATGGTGATGAATGGTAATGAGATCATCGTAACTAAAAACGGCAAACCTGTAGGTAGATTCGTCCCAACGGACCAGGTGATCGAATACCTCACAGACTCTCTTACAGGTATAATTAAGGGAGATTATGATTTGATGGATGCTAAGACAGGAGCGCTTTATGAGAAGTACAAGATTACTGATTGACGCAAATGTTTTGCTGGATGTGCTGATGAAGAGGGAACCTTTCTATAAGGATTCTGCAATTATTTGGAAGCTGTGCGAGACAGGGATTTCAGAGGGCGTAGTATCAGCTTTGACCTTTGCGGATATCGTGTATGTAATGAGAAAAGAACTATCTCCCGAGTGGATCCACGATACACTTAGAAAGCTGTCGATGATTTTCAGATTTGATGATCTTAAAGCCGAGGATCTGGAGAATGCAGCGAAGCTCTGTTGGGAAGACTATGAAGATGCGCTTCAGTACGAAGCTGCGGTCAGGAATAATGTTGATTTTATTATAACCAGGAATGCAAAGGATTACTCACGAGGAAAGATCGATGTCCGAACACCTGAAGAATTTCTGGCGGAATATCAAATATAAAAAATATGGAGATGTCTCAAAATGAGACATCTCCTCTTAGGACTATAATTAAAGTTCTTCAGAATATAGCTCTATTAGTATGGAGCGTAAACCTAATCTTCCATTTTAAGCAGATGTGGTTTACTGATATTTGGCTTTCTTGCTGTCAGGTAAACCTAAAGGTATGTTTTTTATGTGTTGTGGTTTAACGCTATTTAGCTTACTTGCCGCTAGGTAAACCTAAAAGCATTTTTTTGCAAGTTGTGGTTTACCTTTATGCCGTGTAATTTTTCGCAATATTAAAGACTCAGTCTCAATAGTAAACCTAACAGCCTGAATTACAGGAATGTGGTTTATTATCTGAGAAGAGAAGGCTTAAACGCATAAACCACAATGCTCTCTATAGGACATTGTGGTTTACTTTTTGAGGCAGGCATATTTTTCGATAAACCTAACACTGCAAAAAACGCCTTTGCGGTTTACTCTTTAAAGCAGGCATTTTTTGCAATTAACCTAATGCCGCAAAAAACACCTTTGTGGTTTACACTCACCCGTTTAAAAAGAGCTGCCTTATGGCAGCTCTAAAAAATTTCATTTATCATAAAGCTTAACGAGAATACCCCCACTTCTCAAAGTGGAGGGATGAATCGTTCCACTTCTGCTGAAGGATGTCCTATCTAATTCTTGATATATCCAGAGGTTCAATTCCCGAATAAAGTTTCCTGATTTGGCAAG
>JAFPXY010000009.1 GCA_017394515.1 Bacillota bacterium | reverse complement strand
TTTGGGATATGGATTCATGTGTATCAAGATATCTTTTTACAGCAATTATTTTATCCTCGGCACTAAATCTGCTCATTGAAAAACCTCCTGGGCAAACAGTTTTGTTTTTTCAACTGTCTACCTAGGAGGTAGCATATCACATGACCGGCGTTTTAAATGGTCTACTTTAGTGTCGGTTTCGAGTAAATTAGATTCAGACATTATTTTTACATCGGCATCGTTCAGAGAAATATCTGCATTAATATACGTAAACGTTTAGTTTATTTTCTTTTTTCAAATATGTGTTATAGTATTATTGAAACAAATCGGAGGTATTGTTATGGATCAGGTCAAAATGGGGAAGTTCATTCACTGTAGAAGAAAAGATATCGGTCTGACTCAGCAGGAGCTGGCTGATAGGCTTTTCGTTACGGACAAAGCAGTAAGCAAATGGGAGAGGGGAATAGGAGCACCTAATATTGGTATACTGGAAGCCCTTTCAGATGAATTGGAAGTGAGCGTTCCTGAACTGTTGAGCGGCGAACTGAATGATCAGCATGCGCCAACTGACAATTCGGGCTTGATTTTGGAGTCAGCTGAAATGTACGCGTCAATTGAATTGAAAAAGAGAAAAAAGCAATTTGTTATTTTTTGCATAATAGTACTCCTGTTGATCGTTGCACTTTCCACATTTGCGAGTTACTTTAGAGAGAAACAATTTCTTTTTGATATGAATTATTTTGAGACCACCGCTATAGACCAAGGATGTCTTGAAGTGGAGGATCATGCATTTAATGAGATCAAGGACAGATTGGAAGAAAACAATGCTGTTTTATATAATAAAGAATATGATAATATAATGTACTGTATCGGTTCCACAGATACAGCACTGGCATATGCAGATCATATTTTTCCAAATAATTCCGAGCTGAGTATCCAAGCAAAGAATCTGCTTGAAGAGGTATCTCGGTTGAATGAATATTTGTCAGCAATCGATATCAGAGACGATAAGTATATGATACAAGACACGATAAAATATCGGGAGATCATCCTGCAGATCCAGAAAAATCGGCAAAAGCTCGAAGAACTTATAAGGCAAAGGGAGGAAGAATCTTTTGCAGCATAATGACTCGTAATACTGCCGGTATATACCCTTCAAAGTTGTTCCAAAAAACTGAACCGCTGCAAGGCCTTAAATATCAAGGCTTACAGCGGTTTTTATCAACACTATTGTCCATTCACCCCAGCTTTTATTACAGTTTCTCAAATCCAGTGTTGGTGTCGTGCTTTACACGGTCGTGCTCCTCGGCACGCTTGCCGTCGTTCCACTGGTCCATGGTTCCTACCAGGTAGCCTGTGATCCTTCTGATCCTCTCAAAAGGAGCCTTCTCAAATTCGTAGTTGAGGTCAGCAAATTCACCGTTCAGATTAATATCAAGGGATTTAAGCTTTCTGTTGTATTTCTTTTCCAAATAACCTACATATGCAAGGCTCTCTCTCATTGATGCGTTTCCGGTGATAGCTACACTCATTTTCTTTTCCTCCTGAAGATATCTATAAATAGTGGTTTCCAGCGCAAAATTATTTAAAATCACCTATATTTTGCGCCCAAGTAAGTATTATATACCTTCATTTGAGAAAGTCAAACAGGTTTTTTGATTTTTTGCAAAAATATTTTATTCCACGGTAACGCTCTTGGCCAGGTTCCTGGGTTTGTCCACATCGAGTCCCTTGGAGACGCTCAGGTAGTAGCCCAGAAGCTGAAGGGGCACCACGGAAAGGCTGGCTGAAAAGTGCTCGTCGGTCTTCGGTACGTAGACTGTGAAGTTGGCCGTGTCCTCCACGGAGTAATTGCCGTAGGAGGTGAGGCCCATGATGTAAGCCCCGCGGCTCTTGCATTCAACCAGATTGCTCAGGGTCTTTTCCATGAGAAGGGGCTGGGTCAGAACTCCGACCACAAGGGTGCCTTCTTCTATGAGACTTATGGTGCCGTGTTTGAGCTCGCCTGCCGGATAGGCCTCAGAGTGGATATAGGAGATCTCCTTCATCTTGAGGCTGCCTTCCATGCTGACGGAGTAATCCACACCACGCCCGATAAAGAACATGTCGCTGTCGTGGGCGTGCTTACTGGCAAACCACTGGATGCGCTCCTTGTCCTGAAGGATCTTTTCAATCTTTTCCGGGAGACTTCTGAGTTCTTCAGTAAGTTCCTGATATTTTTCAGGCGTCAAGGTGCCTCTTGCTTTGGCAAATCTAAGGGCCAGCATGTAGCAGACCATGAGCTGGGCCGAGTAGGCCTTGGTGGTGGCTACGGAGATCTCCGGGCCTGCCATGGTGTAGACCACGTGATCCGCCTCCCGGGCGATGCTGCTCCCCAGAACGTTTACGATTGCCAGGGTAGGCAGGCCCTGCTCTCTCGCCTTCCTCAGGGCTGCCAAGGTGTCAGCTGTCTCACCCGACTGGCTGATGAAAACAGCGAGCGACTTGGACGATAGCGGCAGGTTGCGGTATCTGAACTCGGAAGCCAGATCCACCCTGACAGGGATTCCCGTCAGGTCTTCTATGACATACTGAGCTGTGACTCCCACGTGATAGGCGGAGCCGCAGGCAGCGATATATATCTGAGAGATGTTGCGGATGTCTTCATCGGATAAGGAGGCATCTTTGAAGTTGATGTTTCCGTCGGTATCGAGACATGAATTCAATGTATCGCGAACGGCCTTGGGCTGCTCGTGGATCTCTTTGATCATGAAGTGCTCGAAGCCGCCTTTTTCGGCCGCTTCAGCATCCCAGTCGATCCTGGTGAGGAGGGTCTCGGTCTGGTCACCATCCAGATTGTAGAACTCCACGTCTCCCGGGACGAGCCTTGCCATCTCCAGATTACCGACGTAGTAGACGTCCCTGGTATATTTAAGAAGGGCAGGCACGTCAGAAGCCAGATATGAAGCATCATCGGTTACTCCGACCACCAGGGGGCTGTCCTTCCTCGCCACGTAGATCTCGCCGGGGTGGTCTCTGAACATGAGAGCCAAAGCGAAGGACCCCCGGACTCTCACCATGGTCTTGGACATGGCGTCTACAGGATCGTGGGTGTATTTTTTGTAATAGTAGTCCACCAGTTTGATGAGGACTTCCGTGTCCGTCTGGCTGTAGAAGGTATAGTCATTTCTGACAAGTTTATCCGCCAGCTCCTGGTAGTTTTCAATGATGCCGTTGTGGACGCCGACCACGTCTGAATCGAATTCAGCGGTGCCGGAGCCTTCGAACCAGTCGCTGATGTGCGGATGGGCGTTGACCTCGCTGGGCTCCCCGTGGGTAGCCCATCTGGTGTGGCCGATGCCGCAGGAGCCGGGAAGGGCGCGGCCGCCATCGGTCTTGTTATATAGATTGAAAAGTCTTCCCTTGGCTTTGACCATCTCAAAGGCGTCTTCCCCGTCGCGGACGGCGATGCCGGCCGAATCATAGCCTCTGTATTCCAGTTTGGAAAGGCCTTCCAGAAGTATAGGCGCTGCCTGATCTTTTCCCGTGTAACCTACAATACCGCACATAATGACTTCCTTTCCGCATCTTTTTTGTGACGCTGTTTTCTGTTCTCAATGGATGCTTCGATGAAACCCTTGAAGAGAGGATGTGCCTTGTTAGGACGGCTCTTGAACTCCGGATGGTACTGGACGCCTACGAAGAAAGGATGATCAGGTACCTCCACGGTCTCCACCAGATTTCCGTCCGGCGACAGACCTGAAAGCACCAGCCCCGCCTCCGTGAGGGGCTGACGGTAGTCGTTGTTGAACTCGTAGCGGTGTCTGTGGCGCTCGCTGATCTCGGACGATCCGTAGCAGCGCTCCATCAGGGTGCCTGGAGTAATGACACAAGGGTAAGCTCCCAGACGTAAAGTTCCGCCCTTATCGATCTCATCGCTCTGGCCTGGCATGAAATCTATGACCTTGTGGGGAGTCTCCGGATCAAACTCGCCGGAATGAGCATCGGCTATGCCTGCTGCGTCTCTTGCGAACTCGATGACCGCGATCTGCATGCCGAGGCAGATACCGAAGTAGGGAATAAGATTCTCGCGAGCGTATTTTGCGGCAAGGATCATACCCTCAGTACCGCGGTTTCCGAAACCACCGGGCACGATGA
Organism: Bacillota bacterium; assembly: GCA_017394515.1. Classification (GTDB taxonomy): domain Bacteria; phylum Bacillota; class Clostridia; order Peptostreptococcales; family Anaerovoracaceae; genus RUG754. The sequence continues at coordinate 50,422 of JAFPXY010000009.1, read as the reverse complement.
TACCGTCCAGACCGCCCAGCATTTTATCCACTGTATCCTCGGTGATCTCCTCAGAATCCAGCCAGTGTATATCAATGTGAGAATCATAGCAGTAACCGGCATGACGCAGAGCCTCGGCAACTGAGAGGTAGGCATCGTGAAGGGCTACATACTTTCCTACCAAACCGATGTCCACGTGCTTGCTTCTGGCTTTGATTCTACGAACCATCTCCTCCCATTCCTCCATGTGGCAGTGCGGAGCGTAGATGCCCAGCTCCCTGCAGACCACCGCAGAAAGGTCGGACTTCTCCAGCATGAGAGGCGCCTCGTAGAGAGTGGGCAGGGTGATGTTTTCGATGACGCAGTCGCGCTTTACGTTGCAGAAAAGTGAGATCTTGTCGAAGATGCTTTCCTCCAGAGGCTCGTCGCACCGAAGCACGATGATGTCAGGGCTGATTCCCATGCCTTGCAGTTCCTTGACGGAATGCTGAGTGGGCTTGGATTTATGCTCGTCGGAGCCGCTCAGATAGGGCACCAGGGTCACGTGGATGAAGAGGCTGTTGTCTCTTCCCACCTCCAGGGAAATCTGCCTAGCCGCTTCAAGGAAGGGCTGGGATTCGATATCTCCGATGGTGCCTCCAATCTCGGTAATGACGATGTCAGCGTCGGTCTTGGACGCCACGTTATATACGAAAGCCTTTATCTCGTTGGTTATGTGAGGGATCACCTGGACGGTGGAGCCCAGATATTCGCCTCGACGTTCTTTGTTAAGTACGTTCCAGTAGACCTTGCCCGTGGTCAGATTGGAGTACTTGTTCAGGTCCTCGTCGATGAATCTCTCGTAGTGACCCAGATCCAGGTCGGTCTCCGCACCGTCTTCTGTGACGTAGACTTCGCCGTGCTGGAAGGGGCTCATGGTGCCGGGGTCCACGTTGATATAGGGATCCATCTTCTGGGCAGCCACCTTGAGGCCGCGAGCCTTTAGGAGCCTCCCTAGAGATGCCACAGTGATGCCTTTACCCAGGCCGGACACTACGCCACCGGTAACAAAAATATATTTAGCCATAACTTCTTCGCCTCCTTGTAATATATTTTGTTCAATATTTCATATGGAATTTGAAGAGGCTGTCGCAAGCGACAGCCTCAGAGTCAGCGGTTATGAAAGCATGCCTTTGAGTATCAAAAGCAGCAGATTGTTGTCGTATAGATCCTGCGCGAAGATGGAGCCATTGAACCAGGCCATGATATCTTCTGCGTGTCCGGGAGCCACCAAGCTGGCGACGGGGAAGAGCAGAGCCAGGAAGAGGAAGATCACCACGACGCCCATGATGATGCCGAGCACCAGCCCCAGGAGCCAGTCCAGGGTGCCGGTGAAGCGATCCTTCTCTCGGGAGTTCTTGGCCATTCGTACCAGGATCCCCAGGACAACTCGGATGACGATGAGGATCAGCAAGAAGGATAGGATGATCCAGGCGGCGTGGTTGATGCTCTCGGCGCTGGTTTCTATGACGTTCTTGGACACCTCGTCACTGCTTCCTTTAAGAATATCCGGGATGACCCGGTAAACTTCGGAATCCTGCCATTTGTCGGTCAGGGTCTCCGCTATTCGCATCTTGGTGGTCTCACCCACGGTGGTACCCTCGATGAGGGCGCCCAGCTTGCCGGACAGCAGGTAGGCTACCACCACGGAGACCAGTCCCTTGGTGAATAAGGCCACAGTAAACATAAACCCTTTTCGCATGGAAAAGAATATGGTGATCACGAATATCAAGATTACTATGAGATCCATAATCATAATGCAGCCTCCAAAAAATACACAAATATTTTACTACAAATCAGTATGCGATGCCAGTTTTTTTCAAAAAATACGCGGATTTTTATGGGATTTTGGCCCGCAAAAAACAATCATGCACTTTGTATGCAAAATTCATATTGAATCAGAGGTGATTTTGTGGTAAAATCATCGGGTATGGAAAGATATATGCTTGAAGCCCTGAAGGAAGCTCAGAAAGCTTTGGAAAAAAGCGAAATACCCGTGGGCGCCGTCATCGTAAAGGACGGAGAGATAATCGGGCGCGGTCATAATACCACAGACACGGACGGAGATCCTACGGCCCATGCGGAGATAAACGCCATCAGACAGGCCGGGAAGTTTCTGAAGGAAACTTTGAACTGGAGAAGATTGACGGGCTGTGACATGTATGTTACCATGGAACCCTGTTCCATGTGCGCGGGAGCTCTGGTCTGGGCCAGAATAGAGCATCTTTACGTAGGGGTCATGGATCCCAAGGCAGGGGGCTGCGGCTCCGTGCTCAATGTCATAAACGAGCAGAGACTGAATCATCAGATAGAACTCACGGAGATCGAGGACGGTCCCATCAAGGACCAGTGCCGTGATATAGTTCAGGGGTTTTTTAAGGATCTGAGATTAAAACAAAAGCAAAGAAAACTGGAGGAGAAGAACTTATGAAGAGAACAGGCCGCATACTGGCAATAATAGCAGTGGTCATCATGATAGCAAGCAGCTTTTGCTTCGCTGACGGAGTAGAAGGAGGCTTAAAGCTGGAGGATACCTATCCCAAGGCTGATTCAACCGGCGCAGCCATCGAGAACTTTGACGTTAAGCTTTATTTCAATAACGAAATGACTGAAGCCATTCTGGGAGACGATAACGACGGATGCTTCCAGCTGATAGATGCTGACGGAAATGTACTTCCTATCATAGTACTTTATTCCCCCAAGGAAACCGGAGTAGTCATGGTACTCTTTGACTCCAACAAGGAAAACCTTGATAAAGACGGAAAGAAGATCACCATCAAGGGCGACACCGAATACACACTGAAGATCGCAGGCACCTTAAAGGATGACGCAGGCAACACTCTTGGATCAGATCAGGTAGTCAAGTTCACCACCATCAACCAGAGAAGAAACTCCCTGGTCAGCATGGCGCTCATGTTAGTGCTCTACGCAGGAATCATCGGTTTCTCCGTTAGAAGCGCTAAGAAGAACGCCGAAAAGGATGATAATAACAAGGAAACCAGATTCAATCCTTACAAGGAAGCTAAGAGAACCGGTAAGTCCGTAGCAGAGGTTATGGAAAAGGAATACAAGCGCCAGGCCAAGGAGGCAGCTAAGGCTGAAAAGGCAGCTGAAGCTGAAGAAGAGGCTGAGGAAGAGATAGATGACTATATCGAAGAAGGTCACTACAGAGTTAAGCGCGTCCGCACCGTAGCCAGCGGCGGCAGCACCTTCATTACCGGAAGAAAAGCAGAGGCTGAGGCCAGAAGAGAGCGTGAAGAGCGCATCGCCAGAAGCCAGGCCAAGAACAAGAAAAAAGTAAAGGGTAAGGGTAAGAAAAAATAAATATCAAGTCATACGCTAAGATCAACCTGTCCATGGACGTGCTTGGCCTGAGAGATGACGGTTATCACGAAGTCGCTACGGTCATGCAGCAGATATCTCTTTCCGATGATATCGAAATGGATTGGCAGGAAGACGATCAACTGAAACAACTTAAGATCGACCTTAGGACCAACAAATCCTATCTTCCTACGGATGAAAGGAACCTGGCCTACAAGGCGGCGGTTCTCATGGAGAAGTATGCCTTGAGATCAGGCAAAGCCAGATTCGGCTGCCTTAAGATCAGGATAACCAAGAGGATACCTGTGGCAGCAGGCCTTGCCGGCGGATCCGGTAACGGAGCGGCAGTGATCATCGGTCTGAACAGGCTTTGGGAGCTGGGGCTTAACACAAAGGAGCTTTGTGAGATCGGAGCTGAACTGGGTTCTGACGTGCCCTTCATGGTGCTCACCCAGAACAGCAGATACAGCTGCGCCATGGGAAGAGGCAGAGGAGAAGTCCTGACACCCATCTCCAGGGATCTGGACATGAGCTTCCTTCTGGTGAAGCCCAGGTTCGGAGTGTCCACCAAGGAAGTATACCAGGGAATCGACCAGGCAGGAGAGCTTGATCATCCCGACGGAGAAGGCCTTATGAAGGCCCTCTTAAATGGGAGCAAAGAACAGGCCCTCGAAAAGCTTGGAAACGTGCTGGAAACCTACACCCTAAAGGCATATCCCGAAGTAGCGGAACTTAAAAAACTGGTAGCTGATACTGAAGGAGCTAAGTTCGCCATGATGAGCGGAAGCGGTCCTACAGTCATCGGATTTTATGACAATATGAGCGATGCCAAAAAAGCAGCTGCCCATTTCAAGGAGATGGGATATGACAGCTTTTTCGCAGGCAATATGAGAAGAATCAGAGGAAAACATTGATGATCAATTTCAGTTTACAAAATCATAGACCTTTAAGAGAGATCGTATACGAAGAATTAAAGAGACAGATAATGGTAGGGGAGATCGCTCCCGGTACCAGAATGATGGAAGTGGATCTGGCAGATGAGATGGGCGTGAGCCGCACACCTGTAAGAGAAGCCATCAGAAAGCTGGAAAAGGAAGGTCTGGTAACCATCGAGCCCAGACGCGGCGCCTACGCTTCAGACATCTCCGCCAAGGACATGGTGGACGTTCTGGAAGTAAGGCAGGATCTGGAAGGCATGGCAGCTGGCCTTGCAGCTCAGAAGATCGCGGAAGGGGATATTTTGCAGCTCAAGGACATGACCAGAAGATACAAGGAAGCCGTAGAGGCCGGCGACATAGAGGAGATCATCAAGCAGGATGAGGACTTCCACAAGTTCATCGTAGGCTTAAGCGACAACAAGACCTTGATCAAGATGGTATCCCAGGTTCAGGAACTGGCTCTGAGATTCAGATACATCTATTATGATGATTTTTCAAGATTCAAGAATCAGCCCCTGGAGCATCAGGAGATCGTGGAAGCTATCATGAGCGGAGACGCCAACAGCGCCAGACGCTTTGCTGAAGTTCACATCTCCAAACTCAAGGACTTCGTAAAGAGCGAGGAAGGCAAACTCAGCAAGCATGTGAGAGCAATTAAATAGCTAAAAGAAATACCCCCCGACATTTCGCCGAGGGGTTTTATGTTGGAATCAACTTTTCACTCATCAGTTGCCCAGTGAGTTATCGATCTTCTGCTCCTGCTGTTCGGGCTTGGATAATTCCAGTTCTACGTCGCACTTGACCATTTCGTTGTCTCTTACGACGGTGAAGGTGAGCACGTCACCTACCTGGTGAGACTGGATGAGCGCTACCAGCTGAGCTGTGCCGGTGATCTTGGTATCGTCTACGTAGTAGATCAGATCTCCGGATTTAAGGCCTGCCTTCTTGGCGTTCTTACCGGTGACATCCTTGATATATACGCCGGTAATGGTTGCGCCATACTGCATAGCTGTCTGAGGATCGGTCAGGTCGATGATTACGATACCGGCCTGAGGTCTGCCTTCTACATAGCCGTTCTCTATGAGGGACTTGGCTACGCTTGAAACCTTATCACAAGGAATGGCGAAGCCTAAACCTTCTACGTCAGATCCTGAGGACTTGGCCACTACGATACCGATGAGGTTGCCGTACTGGTCGAAGAGTCCGCCACCGGAGTTACCGGGGTTGATGGATGCTGATGTCTGAATAAGGGTCATCTGCTTGCCGTCGAGAGTGATCTCTCTTTCAAGAGCACTGACGATTCCTTCGGTAGCTGTACCTGAAAGGGTTCCCAGAGGGTTACCGATGGCAACTACAGCGTCGCCTACGTTAACGTTGTTCATATCGCCGAAGGTTACAGGCTGAAGGCCTGTAGCATCGATCTTGAGAACTGCCACGTCGGTCATGGAATCGGTAGCTACAAGAGTAGCTTCATATTCAGTACCGTCGTAAAGGGTCACCTTGATGTTGGAGGCGCCGTCGATCACGTGATTGTTGGTGATGACGTATCCGTCTTCAGAATAGATGACACCGGAACCGGCACCCTGTGTTACGTATTGGCCTACCCAGAAGTCTGTGGACATGGTCTCGGTGGAGATGGCTACTACGGAGTTTTCATTTTTTGCGATAATTTCCTGAAGGGAAAGTACGCTTCCCGTAGCCTTGGCCAGGTTGTAATTGGTTGTCTTGATGGTCTTATCGATGGTGGTTCCGCCGAAGGTGGACATGGCCAGAGCGTAGCATGCAGCGCCTACGAAGGCTGAAAGAAGCATGCAGATAATTACCGTTATGATCATGGCCTTGCGGGTCACGTATTTAGGCTCTCTGGCATAAGAACCGGCGCTGCCGTATCCATCACCATAGTCAGTGTATACGGTCTTTACCTTAGGCGCGGGACCAGCTGTTTCGGAATCAGTTCGTTCGCTATAATTGAATTTTTCCCAATCATCCATTGAAGTTGCCTCCTAGTTAGAAAAAAATTTGATCTCGGTTTGTACCCTTCCTTCAAGGTACAAACAAATTATATTTAACTTTTGTGATATTTATGTGTAAAAAAGATGTGAAATATGATAAAATAAGATGTAAAAATAGGGGGAAAAATGAGTAAAGTAATAACAGCAATCGATAAAAGCGGGTCATTCAGAGTATATTTGACCATCACAACGGATCTGGTAGAAGAAGCCAGAAAGATTCACGACACCACACCTTTAGCATCAGCAGCCCTTGGAAGGGTGCTGACGGGAGCAGGCTTAATGGGCCTGGACCTTAAGAGCGAAGGTGATAAACTTACAGTTCTTTTCAAGGGCGACGGACCCATCCAGCAGATACTGGCCACGGCCACCGGCGACGGAAGAGTTAAGGGCTACGCTGCGGATCCCAGCTGCGAGCTGCCTTTAAATGACAGAGGTAAACTGGACGTGGGCGGCGCCATAGGAATTGGAGATCTGACCGTCATCAAGGACCTGGGCCTTAAGGAACCCTACGTGGGAACCATAGCTTTAGTGGACGGCGAGATTGCCGACGACCTGACAGCCTACTATTATATATCTGAACAGCAGAACACGGCCTTCTCCCTGGGAGTCAAGGTGGATACTGACTGGAGCATCAAGGCTGCAGGCGGTATGTTCATCCAGATGCTTCCCGATGCAGAGGAAGGCGCAGTGGATGCGCTTGAGAAGATGATAGCGGATCTTCCGCCCATCACATCTTTAGTGGAGGAAGCTACAGATAATAATGTAGGTAAGACTCAGGAGGGCATCCTGGAAGCCATGCTTCACAGGATCTTTGACGTGCTTCCCGAGGAATATCAGATGGAGATCCTGAGCTTCAGAGACCTTAACTGGCAGTGCGACTGCTCCAGGGAGAGGCTCGAGCAGGTGCTTATGTCCATCGGCCGCAAGGATTTGACGGAGATCATTGAAGAGGACGGAGAGGCTGAACTGGTATGTCAGTTCTGCCTTAAGAAATATCATTTCGATAAAGACGATCTTTTGAAATTACTGGAAGGTATCAAATGAATAAAAGAAAAATAGCTATAGTTTTTGGCGGCAAATCTTCAGAACACGAAGTATCTCTTATGTCAGCCGCTTCTGTCATTCGCGCCATAAACAAAGAAAGATATGAACTTGTATATATCGGCATCACCCGTGACGGAGAGTGGAGGAGGCTGGTGCTTCCCGAAGGCATGACCGCATCCTTCGCGGCGGATGTTTTGGAACAGAGCACCTGGCTAAACTACACCGAAGCCTTCAACATGAGCTATATTAAGAAGGTGGCGGACTTCGCCCTTCCCATCATCCATGGACCTAACTGTGAAGATGGCAAACTTCAGGGCTTCTTTGAGACCGTGGGCATTCCCTACGGCGGCTGCGGAGTTCTGGCATCGGCGCTGGCCATGGATAAGCTGGCGGCCAAGGACGTCTTCGACAAGGTGGGCTTCCCCATCTGCAAGCACAGGGCGCTTTTCAAGTATAAATATGAAGAGGACCGTGAAAGGGCAGAGCAGCACGTGGCAGAGGAACTGGGTTATCCCTGCTTTGTAAAGCCCGCCAATATGGGCTCCTCCGTGGGCATCACCAAGGCTCATAACAAGAGCGAATTCTTCAGAGCCTGCGACCTGGCCTTCAAGTATGACAAAAGACTCATCATCGAAGAGGCCATCAACGCTCGCGAAGTAGAGGCAGCAGTCCTTGGAAACGCTCATCCCGAGGTGGCGGTCCTGGGAGAGATCGTCCCCCACGGTGAATTCTATACCTATGAATCCAAGTACGATGACGATGAATCCGTGCTGGTAATACCCGCCAAGCTTTCGCCGGAAATGACGGAGGAGATCAGGGATATCGCCGTTAAGGCCTTCCAGGCCATAGACGGTGAGGGATACGCCAGAGTGGACTTCTTCGTAGGAAAAGATGACGGCAAGATTTATTTGAATGAAATCAACACTCTGCCGGGCTTTACCAAGATAAGCATGTTCCCCATGCTCTGGGAAGCTTCCGGCCTGAGCTATCCTGATACCATAGAAAGGATAATAGAACTGGGCTATGAAAGATATAACGATCAAAATAACAGGCAAGCAATGCTTTGACGATGTCGAAGAAGATCAGATGGAGTTCATTACGGACGGCCGTCTCTATGAAAAGAACGGATTTTGCTATCTGATCTACGACGAGAGCGAGATATCGGGGCTGGAGGGTCTAAAGACCACTCTTAAGTTCGACGACAAGTCGCTTAAGATGAAGAGGATAGGCTCCAACGGCCCCGGCACAGAGCTCTACTTTGAAGAGGGCAAGCGGTTCTCGTCGGTCTACGACACGCCCATGGGACCCATGGAGATCGAGGTGCTCACCAGGAGCGTGAAGAATCTCATGGACAAGGAATCCTCCAAGGGCAAGATCGACATCGAGTACGATGTCTCCCTGGGAGGCGTAGCGGAAGGAAAAAATAAACTTATCATAGATGTTATGTAGAAGAGGTGGAAATTATGCAAAAAATTGGCTTCGATTCGGCTAAATACATTGAAGAACAGTCAAAGTACATTTTGGAGAGGATCAATGAAAAGAACAGCGAAAGGCTGTACCTTGAATTCGGCGGCAAGCTTGTTCACGACAAGCACGCCATGAGAGTCCTCCCGGGCTTCGATGAAAACGCCAAGATCAAGCTTTTGGAAAAGATGAAAGATCAGGCAGAGATCATTATCTGCATCTACTCCGGAGACATCATCAACTCCAAGACGCGTCAGGATTTCGGCATTACCTATGACCTTGAAGTCCTGAGGCTCATCGATATTTACAGGAAATACGATCTTAAGATCAATTCCGTAGTGGTCACCCGCTATCAAGAATCACCCGCGGTGGATCAGTTCATCAACAAGCTCCAGAGGAGAGATATCAAAGTATATAAGCACTATTTCACCAAGGGCTATCCCACGGATGTGGATACCATCGTATCCGAAAACGGCTATGGTGCTAATCCCTATATCGAAGTCACCAAACCTCTGATCGTAGTCTCCGCCCCGGGCGGCGGTTCCGGTAAACTGGCCACCTGCCTCTCCCAGCTCTATCACGAATACAAGCTGGGAAGAAGAGTACGCTACGCCAAGTTCGAGACCTTCCCCGTATGGAACCTTCCTCTTAAGCACCCTGTAAACATCGCCTATGAAGCAGCCACCGCTGACCTTAAGGACGTAAACATGATAGACAGCTTCCACCTTGAAGCATATGGCGAAAAGGCGGTCAACTACAACCGCGACCTGGAGGTCTTCCCGGTCATCAAGAGGATCATCGATACCATTACCGGCGAGTCAGAGTATCAGAGCCCGACAGATATGGGCGTTAACAGAGTAGGCTTCTGCATCACCGATGACGAAGTGGTGAGAGAAGCAGCCATCCAGGAGATCATCAGAAGATTCATGATGGCCAAGGTGGACTACAAGAAGGGCAAGATCGACTCCAAGGTTCTCGAGAGATCCGAGCTCCTCATGAAGGACGTGGGAGCTAAGGAGACCGACAGAGCTGTGGTCACCCCTGCAAGAGAGTACGCACTTAAGAAACAGGAGATCGACAAGAAATACCTGAACGTTGTAGTAATGGCTATGGAGCTTCCCGATGGTTCCATCGTAACGGGACGTTCCTCCAGAAGAATGGTAGCAGCCGGCGCATGCATCCTGAATGCTGTAAAGAAGCTGGCAGGCCTTCCTGATCCCATGTACGTAATCTCACCTGAAGTATTCAACAATATCCAGAACTTGAAGGTGAATATTTTGCACCACGACAGGACATCCCTGAACGTGGATGATATCCTGACAGCCCTTTCCATTTCGGCGGATATGAACGAGTACGCCAACAGGACCGTAGGCATGCTTGAAAAGCTCAACGGCTGCAAGGCGCACTGCACTGCCATACTTTCAGAGAACGACGAGCAGACCTTGAGATCTATGGGAATCGACGTTACCTGCGATCCTGAATACCTGACCACCAATCTGTATCTGGGATAAGTCAAAGGAATGAAGCAAAAAAATAAAGACAAAACAGAAAAGACCAACGTCATGCGAGTCCTGGACAGCCTGAAGATTCCCTATGAAAGCCACAGCTATGTGCCTGACGCCACCATGACGGGCGAGGAGATAGCTGAGCTTCTCGGGGAGGATCCAACTAGGGTGTTTAAGACTCTGGTGACCCAGGGCAGGTCCAAAGCCTACTACGTATTCGTGATTCCCGTGGGAGATGAGCTGGACTTGAAGAAGGCGGCAGCTGCCTGCGGCGAGAAATCCATAGCCATGATAAAGCAGAAGGAATTGCTTCCTTTGACAGGCTATGTCCACGGCGGCTGTTCACCCATCGGCATGAAAAAGGCTTTTCCGACATATATACATGAGATGGCGCTCCTCTATGACCGCATGTTTGTGAGCGCCGGCAAGGTGGGCTATCAGATAGAATTGAAGCCTGAAGATCTGGAGAAAGCCGTGAAGCTGAGCTTTGCGGATCTGGTCTGATAGAATAAAGAAAACAAAAAACGGCAGCCCTTAATGAGCTGCCATTTTTATAGTCGTTATTGCTATACAAGTTCAACTTCGATGTTGTTGGATTCTGCATACTTATGAGCGAAGGAATCCTTGCTGCATCTGATTTTGAGAATATCACAGTTTTCAAAGGCATTTTCTTCGATCATGCCGACAGAGTCAGGGATCGCGAGGGTCTTAAGAGCTCCGCAGTCAGCGAAGGCGCCTTCTGAGATGTGGAGAACGCCGTCTTCGAGGATAACGTTTTCAAGACCGGTACAACCGTTGAAGGCGTTTTCTTCTATCATTTTGACGTTTCCGGGAACCGTGATCTCTGTGAGACCGGTGCAGTTCTTGAAGAGCTCAGCGCTTATATTCTTTAAACTATGCCCGAAATCTACAGAAGTGATTTCCGAATTTGAAGCAAAGGTCTCAGATGCTATCCTGCTGATCGAATATCCCTCAATATCATCAGGAACTTGGATTTTACCGTCAATGGCTTTGATTCTGGTAACTTCCACTACATCCATGGCGGGGATGTAGTAGCCGCGGCAGTTCTTGCCCTTAACACGTTTTTTGCCAGTGGTAAGCTGGGAGAATCCATAGGAGAAGGAGGTTCCAAAGAGTTTATCCATGGCGATGGGCATGCCTATACGCCATACGCCCTTCAGCACCATGAGGTCTCCTCGCTTGACGTTTGTCTGTATGGCCTTCATTATGTCGTCTACGGTATCCAGATACTCTGAAGGGATATCGGAAACTTCCTGGAAGCCACGGGCGACATCGGCACCGTCTCCAAAACGGTTCAGTCCAAACATGGTGGTATCTTCTGTACCGCAGAAGATATACTTATCGTAATGCAGATCTCCCAGAGTCTTTCCGAATTCATAGGAGCGGGACTTGACCTGCTTGCCGAGCTTGTTCTCACCACCTACAAGAGCGATCCTTCTGGCACCCTTCTCAAGAGGAATGGTAAGGCCTGCTTCAAGAGATGCCTTGATGGATTCCTCACTTACGTTGTAGCAATCTACGAAGGTAACGATGCCGGCGATGTTTCTGACGTTCTGTCTAAGGCCGGAAGGCTTATAGGATTTGAAGTCCTCATTGAGCTTTTCTGGGGCAACTCCCAGAACTCTTCCAAGGACATAAGCTGCCAGAATGTTGTATGCGTTGTGCTCTCCAAGAAGATTTACCTCCAGGTGAGTCTGGATTCCTGTCTCACGCTCAAGGACATCGAGGGCAAGGATGTCATACTTCTGCTCCAGGTTGATAGCTCTGTAGTCCACATCCTCGTTCTTCACTCCGAAGCTGATGACCTTGTGCTGGAATTCATGACTTCTGATGACTTCTTCATCATAGTTTGTGATTATCACTCCGTTGGGAGCCATATGCTTGTCTGGACTGGTCTTTTCGTAGATTATGTTCTCATAGCTTCCCAAAGCAAGCAGATGATGCTTGTAAATATTGGTAAGGATGAAAATATCAGGCTCCAGCATTTCGGAAGCTAACTCTACGGATTCCTTATAGCCCATACCTGTCTCCTGGATGAAAACTTCTCTGGGATTCAGGGATTCCGCGAAGACATGCTTTGCTGCTTGTACGAGAGTGTTGGTATTTTTGGAGTTGGCGTAGTAATGAAAGTTCTTTTCGGCAACGGTAGCGCAGAGGTCCTTTGTGGTGGTCTTGCCGATACTTCCGGTGATCATTACCGTGTGTCCGTGGACACTCTTGAGCTTTCTGAAGAAATTTGAGATCTTTTCCCTGGCATTGTCTATAAGGATAACCGGGAAATCGTCCTCGCTGATGCCGAAAGATTCAAAATAATCTCTGCTCATTATGATTAGTTTAGCGCCTTTGTCGATGGCATCATCATACTGGTCCTTTGTGGTGAGACCTTTGCCGGAATATCCTTCATAGGATCTCAGCATCAGATAAGTATCGCCGGGCTTGACGTTCTTGAAATGGAAGCAGAGGCTGAGCTTTTCATCGGCTCTGTCTTTGAATTTATCGGGAATTTCAGTTTCAAGTAAGTCACAAGTTTCTTTTAATGTTATTTCAGTTCGCTTGATATCCACTTATATATCCTCCAAATGTTTGTTCGTGATTAACAACAATCTATTGTATTATATAATAAGATAAAACCAATTTCAATCAATTATTTATACAGCAAAAGCATAAAACCCCAGAAGATAAGGCACTTTTGGGGTTTTAAAACAGATTTTATGCTTATGTTTATATCAGTTCCACCTTGATGCTGTTTTCTTCGGCATATTTATGCGCAAAAGAATCTCTGCTGCAGATGATCGTAAGATCGTCACAATTATCGAAGGCATCCTCCTCAATCATACCGACCGTATCGGGAATCTCTACAGAACTCAGTGCTGTACACTCTCTGAACGCCCCCATTCCGATGTGCGTTATCCCACTTTCGATCTTTACCTTTTCCAGTCCGCTGCAAGTACTGAAGGCATCTTTCTCTATGACAAGAACATTACCCGGAATGGTCAGATTCTTAAGGCCGGTACACTCCAGGAAGGCTTCTTCGCCAATGTTCTTAAGGCTGTTGCCCAGTTGAACTTCTTTGATATCCTCTCTTGAAGAGAAGGCCCCGGGAGCTATCCTGATGACTGGATAGCCGGATACGCTATCAGGGATGATGAGTTTACCATCTGAAATGTCAACGGCCTTGATGACTACTTCTTTCATGGCAGGAATCAGGGATACCGTATAAATGCCTTCCTGAATGGTGGTGGTGCGAGATACGTTATGAGAGAGTGAATAAGAATAGGATGTGCCGAAAACCTTATCCACCGCAATAGGCATATTCAGATAGTAGATGCCTTTGACCATAAGGAGGTCGTTTCTCTTGACATTCCTTTTAAGACTGTCCACCATCTGATCCATATCGAGAAGCAATTCGCATTTTTTAGGCTTTTTTGACAAGAACTTGGAATAACCTTCGTATATATCCTGTGCATCTCCAAAATGCTTAAGTGCTGCAGTAGAAGTATCTTCGGTACCGCAAAGAAGATATTTATCGAAGTGCATTTTTCTCAGTTTTTTGCCAAAGGCGATCGAGCGTGTCTTCATGTCATTTCCAAGCTTGTTTTCGCCTCCTAAAAGAGCAATCCTTCTGCCACCGTCCTCGAGAGGGAAGCCAAAGCCAGCTTCGAGCATAGAAATGATAGACTCTTCACTTACGTTATAGCAGTCCATATCAATGGTCACCCCACCAACGTTTTGGATGTTCTGCCTTACGCCTTCCGGCCTGTAATGGCTCAGATCCTTAGCGAGCTTTTCGCGACTGACTCCCAGGATTCTTCCAAGAGCAAAGGCAGCTAGAACATTATATGCGTTATGTTTACCGAGAAGTCTGACTTTGACATGAGTGCTGATGCCGGATTCTCTTTCGAAAATATCAAAGGACAGTAGATCAGCCTTTTGAACTAAATTGTTTGCCTTGTAATCTACCTGATCGTTTTCTACCGCGAAACTGATCACTCTATGCTTGAAACTGTGATCTCTGATCCGCTCATCATCGTAATTGGTAATGATGACTCCATCAGGCTTCATATGGTTATCGGGACTGACCTTTTCATTAAAGATATTCTCCATGGTCTTGAAGATCTGCAAATGATGTCCAAGTACATTTGTAAGAATGAAAATGTCCGGTTTCAGCAGCTCAGACGCTAACTCAACGGTAGTCCTATAACCTGCACCACATTCCTGTATATATACTTCTCTCGGATTAAGAGATTCGTTATAAATGAATTTGGCAGTCTGGGCGGGGGTGTTGGTGTTCTTGGCATTAGCAAAACTATTGAAGTTTCTTTCCGCGACGGTAGCGCAGATATCCTTCGTAGTAGTCTTACCGATGCTTCCGGTGATCATTACTACATGATCATGTACGCTGCTCAGTTTGCTGAAAAATGAAGCTACGCTTTTTTGAGGTTCATCCAGCAGTAAGACAGGGTAGTCTTCTTCCTTCAGACCGCAATCGTAGAATACATCCTTACCCATTATTATCATTTTAGCTTTATGGTCGATAGCTTCCTGATATTGGTCTTTAGATGTTTTTTTCTTGAAATTATAATCCTCATAGGATCTGAGTACCATATAGATGTCGCCGGGTTTGATGTATTTCGAACGAAAACAGAGCGTTTGCTCTTCGTCCGCTATGCTTTCGTATTTTTTCGGAAGATCGACGCAAAGATAGTTGCAGATCTCTCGCAAAGTCATAGATGCTCTTTTATTATCCATTTTTGTCTCCAAATATTAAATATATACAATTGTATAATAACATGGAAAGGCATGAAATAGATATTCATTATATGATTAATGACTTAAAATTAACAACCTCAAGTGCTAAAAGTGCTACGTATTTCAAAAAATACATCATAAAATCACAAAAGAGGGTTTCTTTTCTACTACTTTATGTTATAATTATAGATGTATGGCGGTTAATAATTTAACAGAGCCATTATACTAGAAAGCAATCCGCATATTATATTAAGGAGGCATAATTAAATGAAGAAAATTGGCGTTTTAGGAACAGGCACAATGGGTGCAGGCATTATTCAGGTTTGTGCACAGAAGGGTTATGAAGTCGTAATGAGAGCAAGACGTGAAACTTCCATCGAGAAGGGTCTCGCTACCGTTAAGAAGAACCTGGACAGAATGGTTGCTAAGGGCAAGATGGAACAGGCTGAGGCTGATGAGATCTTCGGAAGAGTACACGGCTCCACAGATATCAACATCATCGCAGATGCTGATCTTGTAATCGAAGCAGCTACAGAGGATATGGAAGCCAAGAAGGCATTATTTGCACAGCTCAACGAGATCTGCAAGCCTGATACCATCATCGCTACTAATACATCCTCACTTTCAATCACAGAGATCGCAGTTGCATCCGGCAGACCTGACAAGGTTATCGGAATGCACTTCTTCAATCCCGTACCTGCAATGAAGCTTGTAGAGATCATCTGCGGACTTACCACATCTGAAGAGACCAAGGCTACCATCCTTGAACTCACCCAGATCCTTGGCAAGACTCCTGTAGAAGTTGCAGAAGCCCCCGGATTCGTAGTAAACAGAATTCTTATCCCTATGATCAACGAAGGTATCGGCATCTATGCTGACGGCGTTGCTTCCGTAGAAGGAATCGACACCGCTATGAAGCTTGGTGCTAACCACCCCATGGGACCCCTTGAGCTGGGCGACCTCATCGGACTCGATGTATGCTTAGCTATCATGGACGTTCTCTATAAGGAATTCGGTGATCCTAAGTACAGAGCTCATACTCTTCTTAGAAAGATGGTTAGAGCTGGTAAGCTTGGACGTAAGTCTGGCGAAGGATTCTATAACTACGCAAAATAATGATTTTTTGACGAATCATAAACGGCGGGTCTTCGGGCCCGCTGTTTTTTGATACAGGGGCAAGAGATTATTAAATATCGGAATATCAAAAGGCATATCGTTATGCTATAATGATAGGGAACCACATTTTAGAGAGAGATTTATGGATCATAATACAGTAAACGCAAAAAATAATAAATCGAACACGGAGCTTCTGCTGCGCTTTCTTAAGGGCAGCAAGCTTCTATTTGTGCTGAGCATTCTTTGCTCGACTCTGATGACCTTTGTGGACATGCTGAATCCGCAGATCATCAGAGGCACCATCGATAACGCCATAGGCGGCAAGCCATCCAACTTCCCGGCTGTAGTTAATGGTCTGGTGGAGGATTTGGGCGGCTTCGAATACATAGGTCAGCACCTTTGGATACCGGCCATCGCCATAGCCGGCCTGGGACTCATCAGGGTAGCTGCACAGTTCGGCACCACCATGCTCAATACTGCAGGCTCAGAAGTTCTGGTAAAGAATATGAGAGATACGCTTTTCTCACATATCTCCAGATTGCCTTATGCCTGGCACATGAAGAATTCCACCGGAGATATCATCCAACGCTGCACCACCGACGTGGATCGCATGAGGACCTTCGTGGCAGAGCAGATGACGGCGGTCTTCAGGATCTCCATACTGATCGTCATGTCTCTTTACTTCATGTTCTCCATGAACGTAAAGATGGCCTTCATCGCCACAGCGCCGATCCCCGTGATCCTGGCGTATTCCGTCATCTTCAGAAAGGAGATGCACACTGGATTTAAGGAGTGTGACGAGAACGAAGGTAAGGTATCGGACATCGTTCAGGAGAATTTAACTGGAGTGAGGGTGGTAAGAGCTTTCGCCAATGAGAGGTTTGAGAGAGACAGATTTGAGAAGATGAACAACTACTATTGCAGTCTCTGGGTCCACATGGGACACGTCATCGGAAAGTTCTTTTCCATTCAGGACGTGCTCTGCGGACTGCAGATACTCTTAGTTACGGTCTTCGGAGCGGTGCTTACCGTTAAGGGTGAGATGACCGCAGGCGAGTATATCGCTTTCGTATCATATAACGGCATGCTCAGCTTCCCCATAAGGAGACTGGGAAGAATGCTTTCGGAGATGGCCAAGGCCGGAGTATCCCTGGACCGTCTGGCCTACATCATGGACTCCAAAGAAGAGCAGGATGCCGCCGGTGCTGTCAAATGGGATATGACCGGGGACATCAAATTTGAGAATATAACCTTTGCCTATGAAGAGGGTCATAACGTACTGGAGAACATCAACATAGATGTTCCCGCGGGTACCACTCTGGGAATTCTGGGCGGTACCGGCTCCGGCAAGAGTACGCTGATGCTACTTCTTGACAAGCTCTACGATATACCCGAAGGCTCCGGCAGGATCACCATAGGAGGCAAAGACATCCGAGAGATCAAGACCCATCATCTGAGACAGAACATAGCCCTGGTACTTCAGGAGCCATATCTTTTCTCAAGATCTCTCAGGGATAATATAGGTATCGCAGGTGACCATCTGCAGCTTGAAGATATTGAGCGTGCTTCAGAAGCGGCCTGCCTTACGGAAGCCATCGATGGTTTCACGGAAGGCTACGACACCTTCGTTGGAGAGCGCGGCGTGACCCTTTCGGGAGGTCAGAAGCAGAGAGCGGCCATAGCCAGAGCCCTCACTCAGAACGCGCCCATAATGATCTTTGATGATTCACTTTCCGCCGTGGATAACCAGACGGACGCTAAGATCAGAGCTTCCCTTGAAGAGCGCTTCGGCACCGCCACCATAATCATCATTTCCCACAGGATCACCACCCTTTCAAGAGCTGATAAGGTAGTCGTCCTGGATAAGGGCAGGATCATAGAGCAGGGAACCCCCAGCGAGCTCAAGAGCTCCGGTGGTATCTACCAGAAGATCTATGACATCCAGCTGGGAATCAGAGGAGAGGAGGTGCGCCATGACTAAAGATAAGAAATCAGATAAGAAGCGCGTGGCTTTGCCTCTCTTCGGCATACCGAGACTGCTTCCCTTCGCAAAACCATATAAGAAGCAGTTTGTAGGACTCGTCGTGGCGCAGATACTTTGCAGTATTTCCGACGTATTGAGACCGGTGCTTCAGAAATATGCTTTGGACCACTTCGTAAAGGAATCCACCCTGAATGGTATCGTTCCCTTTGCTCTCGTTTATACCTTGCTGATCATTCTGACCGCCGTCATCAGCTATTTCGGCGTCAGAGGATGTCTCGCCACGGAGGTCAGCATGGACAGAGATATGAGAGACCGGGCTTTCTCACATCTTCAGAAGCTCAGCTTCGACTACTATAACCAGAACAGCGTGGGTTACATCCATGCCCGTGTCATGAGCGATACCTCGAGAATAGGAGAGCTCTTCACCTGGCAACTCTTCGATGGAACGTATTTTGCGCTCTTCGTAATCGGAGCGGCCGTGGTAATGCTTGGTATCAACGTTAAGCTCACGGGCCTGGTATTCCTGGTAGTGCCCGTCATCGTGGTGCTCTTCGCCTTCTTCCAGGGAAGGCTCTTCGACCTGCATCACCAGATAAGAGAGATAAACTCCAATATCACGGGTAACTTCAACGAGGGAATCACCGGGGCCAAGACCATCAAGTCCCTGGCCATCGAGGAAAAGACCGACAGAGAGTTCATGGAAGAGACCTCTCATATGAAGCACAAGGTCATGCAGTCCGCAAGGACCTACGGCGCCTTCTCCATGATAACCAACATGGCATCATCTTGCGCTCTGGCCCTGGTGCTTTGGAAGGGCGGCATCCTGGCAGCTGATCAGGTGGGAACCTTCTCACTCTTCATGAGCTACGCCCAGGATCTCATGGAGCCTGTAAGATGGCTTGTGGAGGTTCTGGCGCTTCTCGTGCAGGCTCAGGTAAACATCGGAAGGTTCACGGATCTGCTTAACCTGAAGCCCACGGTATCCGACAGGGATGAAGTCGTTGCCATCTACGGAGACTGCTTCGATCCAAAGAAGGAAAACTGGGAACCTATCAAGGGAGACATAGAGTTCGACCATGTGGACTTCAAATATCCCGATGGGGATGAATATATTTTGGAAGATTTCAATCTGAAGATACCCTTCGGAACCAATATAGCCATCGTAGGTGAGACCGGAGCGGGCAAATCCACTCTGGCAAATCTCATCTGCAGGTTCTATGAGCCCACCAAGGGGAGGCTTTTAATCGACGGACGCGACGCCCGCGACCGCTCGCAGCTCTGGCTGCATTCGGCCCTGGGTTACGTGCTCCAGTCGCCGCATCTTTTCTCAGGAACCATCAGGGACAACCTGGTTTACGGCAAGCCCGACGCCACGGATGAAGAGATCCAGAAAGCCATCGACCTTCTGTCTCTCCAGAACGTTCTGGATAAGCTGGAGAATGGGATCGAAACCAACGTAGGCGAGGGCGGAGACCTGCTTTCCACCGGCGAAAAGCAACTAATATCCTTTGCGAGAGCCATCATTGCTGAACCGAAGATCGTGGTACTTGACGAGGCTACAGCCTCCGTAGATACCATTACGGAGCAAAGGATCCAGTCCGCCATCGAAAAGGTCATCAAGGGCCGTACCTCCATCGTCATCGCTCACAGGCTTTCTACCGTAAAGGACGCCGATGTGATACTGGTGGTAAAGGACGGCAAGATCATAGAGCAGGGAAGACATGAAGAACTTCTCGAAGCCCACGGTCATTACTACGACCTCTGGATGCGTCAGTTTGAAGATAAAGCTATCTCGGAAGTCTGGGCAGGAAAACAGCAGTAACGGAGACGTAGGCTGGACTCTTCTCTGTATAATAAAAACCCCTGCATGCAGTGTTTTGGGGCTTGCTTAAACAGTCCTCGTAGGATATAATCTAGATGCGTCGCAATATTGCGACGCATCGCGTGTTTTCACAGGAGAAAGATAATGACAGAAAAAGACAAAGACGATCTCATAGAAGCACTTAGAGAATACTACCGCGACTCAATTTTCGTTACCGATGGATACGGAAACGTGATCTTTACCAATGAGGTTGCCTCACAGCGTGTGGGTCTTCCAATTGATGAGTTGGAGGGCAGGAACGTCCGGGAGATGGTAGAAGAAGGCGTATACAGCTACTCGACCGTAATGGAGGCCATCAAGACCAAGAGGGAAGTGGCTGCGGAGATCAACTGCACTGATAACCTGCATACCTTCTCAAACAGCGTACCCATCCTGGATCAGAATGGTAAAGTACGTATGGTGGTCACCAACAACATGAGTACCGAGCGCAGCAAGGAATGGGAAGAGATAATCGATCGAGAGAAGCAGAAGTCAGACTTGCTCAGACGTGAGCTGGACTACCTGCGACTCAGGGATAAGAGGGTCATTGTCGCCAACAGCAGGGAGATGAAAGATATCTTAAACTCTGTCAATACCATAGCCTCGTCAGACGCCAACATCGTCATTCTGGGTGAGAGCGGTACCGGCAAGGACATGATCGCCCAGATCATACATGAACAGTCCTGGAGATCCAATGAAAGTTTCATCAGCATCAACTGTGCAGCCATGCCTGAGAACCTGCTGGAATCCGAGCTCTTCGGCTACGAAGGAGGAGCCTTCACCGGGGCTCTCAGAAAGGGCAAGATCGGACTCTTCGAGGCAGCATCTGGAGGGACACTTTTTTTGGATGAGATAGGAGAAATGTCTCCCGCACTTCAGTCCAGGCTTCTGAGAGTCATAGAGAATCATGAGATAAGACGTGTAGGAGGAGTTAATACAATTCCGGTAGACGTGAGGATCATCTGCGCCACCAACAGCGATCTGGAGGCAATGGTCCAGGCTAAAACCTTCCGTGAGGATCTGTATTACAGGCTTGCAGTATTCACCCTGAAACTGCCCAGACTTGCAGAGCGCCCCGACGACATAATGCCTTTGGCAGAACTATTTCTAAGGGAGCTGAATGAGAAAAATAACACTCACAAGCGATTCTCCGAGATCACGGTCGATACCATGAAGAACTACAGTTGGCCCGGAAATATCCGCGAACTTCGAAACGTAGTTGAACGTATATACGTGATAAGCCGTGGGAACGAGTTGGTCTTTACTCCTGTACCCACCGCCTCTTACGGGCCGTACTTCTCGGAAGTAGCTAACCCTCTTCTGGGAAACGACGGTCTGACCCTCAAAGAATTTACAGATAAGGTGGAGGCTCAGTACATCACCAAAATACTGGAGGAATGCGGCGGAGTGGTAACGGAAGCTGCCAAACGCCTTGGAGTGCACAGGAGCGTCATATACAGGAAACTGAACCGGACCGGCACTGAAATAGAGAGAGAATCGTGAGCTGTCGCATATCTGCGACACGTAATTGTCGCTTATTTGCGACATGTCGCATAATAGCGACACAACTCGGTGACAGAACAATAATTGATAAAACGCTTAAACCCCTTGATTTTCAAGGGGTTTTAAAATTTTTTGCTGCAGTTTGGAAAGTTGGCACAGGCATTGCTTTACATATGTACAAATTCGAGTCTAAAAATTTTAATAGAAAAGGACGTATATAGAAATGAGCAGAATAAACAACATTAAGAACGTACTCATTTGTGGCGGCGGACTCATGGGAAGCAACATCGCTTTCGTAGTATCCTCCGTAAAAGAGTATGAAATCACCGTTTATGACAAGTTCCCCGTTGACGTTGAATCCAAGATCCGCGTAAGCACCAAGCAGCTCGTGGAAAAAGAGATCGTAACTCCCGAAGAACTTGATGAGAGACTTTCTCGTATCCACTTCACACAGGATATCGATTCAGAAGGCGTTAAGAATGCTGATCTCGTAATCGAAGCAGTATTTGAAGACATCAACGTTAAGCAGGAAACCTTTGCTCTCCTTGAAGAACGTTGCCGCCCGGACTGCATCTTCTGCACCAACTCCTCTGTTATGAGCCCCAGCTGGATCAGCGAAAAGCTCACCCACAGAGAGAGATTCGTAGGAACTCACTTCTGGAATCCCGGCCACCTCATTCCTCTCGTAGAAGTAGTTAAGACTGACGCTACTGAGGATGAAGTTGCAGAGACTGTTATGGACTTCATGAAGAAGATCGGTAAGTCACCTTGCCTTTGCAAGAAGGACGTTCCCGGTTTCATTGCAAACCGTCTGCAGCATGCTCTCTGGAGAGAAGCAATCTCCATCGTTGAGCACGGCATCGCAAGTGCTGAGGACGTAGATACAGCAATCAAGACCAGCTTCGGTCTCAGACTTCCTTACCTTCCTCCACTTGTAAACTCTGACCTTGTAGGCACACAGCTTACATATCAGATCCACAGCACAGTTCTGAAGGCTATCGAAGATACACATGAACCTTCACCTCTTCTTACAGAGATGATCAACGAAGGCAAACTCGGCTTCCGCGCTGAAAAGAACGCAGAAGGAAAGCGTGTTGGCTTCATGGAATACACCGATGAAGATATCGAGAGGATCAACTCAGGTCTTAACGAATACCTCATCAAGATGCTTTATAACAAGTAATTAATAGATCTATTTAAAGATAAAAGGAGAAAAAAATGAGCGATCTTAAAAACAAAAGAATCATCACCGCTGCTCTTACAGGAGCATGGCCCAAGAAAGAAAACAACCCCAACGTACCTATGACACCTTCCGAAATCGCTGACGACGTTTATGCAGCTTGGAAGGAAGGCGCTGCCATCGCACATCTTCACATGAGAGATGACGAAGGAAACGGCACAATGGATCACCTTAAATTTGCTGAAACCTTAAGACTGATCAAGGAAAGATATCCTGAATGCGACATCATCCTTAACCTTACAACCTCCGGCGACATCTATGCTACAGATGATACCAGAGTTCTTCACGTAAAGGAATTAAAGCCTGAGATGGCTTCCTATGACTGCGGTTCCATGAACTGGCTCAACTTCGGTCTGTTCCTCAACAGCCCTAAGTTCCTCGAAGATTGCGGACGTATCTTCAAGGAAAACAACGTTAAGCCTGAGATCGAGTGCTTCGACCCCGGTATGATCGGAAACGCTGCATATTATCTTAAGAAGGGCGTTCTCGAAGGACCTCTTCACTTCCAGTTCTGCATGGGATGCGCTAATGGAATCCCCGGTTCCCTTAAGAACCTCCTCTTCATGAAGGAAACTGCAGACCAGCTCATCGGAAAGGGCAACTACACATGGTCCGCTTTCGGTGTTGGCCACAGCGCAATGGAAGTTATGTATGCTGCTATCGCTCTCGGCGGAAGCATCCGTGTTGGTATGGAAGACAACGTAATGTACTCCAAGGGCGTACTTGCTGAATCCAACGCTCAGCTTATCGCAAGAGCTGCAAGAGTTATCAGAGAATATGGCTGCGAGCCCGCTACTCCTGATGAAGCTCGTCAGATCCTCGGACTTAAGAAATAATCATGAGCTGGGGTCCTAATTTCATGTATTACCATTGTCCCTCCTGCGGAAAGAAGTTCAAATTTCAGCAGGACATGATCCCCGAACTGGGAGACGACTTCGGTCGTTGCCCGGATTGCGGAGAAATGGGTGTTTTTGAACATGACGGTGCAAGAACACTTGACGACAATGAATATTTTGAGGTAGAATAAACAACTGTCTAAATAATTTACGGCTGCGCCCTTTGCAACGCAGCCGTAATAATCATCATCACTTTGATTCATTGACGAAAATCGTCTGAATATCATCTAGTCATTGACGAAAATCGTCTGAATAAATAATCTTTATTAAGTATTTGGTTTTATAGAAAGGAGACATCAAATGTCTGAAGCAAAAGTTCCCGAGAAGGGTACCTTCCTGTGGAAGTTCAGCAAGAAGTTCAACTTCGCTGCTGAAAAGATCATCCCGGATTCATTCGTATTCTGCGTAATCCTGATGATCCTCGTATTCGTACTGTCCCTTATCATTGGTAAGGGTCCCGTTGAGCTCCTCGACGCATGGTGGAATGGACTTGCATCACAGTTCACTCTCGCTTTCCAGATGGGCTTAATGGTAATCGTAACTGCTACTTGTGCACGTTCACCTCAGGCTGCTAAGTTCCTCGGCTGGCTTGCTAACAAGATCAGCTCCAGAACAGGCGCTCTGATCGTCCTCATGATCTTCGGTTATGTTTCATCCATGATCAACTGGGCATTCTGTACAGTAGTAACTCCTATCCTTGCTATGCACTTAGCAAAGAGAATCAAAGGACTCCACTTCCCGATGATGGTTGCAGGCGGATATTCCTGCATGATCCTCGGCCAGTGCCTTGGACCCTCCGCAACTCTGTATTCAACACTTGCTCTTGAGGATTCCAACTACGCTCAGATCGTAGGTTCCTCCTACAGCGTTGCAGAGACCTGCTACAACCCTACAAACGTTGTAATCTTCACAGTACTTGCAGTACTCTTCGTACTCCTCGTACTCTTCACACGTCCTGGTAAGGACGAGCTCGTAGAGCTTGGTGATATCGCTACTCAGGCTGACGAAGTACCTAACAGCTTCGCTATCACAGAGAAGCCCGTTACAGCTGCTGACAAGATGAACACCTGCAAGCCCATCATGTGGATTGTTGCTCTCTTCATCGCAGCTTACATGGTATACTCATTCGCAACAAAGGGATTCCTTGGTTCCCTTAACATGAACTTCGTAATCTTCATGTTCGTTGGAATCAACTCCATCCTCTTCCCTCAGCCTCGTCAGTGGATGAACGCTCACATGGCTTCCGCTCATCTGGCTACAGACGTTATGCTTCAGTTCCCCTTCTACGGAGCTATCATGGGCATGATGTACATCGAAGGCGGTCTTGGTTCTGTAATCGTTAACGGAATCATCTCCATCGCTTCCGCTCAGTCACTTCCTGTATGGGTATTCATTTCAGCATGTATCGTTAACATCTTCATCCCTTCACAGGGTGGACAGTTCACAGTACAGGGACCTTTAATCGTAGGTGCTGTAAATGGTATCGAAGGAGCTAACCTGTTCAACTGCCTCAACGCTTTCGTATACGGCGACGAGTGCACCAACCTCATTCAGCCTCTGTACATGATCCCTGCTCTTGCTGTAGTAGGTATGAAGCTGAAGGACGTTTGGGGATTCATGGCATTCATCTGCGTATTCTGGGTAGTTGTTGCTTGCCTCGGACTCTACTTTGTTCCGATGTTTATGGGCTAATTAAAAACAAATACATAAAATCCCGCAAGAGAAGGAGGGCTCGTGTGCCCTCCTTTTCTTCATCTTGGTAGTTGTTGGTAGTTGACTTTGAAGCCGGCGGATGACATAATTATTAATGGCTTAAGAAAGTTAGATACCGCAAAAAATTCAAATAGAAGGAGGACCCACATGGCAATTTACGCTAAGGTCACAAGGATAATGACAACGGATTTCGCAGAAGTAAGCATTTTAGACGGGCTGAACGGAGATCCCATAGACAGTACCACATATATAGCTGAGTTCCAGGGCAAAAAGGACAACGTAAGACGTGACGACATAGTCGAACTGGAAACCTGCGACAACCGCATCATGAACGAATCCAAGGTAGCCTACGCGCTTCCCATCATCGGATTCATTATCGGATTCCTGATCACCGGCTCCAAAACCATGGGTGAGAGACTTCTGGCAGCAGCCCTTCTGGGAGTTATGCTTCTGATCGTAGCATACGTAATGAACAGAAGATCCAGAATGCTCAAGTACAGAAAGTACAGAGTCGTGAAGATCGTAAAGAAGAATCCTCATCTGCTGTGATGGCCCTTCAGTACATCATCGGAACATTATTCCTGGCAGCAGGAATTGTATATGCGGTATACATCTTAAAAGACGCCATAACAGACAAGGCGGCCTTCAACGCCCAGCCCGGCAACCTGAAGGTCATCATGATCGCCGAGACCATAGTGTATTTCTTCTGCACCATCGGCATCTCGGATTTCGTCATGAACACCATAACCATAAGGCGGCTCAAACTGGCTGAACCTGAGACCCTGCCGGACTGCCTGATCACGGCGGGCATAGTGCCCGGCGCCTTCATATCATTCCTCTACATGAGGAATGCCGGAGCCATGGACAACCTGACCCTTCTGGTATTCATGATCTGCATGGCCGTGGGCAGTTTCCTGGGTTCGAGAGCTGTGGGCCAAATGAAGGGTGAAACCATAAGAAGAGCCATGGTGGCTCTCTTAAGCCTGTCCGTCCTGGTGCTGATCGCAAGGATGATCATGACCCAAGGGGCAGCTAACACCGAGGTGGCATTAAGAGGTGCGAAACTGGTGATTCTGGCGCTGACGACCCTGGTCTTTGGCTTCACCAACATGCTGGGGATACCGGCTAAGCCATTTCTTACCACGGCGCTTTTGCTTCTGGGGCTTTCGCCCATAGCGACCCTGGCCCTGATACTGGGAGCCGTGCCCATCTCCGTGGTTACCGGCGGCATCAACGTGGTTCGCCGTAAACGTTACAACAAAAAACACGCAGTCTCCGCCGTTACGGCCGGCTGCGCGGCGGCCTTCGTAGGCTGCATGCTGGCCATTTCCTTAAACGCCGCCGCGCTGAACGTGATCCTCATCGCGGTGATCATCGTGGCCATCATAAGTTTAATCAAGAACTAGAAATAAAAAGACCCGCAGGGCAGTTCCTGCGAGCCTTTTAGTTTTTTGCTTATCAGTTGATATTCATAAGATCATAGCCGGAGTCCGCAGCGAAGTAGATGCCCTTGGCGAAGCTTTTACGCACCTGTTTAGGGGTGTGGTAGTTGAAGGACTCCACCTTGACCAGAACGCCGTTTTCAGCGTCATAGCTGTTGATCACATCAAGGTCAGACACCTGGACATTGCAGTCGAAGGGGAGGACGTAGAGGACCGCAGTGTGGGTGGAAGGGTACTCCGTATCAGCGTCCTGCTTCACGTGACCGACCACCAGAAGAGCGTCGGAATTTTTGTCTGGGCTCACCTGAGGTTTACAGAGGTAAGTTCCGTCGATCTGGAAATCTCCGAAGTTTCCCTTGGACTTATCGAACTCTGCGGCAGCCTGGGCCTTCAAAGCTTCCACGGCGCCACTTATGAAGTCGCTCTTTTCAGATGTGGCCTGAGCGGCATCGTTGTATTTATAGGGAAGTCCTGAAACTTCGAAATCTCTGGATTCGTCGACTCCGTAGATCTTGATATGAAGTGCTTCCTGGATGGCCTCCATGTTGTACTCGGGAAGGGAGGCTGTGACCGTCACCTTGTCACCGTTTGACATAAAGCCACCGTCTGATGTATCCGGGGAGACCGAGTACTTAAGGTCGCGGAGCAGCTGCTCCCACTGAGCCTGTTGGCCGGAGTAATCCGCTTCCGGATCGTAGTTGGCGCTGGTCTTGTAGATCTCCACGATGTCCTGGGGCAGGTCGTAATCGATGTCGTTTTTATCGATGTAGGCGAGGCCATCGTAGCCTTTGATGGCAGGGGTCGCGTCCACCCAGTCCAGCACGTTGACCTCAGGACGATTGTCGTACTCCTCCTGGATGGCAGCCTCTTCGGCGGCCTTTTTGGCCTCGGCGTTTCTGTAGATCACGGTGACCGTTACGGTGATGGCCACCAGCAGCAATATCAGTACTATTATGAGGCCGGTGCGACGGCCTTTTTTAGATTTCATATTATTTTCCATTTTATTTGTTCTTCAGTATTGTAAAAGTCAGGTCATTTGTGAGATAATTATAGCACCATATTCAATTTTTTGCAAAAGGAGCAGATATGAAACCAATAGCAGTTGATGATGTTTTGAGATTCAAGTATCTTTCAGAGATCAGTTTCTCACCGGAGGGCACCAGCGCCTGTCTCACGGTTACGGAAGCGGATATGAAGAAGAATGGATATAAATCTTACCTTTATCTCTTAAGAGACGGCAAATTCACCCGCCTCACCTCCGGGGGCAAAGAACGCGGTTTCAAGTACCTGGACGAGAAGACCATTATCTTCCCGGGAAACAGAGAGGACGAAGAAGACAAGAAGGACATGGACATTACGAGCCGCTGGTATCGGATCCGCCTTGACGGCGGCGAGGCCCAGCTGGCCTTTACCTTCCCGATTCCGGTGTCAAAGCTCATACCCCTTAAGAACGGCGACATGATCTTGAAGGGCCAGACTTTCCCGGGTTTCGAAGACCTCTACAAAGGGGACAAAAAATACCTTCGAGATTTCAAGAAATACATGAAGGAAAACGCTGATTACGAGGAGATCACCCAGGTGCCTTGGTGGTGGAACGGAAGTGAATTCACCAAGGGATCCTATGAATCGGCCTTCTACTATGACCATAAGACTAAGGGACTGACCCGCCTGACGGATTTAGACGAGGGCGTCATGAACCTGGAGATCGCTCCCGATGAGAGCGCCATCTACTATATCACTTCACCGGTTAAGCCACTCCTTCCCATGGAAGGGGAGTCCGTCCTTAAAAAGATGGACCTTAAGACGAGAAAGGCTGAAGTCCTGGCCGAGAGCGGTGAGAAGTTCGAACTCGGCGGAATCTTACCGGGAGAGACCTTCCTCATGGTCATGGCATCGGATAAACATAACGGACTGAACACCGATGGCGACTTCTATAAGTTAGACTATATGACGGGCAAGCTGGAATTCTACGCTAAGCACGGAGAAGCCATTGGCACCTCCGTGGGAGCCGACATCAGATACGGCGGAGGACGCGCTGCGAAGATGGTGGGTGACATTCTTTATTTCATCTCCACCAGGTTCGACGGTGCATATCTTTTCATGTTAAAGGATGGAGAGATCAAGCAGATCTCCGAGAGAGCCGGTTCCGTGGACTGCTTCGACGTGCTGGAAGGCAAGGCTCTGGCCATCGCCCTCTACGACATGAAGGGCCAGGAAGTCTACGACGAGAAGGGCAGGCAGCTCTCGCACTTTAACGATAAGGTGCTTAGAAACAAATACGTGGCTAAGCCTGAAGTTCTGAACGTGGATAGAGGCGACTACGAAGTCCACGGCTTCGTGCTGAAACCCATGGACTACGATCCTGAGAAAAAGTACCCGGTCATCATCGACATCCACGGCGGTCCCAAGACCGTTTACGGAGAAGTCTTCTATCATGAGATGCAGTACTGGGCAGGTAAGGGTTACTTCGTAATTTTTTGCAACCCTACGGGCTCCGACGGAAGAGGCGACTTCATGAATATCATGGGAGCCTACGGACAGGTGGATTTCCAGGACATCATGGCATTTTGCGATAAGGCCCTTGAGACCTATCCCCAGATGGATCCCGAGAACTTCTTCGAGACCGGCGGATCCTACGGTGGCTTCATGACCAACTGGATCGTGGGCCACACGGATCGATTCAAGGCCTGCGCCAGCCAGCGCTCCATTTCCAACTGGTTCTCCATGTACGGCGTGTCCGATATCGGCGTGATCTTCACCAAGGATCAGTGCCTGTCGGATCCCTGGAAGGACCCGGAGAAACTTTGGGAGCAGAGCCCTATGAAGTACGCGGACAAGGCTGTGACGCCCACGCTCTTCATACATTCCTTTGAGGATCGCCGCTGCCCCATCGATCAGGGATTCCAGATGTTCTCAGCTCTGATCGACCACGGCGTGGAAGCCAAAATGGTCACCTTCAAAGGCGAGACCCACGAGCTTTCAAGAAGCGGCAAGCCCAAGCACAGACTTAAGAGGCTTAATTCCATAACCGATTGGTTCGAAGATCATAAAGATAAAAAATATAAATAACATATAAGGAGATAACACTATGAAAAAATTGCAAAAGATTTTAGCTGTATTACTGGCACTCATGATGGTATTCGCCTTCGTCGGCTGCGGCGGAGATGACCAGACTGCTGACGATCAGACCGACGATCAGGCAACAGAAGAGCAGGCTGACGAGAGCGGCGACGCAGAACCTCAGGTATCCGGAGACTTCCCCGAAAGCGTTTACGTATCTTTGGACGGAACACCGGTGAGACCCGGCACCAACTTTGAAGACATAAAGGACGCCATCGGCACTGAGATCGCTGATCCTGTTACAAATGAACCCTGCGACCCCGCCATGGAAGGCCCTGAAACTGATTACTTCTACGATGGATATACAGTTACCGTAGAAGAGGACGGCAACGTCAGGATCGTATCCGTAGACCAAAGCACGGGAAGCGCTGATGCGGCATTTTTCTGCGGCAGCGTAAGACTTGGCGACTCAGTTGACATGGTCAAGGAGATCATGGGAGAAGACTGGGAGATCGAAGAAGACGAATCCTTCCTCATCTACTATTTCGACAGCGGAAATCTCATGTTCTATAAGGATGAAGAAGGCAACGAAACCATCACCGGTTATGTAATGAGTGGATATTGATGTCCTTTGGAGGTCAAATAAATGAAGTGGAAAACACCTGAACCCAGGCCCTACTACGCCAACTACAAGCGTATTAGCGCAAAAAACGACTGCCGGGGTTGGTTCCAGTGCTATGAGCTCCCTGGAGATATCATAGCCATCTGCGAACCCCAGCATCTTCAGGAAGTGAACATATATATCATCAAGGGAAGCGAGAGAGCCCTGGTGCTTGATACAGGCATGGGCATCTGCAACGTGGAGCCCCTCATAAGAGAGCTCTGGCCGGGCGAACTCACGGTGGTGAACTGCCACAGGCACTTCGACCACACGGGTAACAACTGGCGCTTCCCGGAAGTCTTGATCGCTGATGAAGAGGGAGCCATCCGCCAGGCAAAGGAAGGCTGCCCCCACGAACCTCTGGCCAACCAGACCGATGAAGACATGTTCCTCTTCGGTTATCCAGAAGGATTCGTTCCGGAAGACTACTGGATCAGACCCTTCAACGCTAAGGTGGTGGAGGACGGACATATCTTTGACTTAGGCGAGCGCAAGGTGGAACTGATCTACACCCCGGGCCACCTGGAAGACCATCTCATGCTCTTCGATCACAGGGAGAAGATTCTTTTCTCCGGGGACATGATCTATCTGGGAGCCATCTACGTTCAGTTCGGATCAGACCTCATGGGCCATTCCGACCTGGATCAGTATATCGCTTCCCTGGTAAAACTTCAGGAAAAGTTCCCCGAGATCCACGCTGTCTACACCTCCCATAACGACTTCATCATGCCGCCGTCCTGCATCCAGATGATCAGAGACGCCATGGTGGCCGTCAGGGACAAAACCGTAGAAGGCACGCCCTTAAGAGACGAAAAGTATGGCTATTACGGAGATCCGGACACCATGAAGCAGTACTTTTTTGATGGATTTTCAATAGTATACAAGGAATAACTACTAGATATTATGAACTACAGAAACGACAAATACGGAGAACCCATATCCATCCTGGGCTATGGCTGCATGCGATTCAGCCGTAAGGGGCCATCCATCGACTACGACAAGGCGGAAAGAGAAGTCCTGAGAGCTTTCGAGCTTGGAGTGAACTACTATGACACGGCCTATCTCTACCCGGGATCCGAAGAGATCGTCGGAAAGATCTTCGAGAATAACGGCATCCGTGACAAGGTGAAGATCGCGACTAAGTTGCCGCAGTATCTCATCAGATCCTCCAAAGGCATCCAAAAAACTTTCGACGAGGAGTTAAAGCGCCTAAGGACGGACTACATTGACTACTATCTCATGCACATGCTGACAGACCTGGCGGAGTGGGAGAAACTGAAGAGCCTCGGAATAGAGGACTGGATCAGAGATCGCAAGGCCGACGGCTCCATCAGAAACATAGGCTTCTCCTACCACGGAGATTCGGATATGTTCATCAAACTCCTGGACGCCTATGACTGGGACTTCGCCCAGATCCAGTATAACTACATGGATGAGCA
Source organism: Bacillota bacterium (assembly GCA_017394515.1). Lineage (GTDB taxonomy): Bacteria > Bacillota > Clostridia > Peptostreptococcales > Anaerovoracaceae > RUG754. Next base: position 18,435 of record JAFPXY010000009.1, on the reverse strand, counting down.
CAGCCAGGCCGGACGAAAAGGTCTGGACGCAGCGTATGATCGGGGCATACCCATCGTGATAATGGAACCCCTCCGCGGTGGCAAGCTGGTGAAACTCCCCAAGGACGCAGCCAAGCTCCTTAAGCAAGACTCTCACGGATTCACCGCAGCTGAGCTCGGACTCAGGTGGCTCTGGGATCAGCCGGCCGTAACCTGCGTGCTTTCAGGCATGAACTCCATGGAAATGGTGGAGGAGAACTGCAGGATCGCATCGGATGTTAGGGTTGGCGACTTCGGCCCTGAGGAATTCTCTCTGGTGGATAATATCCGCAGCATTATAAAGTCTCGCGAAAAGGTGGGCTGCACCGGCTGCCGCTACTGCATGCCTTGCCCCAAGGGCGTGGACATCCCCGGAAACTTCCACTACTATAATATGATGTACACGGATAGCCGCTTCGAAGGAATGTGGAAATTCGTCCAAAATATGGGCCTCAGAGCAGAGCCGGGGTTTGCGAATCAGTGCGTGGCCTGCGGAAGATGCGAGGCCCACTGCCCGCAGAACATAAATATAATCGAAGAACTGAAACGCGCTGACCGGGCTCTCCGCCCGGCACCGCTCAAGCCTGTGATCGGCCTGGCGGGCAAGTTCGTGACAAGAAAACGCAAGAAGAAATGATGCAAAAATCTAAAAGGGCTGCCTAAAGGCAGCCTCTGCTTTTGTCTGACGAGGCGAGTCGAAGGAGGTGGCTTCTAGGCAGGTCGAAAAAAATCGAAATTGATGAGGTTTGGGACAAATTAGGCCTAAACTGCCCTTTACGAAGTTTTAGTACTATGCCTTCAAAAGTGGTGTAGTACTAAAAGTAGATTCCAGACACTTTAGTACGATGATTTTTTGCGGGGGTTTTAGGTTGAAGAGCAGTTGACTGTGGCTAACTGTAGGACTAGAACTAGATTGTCAGAGTTTTCGTCCTAAATACACATGCGGAAGTGAGTTTTTTTCGAAGCGATGCATAGTACTAAACTCTGCATATCTGGGCTTTCGGCCTAACCTACAAAAAACACTTATAGTACGAAACTCCGCCTACTAGGAGTTTAGGTCAACCCTCAAAAAACAGACATAGTACTAAACCCCAGTCTCCCCGGCTTTCGGCCTAAATGAGAGGGGAACGGGCTTGCAGGCTGAGGAAACTCCAACATCTACAACAAAAAAGCAGGGGCTATCTCATTTTGAGACAGCCCCTTTTCATTTTAATATTTATTTTCTCTTGTTGCGAGTGCCCAGGTAGAAGATGATTCCCATGACTACCCAGATGATCAGGCAGATCATGGATTCTTTGCCCAGGGAGCAGCCGAACATCTTGATGGGAACGAGAAGGAGGATGCAGAATACCAGAGCCATGATGGCGCCCAGGATGCCGGTGAAGACGATACCGCTCCTGTCTTCATTTTTTGCGTATTTGATGGCTGCCAGGGAAGTGTAGCCGTAGCCGATGGCGGCGCCCAGAGAGGACATGTCCACGATCCATCCAAGGGCGGTCCTTCCAAAGAAGGGTGCTGTCATGGCGATGACCATGATGAAGAGGATGGCGTGCTTAGGTGTCTTGTAAACCGGGTGAAGTTCGCCGAACCAGGCGGGGATAACGTTTTCCTTAGCCATGGAGTAGAGCAGTCTGGATGTGGCCATGTAGAAGCCTACGATACCTGAGAGAATGGCTGCCAGAACGGCAATTCCCAGGAAGACTACGCCGGCTGTGCCCAGCAAGGTCTTGGCTGCGAAGAAGGTGGGAAGAGCCATGAGACCTTCCAGATTCGGAAGATCGTCGATGTATTCCACCCAGGAGCCGTAACCTTCAGGAACTACCATGGCGGTGACGGTGTTGAGTACGATGTATACGCAACCGCCGAAGAGGATGGAGATCACCATGATGGTCTTGGTCTTTTTAGGTGAGAACTTGAATTCCTCAGCTGCCTGAGGGATGGTGTCGAAACCTACGAAAGCCCAGGGCGCTACGGCGACTACTGCGAGGATGCCGCCCAGACCACCGGATGCTCCTGTTACGCTATTCTCATAGAAAGCCGGTGAGAGATTGGCGAAGCTGGCCTTGTCGCTGATGAGAGCGGCGATGGCTACGATGAAGACTCCGCCCACCAGGCAGAAGACCAGGATGGTCTGAAACACTCCGGTGAACTTTACGCCTCTGATGCTTAAGAAAGCGATGAGCCCCAAAGCTACCAACGCCAGGATGATCTCACCCAGGTAGATGTCATAGCCCGCTACGGTGTAGTGGAAGCCAACCTGGAAGATGTTATGCATGAGGTTTCTTCCGATGAGAGCCAGGGCTGTTCCGTTAAGGGGCACGATGCAAAGATATGAGAGCCCCAGGAACCAGGAGCAGATGAAAGCGTGATTGCTTCCGAAAGCTTTTTGAGTATAGGTGAATTCACCTCCTGCTACGGGGAATTTGTTGATCATGTAGTTATAGTTGAAGGCTATGACTATCATGATGAGAGTGGCGATTCCCATGGCGATGGCGGTACCGAGAGGACCGGCCTTGCCGAGGAAGGTGTTACCGGGCATTACGAAGGCGCCCCAACCTATGATGCAGCCGAGAGCCAGAGCCCACACGTTTACGGGGGATAGCTTTTTTTCTAGTTTAACTTCTTTTTCCATATTTCACCTTTCCTTATTAATAATTAATATAAATATTTCATCATTCTATCCTTTAAACCTTTTCCTTCGGGAGAAAAAGCCATGCTCAGCAGAGCAGGATCAGGCCTGGAGTTTGGCTCGATGAGCACAGGACCGTCTGTTCCGATGGCCATGTCCCAACCTATCATTCCTTCTATGCCGAGTTTGTCGATCATCTCATAGACGAAGGCTTTGGCTTCCTCAAAGTAGGGAACCTGGAAACCGCGAAGGACTACGCCTGTGGCAGGGTGTGTTTTGTAGACATTTCCTTCCCAGTCAACACCGTCGGTGATGACGATGCCAGTCTCAACATCGACTCCGCAGACTACACCGCCTCCGGCATGAAGGTTGTCTACTATGGAACCACCTCCACCTATCTTAAGAGATACACCGGAGATGTCAGCCATCTTGCCATCAGCTGTGACAGGATCTTTACCGGATGCAATGGAAACTATCCTCAGACAGTTTACAGAGGTCGGATTCAGGGAAGCCATATCGGGATGCTGCACTACCAGTTCTTCAACTATGCTTCTGGGGAACTGAAGGATGGAGTTATAGGCTTCATCCATGGACATCTTCGAGAAAGGGAAGGCTTCCACATCTCTGGCCTGCAGACCGAAGACCGGTTTGCAGATGACGCCGGTGCTGTTTTTGAACATTTCTTTGAACTCTTCGAGAGTGATTTCCGTATTGATGCACCAGGGTCTTGTGATGAATTCCGAGAACATCAGGTTGGTCATTTCCTTGCTTTCCAGGGTCTTTCTCAAGCCCGGGCTGTGAGGATACCTTCTGGAGATCTTTCCGTGGGTAGTCTGAAGGAAGAGGGTGGACATCTGTTCAGGAGTCATCTGGTCGATATGATGCTGCCAGTACTCACCCCAACCACAGTGAATGAGACTGCGAGCTTTTCCAAAGTTCTCCATAACTTCATTTTCAGTCCAACCGGTCCTGTCCATGATATCCTTTATCTGGTCAGCCTTTTCTTGCTTCTTTTCTTTCTTGCGGTTGAGTCTGCGCTCGTACTCACGCTTTTGGCCATCGGGCTCAAGTCTAGCCATTCTGAAAGCACGATATCTTCTGTAAGATATGCCTAGACGCTTTCTGGTAGCTTCTATTTTTTCTATGGCCTCTTCTCTGGTCCAGCCCATCTCTTCCATGGCATAGAGGATAGCGGCTTCCTTATCCTCTTCAATTTTACGCCTTTTTTCCAGAATCTTGGCAGCCTTTTCGGCCTGCTGTTCTTCGGTGAGTCGATAAAAGGCGTAGGACACATAATCCGGTGACTTGATACCATAGGTGCGGACTGCCTTTCGCATGTTCAAATAGGCAGTTTCATGATCCCACCCAGTTTTTTTCATAATTTTTTGTACCCGCATTTCGTTTTTTTTGGAGAGCTTTCGCTCCTGTTTAGGCTTAGCAGGTTTGGTGGTCTTTTTCTTTTTAGGAGGGGCACCAAAGATGCGCCGCTTGATCTTTCTTAAAAATTTACGCATAAAAACCTCTCATCAATTAAGTATATCTTTAGATATTATACTCATTATAGATAATATTAATAATACAAAATTTATTGCATTTTATCAACTGAAAAAAACTCAGGTTGTTTTATTTTTTTAATTGTTCTTCAAAATATACATAAAATGAATAAGGCAAAACTGCCCTCTAAAGTTGACAATTGACTTTAATGTGATAAAATATCAAATATAGGAAATCGAAAAAGGAGGAAGCCTATAATGAAAAAATTTCTTTCAATTCTTTTAATCTTATGCATGGTATTCATGTTCGCAGCCTGCGGTGGCGAGACCAACGAGGGTGGAGAAGAAGGCGGCGGAGAGGCTGCACTTCCTGAAGTAATCAAAATTGGATTCTTTGCACCTGTATCTGCTCCTTCAGCAGCTGCCGATGGATTATCATCACTGAACTCTGCTAAACTTGCAGTTAAGCTTATCAACGAAAACGGCGGAATCAATGGATCAACCGTTGAGCTCGTTGACATGGATGACGGACTTGATACAACTGAAGCTGCTAATATCGCTGAGAAATTGGCTTATGACGACAGCGTAGTTGCAGTCGTTTCCGGATCATATTCCGGCCCTACCAAGGTTGCTGCTCCTATCTTCCAGGAAGCTGGCAAGCTGATGGTTTCCGCTTATGCCGTTCACCCCGACGTAGTTAACGCTGGAGATCTTATCTTCTCCCAGTCCTTCCCCGGCAAACTCCAGGGAACCGCTGCTGCTATCTACGCTAACGACACCTTAAAGGCTAAGAAGATCGCTATCATCAGCGTAGACCTTGACTTCGGTGCTACTCAGATCGAAGCATTCAAGGCTCAGCTTGAAAAGATGGGATCCGACGCTGAGATCGTTTACGAGCAGGCAATCGCTATTTCCGACTCCGATATGTCTTCAGCTGTAACCGCAGCTGCAGCAGCAGGAGCTGACCTGATCTACTCCGTAAACTACTATGAGCAGGCTGCTCAGGTACTTCGTGAAGTAGGACAGAAGGGACTCGACATTCCTGTACTCGGAACAGAAGGCGCTGACTCCTTCGAACTTCTCAACATCGCAGGTGAGTATGCAAACGGACTTTACATCACAACCAATATGAACCGTGATGACCAGAACGCTGAGACTCAGGCTTACATCGAGAACTATGAAGCAGAATACGGCATCCAGCCCGACATGGTAGGCGCTTCCGTATACGACGCATTCCAGGTACTCTTCGCAGCTATGAAGGAAGTCGGAGTTGACACTCAGGCTATGAGAGACTACATTGCAGGCATGCAGAACTTCGATACCGTAACCGGTACACTTATCCGCTACAACGAAGACGGATCCGCAGTTAAGCCTGTACAGATCCAGCTGGTAACCAACGGCGAATATCACTCCGCTGGTGTAATCGATGACATGGAAGTTATCGATCCTGCAAACTATCAGTAAGCAAAAAACTAAAATTATAGTTATATAGTTTTGGAAAAGGATCAGAAGGGGAGACGCCCAGCGTCTCCCCAGTATATTAGTTAAGGTTTTTTTAGGAAGTTGGTATATAAATGTTTACTCAACAATTGATGAATGCCCTGGCCATAGGAAGCGTTTATGCCCTGACGGCCATGGGAGCAACACTCATATACGGCATACTGGGTATACTGGATATCGCCAACGCGGGAGCCTATCTCATAGGCGCTTACTTAGGCTGGTATATCTATTATGGCACGGGGAGCATAGTGCTGGCCTTCGTGCTGTCCATAGTGGCGGTAGGTATTCTGGGCATACTGATCCAGAAGTTCATCTATTCGCCAATCCTTGCCAAACCCAACACCCTGTCCATCATACCCTTGGTTGCGGCCGTAGGACTCTTCACCATGTCCTCTGACTTGGTGAGACTCATCTGCGGGCCTTACTCCCTGTCATATAATTTTGACTTCGGAGTAACCTCCATCAAGATCGGACCTGTGGTACTGGTACCGGCATGGATACTCATATTCGCACTGACCGCGGTACTTCTTTTGATACTGTGGATCATACTTAACAAGACTAAACTGGGTCTGGCCTGGAGGGCGACTGCCAACGATCCGGAGATCGCCAAGGTTTGTGGTGTAAATACCAATAACGCGATGGCCCTTTCATATATCCTTGGATACGGTTTCGCAGCTGCGGCTGGTATCATGGTAGGTATTCTGTATAACTCCATCACACCGGCTTTGGGCGAAGTACCGTCATACAAGATGCTGGCCATCATCGTACTGGGCGGTCTGGGAAATCCTCTCGGAACCGTTTTGGCCGGACTTATCATCGGCTTCACAGAAGTCTTCCTTTCAGCTTATACAAGCATACCCATCCCGAAGGATGCTATAGCCTTCGTGGTGCTCATCATCATGCTGCTCATTAAGCCTGAAGGACTTTTGGGCCAGAAAAACAAAATATAGGAGGTGCCGTATGAATAGTTCATATCTGTTTTCAATACTGGCAACTGCCTCCATATTCACGCTTCTGGCGTTGTCACTTAACATCATCACCGGCTATGCCGGTCAGGCCATGATGGGTATCGCAGCCTTCTTCGGTATCGGTGCCTATACTGCGGCCATAATCACCACCCACGACGGGAATTTTTTGCTGGCCCTTCTGGCGGCAATGATAGTTTCCGGAGTCTTCGGCGCGGTGCTGGGAGTCATTTCCCTGAGACTTCAGGCGGACTTCCTGGCCATCACCACCATCGGTATAAACTTCGTAATGGCGGCGGTGTTCAACTCGCTGAAAATAACGGGCGGTACTCTTGGACTCACCACGTCCAAGCCCGTGATCTTCGGACTTAAGATGAACAATATGTATTTCTTCATCTTTACTACGATACTCATCGTCATCGTATGTCTTTTGATCACGAAGATGAGACATTCCTGGTTCGGCATGGCCCTGGCGTCCATCGAGAACGATCCGGGTGCTGCCAGATCCTTCGGAATCAATGTAAGTAAATATCAGATCCTGGCCTTCATCATCGGCACGGCTCTGGCGGGACTCACCGGAGGCATCTACTCCCACAGAATGGGATTCATCTCATCCACGGACTTCGCCTTCGTAGTATCCATCCAGATTGTGTCCATGTGCGTAATAGGCGGACTGGGAACTTTGAGAGGACCTATCTTCGGAGCGGTCGTCCTGACAGTTCTTCCGGAAGTGCTGAGGTTTGCGGACAACTATCGTGAACTGGTTTACGCGCTGCTCCTGGTAATCATGGTAAGATTTATGCCGGAGGGTCTTTTGGGAGATGACAGTCCTGTATGGAAGTTCTTAGTAGGACTCTTCAGAAAGATCAAACCCAGAAAGAAGACCAGAGCTGACCTGATAGCTGAAAAAGCTAAAGCTGGCGAATACGAATTATCCGGGGAAGGAGGTCAGGCGTAATGGAAGAATTAATGAGAGTAGAAGGCCTGAAGATGTACTTCGGCGGCCTCAAAGCCATCGACGGATTTGACCTCGTTATCAATAAGGGAGAGACCCTGGGAATCATCGGCCCCAACGGTGCCGGCAAGACCACCCTGTTCAATGCCATCTGCGGAGTATACAAGCCCACCGACGGCAAAGTAATCCTGGAAGGCAAAGAAGTTCAGGGCACACCGGCCTTCGAAATGGCCAAGCTGGGTATTGCCAGAACTTTCCAGATCTCCAAGCCCCTTCGCGGCCTCACCATCTTCGATAACATCGTGGCCGCAGCAGGAGTTCAGGAGTATACCGGAATCGGCTCATACTTCCATAAGTCTCACACCAAAGAGGTGGAGGACAAGGTCGAAGCCATCATCCACGAGACGGGCCTGTCGGAAGTCGCCAACAAGAAGGCTTCCGACGTATCCCTGGGATACCTGAGGAGACTTGAGATTGCCCGTGTACTCGTGACCGATCCTAAGCTGATTATGCTGGATGAACCCTGCGCGGGACTGTCCAACTTCGCCATCAACGAGATAACCGAGCTCATCTTCAAACTGAAGGAGCAGAACAGATCCATCGTTCTCATCGAACACAACCTGCCTCTCACCATGAGAGTCTGCGACAGGATCACGGTACTCTCCTACGGCAAAAAGATCTGCGAAGGCACCCCTGAATACGTCAAGAACGACGAGCAGGTCATCGAAGCTTACCTGGGAAAGGAGGATGAAGACTGATGCTTGAAATTAAAGATCTTTATGTATCCTACGGCATGATGGAAGTCCTCCACGGAGTAAGCGTAAACGTAGAAGACAAGGAGCTGGTCTCCATCATCGGCCCTAACGGTGCCGGCAAGACCACCCTGATCAAGACCGTCATGGGCCTTGTAAAGCCTACCTCCGGGCAGATCATCTATAACGGGGAGGACATCACCCACGTGCCCGCCCACAAGCGCGCAAGCATGGGAATTGGTTATGTCCCTGAAGGCCGCCGCGTCTTCGGCAAGCTGACGGTTGATGAGAACCTGAGAATGGGCGCCTACGAACTCAAGGACAAAGCCCAGATCGCAAAAAACATCGAAATGGTTTACGGCATCTTCCCGAGACTGGGCGAGCGTGCCAAGCAGCTGGCCTCCACCATGTCCGGCGGAGAACAGCAGATGCTGGCCATCGCCAGAGCTCTGATGCTTAACCCTAAGATGCTTCTGATCGACGAGGTATCCATGGGACTCATGCCCATCATGGTAAACACCTGCTTCGAAGTAATCAAACAGCTGAACGACGAAGGCATCACCGTGCTGGTTGTAGAGCAAAACGCCAACAAAGCGTTGAAGATCGCCGACCGTGGCTACGTGCTCGAGACCGGAAACATCGTGATCTCCGACACAGCAGAGAACATGAGAAAGGACGACACCGTACAGAAGGCATATCTCGGAGGATAATCCCTCATGACCATAAAAGAACTGATTAACATCGGAGAAAAAGAATTAACAGAAGCTGGCGTTCTGGACGCGTCAAACGATGCGCGGGAGTTGCTGTCTCACGTGACCGGCCGCGATCGCACGGGCCTCATCATGTATCTGAACAGCGAGGTGCCCAACGAGACGGCCCAGCACTACTATGATCTGATCCATGAGAGGGCAGGGCGTACGCCCCTGCAGCACATAACCGGCGAGCAGGAGTTTATGGGCTACCGCTTCAAGGTGACCAAAGACGTGCTGGTGCCCAGGATGGACACAGAAGTCCTGGTCCGCGAGGCAGCCCAGCGAGCCATCCTCGGCGCAAAGATCCTGGATCTTTGCACGGGATCCGGCATCATCGGCATCGCTCTCAAGAAGATGTGCTTCGGCGCTGACGTGACTCTTACGGACGTAAGCGAAGCCGCCCTTAAGGTAGCCGCCGAAAACGCCGCTTCCAATAAAGCGGAAGTCCGCATCATCAAATCCGACATGTTCCAGGGCCTGGACCCGTCGGAAAAGTTCACCATGATCGTATCCAACCCGCCATATATCGCAGATTCTGAGATCGCGGAGCTGGAGCCCGAGGTTAAGGACCACGACCCCATGCTGGCCCTGGCCGGCGGAGCTGACGGCCTGGACTTCTACCGCGTGATCGCCCGCGAAGCACCGGCGCACCTGACGCCCGGCGGACATCTCCTGCTGGAGATAGGCTACGACCAAGGCGAGACCGTGCCCGCGCTTCTTCGAGAAGCCGGCTTCACGGACATCCAGGTGCTTCTGGACCTGGCAGGCAACGACCGAGTCGTAGCAGCTAGATATTGATGAAAATGAAACACCCCTGCGGGGGTGTTTTTTTGTGGGGGAAGGTGAGACTGGGGAGGGCGTTTTTTGCGGGGAAAGAGCTGCAAATCGAAGGCAAAAAATCACTCATACATTTTTGCAAAATAATCCCCCAAATGTATAAGTAAAATTGATACATTAGGGGGAATTTTCGGGGCAAATGTATCAATGGCGCTCTACCAATTGCCCTACTTATACATTCCCGCAAAAAACAGGCCCAAATGTATAAGTTTCATTGATACATTTGTGAGAAAAAAAGAGCCAAATGTATGAGCAAATTTTTTGCGGTATTTTGCATCCTATTTCCACAGCATCACATATACGGAAGAATCCTTTTTTCTATTATATCTATGTATTCCTGAGTCCTCTTGGGCTTGCCCTTGCCATCCATTGTTACGATGAGGTTATGGGAAGGGTAGATATCGTTATCGTAATAGAGTTTAAATTTCTCATATTGAGTATCGCGGTAATCTTCATTATCGAACATGCCGAGGTGCTCCCAGTATATCACATTTCCATCGGCCAAAAAGATCGTGAAATCCGGATACTTTGTGACCTTTTCTTCCCATACGGTACCATTTTTTCGGACATGTTTGATCTTGAGTTTAAGAGCTTTCTCATATCGGAAATTTATATTGTATTGTATAAGGAAATTAGCAATAATAAGTTCTCCCAGACTCCTGACCAAGAGTCCGTTGCTCGCTTCGTGGACCAGCTCTTCAGGTTTATAAGGATTCTCAGATTGAATAACTTGATTATCTTTAGTTATTTTCAACATTTCTATAGCTCTTCGATATGCTATGGGCAGTGCATTAGTGATGCTTTGAGGATTACTATCTCTGACAGTCTCTAATAACTTGGCGATCGTTTTGATGTTTTGTTCAAGGACGTCAATTGTTTCCTGCACGAAACGCCCGTAAGCAATACTGCGCAAAAAATCCTCATCCGACTTTTTAATATACTTCCGTTTTTTCTGACCGGGCTTGTGGCAATAGAATCGTATAAAACCACGTTTGTCTTGGGACAGTGTCAGATTAAAGACTTTGTACTTCTTCAACTTCTTCTGAAACTCAGCAAGCTCCTTCTCCTCGTATTTCAATTCCTCTTCTAGCATGTGTCTCAGCAAATTCGCACCTCCTTCATGGTATAACAAAATAGGCTTAAATTCGTACTCATACATTCTTCGCAAAAAAACCTCCCAAATGTATAAGTCAAATTGATACATTCCGATGGATTTTCAGGCTGTATGTATCAATGGCGCTCTATCAGCAGCCCGACTCATACATTTCCGCAAAAAACGGCCCCTAATGTATAAGTCTCATTGATACATTTACATAATAAAAACGAGCTAAATGTATGAGTAACTTTTTACGTTCTCAAATCCTTACATTGCATAACCTACTTTGATTTAGAGCGCAAAAAATCGCGTGCCCCAATAGACACGCGATGCGCTGCTTTATTATTTTAGACAATATCATTATATCACGTCGAAACATTACTTTCAGCCCAATTTTGCAAAAAACTCAATTTCTCGCGCCGTCCCGCGCCGCTCCATCACTCCCGCGTCGCGCCATTACTCCCGGCGCACGCCGAACAGCCCCGCCACGCGATCTGCGAACTTCAGGTACCGGTCGCCCAACTTGAAGAAGCCGACGAGCCAGTAGCAGAGCTCCGCCAGGATAACCCCGGCGAAGATGTCCACGACAACGTGCTGCTTGGTGGTCACCGTGGAGATGCAGATCAGTATGGCCAGCACCAGGCTCAGGTTGCGATACCAGGCAGGGATGTCTTTGCGGTTTCTTACTCCGACCCATGCGAGCCAGCTGGCCAAGCAGTGGATGGAGGGGAAAAGGTTGTCCGCGCTGTCCATCTGATACACGAAGGTGAGGAAGGTGCTCCAGGCTGTGTCTGTGCCGGGCTCCGGTCTGACCAGGGTGGTGGGCAAAATAATGAAGAAGGCCAGGCAGACCACTCTGGAAATGAAGTCCGCCATGAAGAAGCGGCCTCTCTCTTCGTCATCGCCTCCGGCAATCAGGGAATAGTTGATAAACCAGAATAAAAAGGCGCCGAAGTAGAGAATGACCGTCACCGGCACCAGAGGGATCACCAGATCCACCGGAAGGCTAAGGTCATGATGCGTCAAGCCTTGGTTGATGAGTCTGCCGCCCCAGTAGGACAGAGCGTTCCAAAGGAAGCTCAGCGCCAGAAGCACGATCATGTATTTATATCTTTTATAAAATTTTTCGGTTAGCATTTTTCTCCTATCTGCTGGCCTGCGGTCACCCGGAACTCCGGGTAATCCTCAGAAGAGCCTGCAAGATATTTTTTGATCTCGGGCAGAAGCCGGATGCGGTCCTTTTCAAAAAACAATACGATGGTAGAGCCCGCCAGGTCGAAGTAGCCTTTTTCGTCGCTGCGCTTCACAGTCGAACCGGGACGCACACCGTTCACGATGCCACCTACCACCAGAGCTCCCACCTCCACTTGGACCACGAGACCAAAGTTGGCTGTGTCTAGTAAAGACCAGTTCCTGCGATTAAGAGTATACACCTTTTTGGTGCGGCAGGCAATGGGCTGAACGCTGTGAAGCTCTCCGGGAATGAAATGGTTTTCGCCCTGGATGCAGTCGTCTATATAAAAATAGTGGTGATAGTCCGAAGGACAAAGTCTGAATATCAGGCAGTCGCCGCCGCTATAGCGAGACGCCAGAAACGGATCATCAAAGAGATCCGCCAGTCCATAGACTGAGCCCTTGATATCGAACTGCGAATCCGAGTTAACTTTGAAGGCACTGAGCCAACCATCGCAGGGACTGATCAGGTGCGTTGGCTCCATGTCAAACTCCAGGCCATCCCGCTCGCGCAGGAAAAAGTCACGATAGGAGCCGAAGCCGTCCAACTCGTCGCGAGACAGATCAAGCCCCAGCTTGCGAGCATAACCTCGCGCATAACCCCGCGACAACCCAGACCTGAGGAAACTTACCACCGGCTTGTCCAAATGTCCCTTCATTATTATATGTAATAGAGTACGTCCCAAGGCGGTGCCGTAGAGGAAGCGCACGGAAGAACTTTCCGAAGAAGATTTTTCTCTCATATCAGCACCCACAATTTAAATATCAAAGCCCGACAGGAAAAATACCGCAACGGCCACGCCGCCGACGATGATCATGCTGATCTTCCCCAGGATAGCAGGCTTCTTCAGTTTGAAAGGACAGAGGAAGGCCACTGCCATGAGGAGCAGCAGATAAGGTGAATACTTGATGCCGTCCAGACTAGCTGTGTAAGCAATCTCCAGATAGATGGGCAGAATCAAAGCCGCTGTGGTAACGGGAAGCCCCAGATAGGTCTCCCTGGAGCCTTCGCTCACGCTCTGGCGATCCATCTCATCCACATTGAACCAAGCCAGGCGAATGAGAGCCGCCAGCACGTAGAGACCGGAAGCGTAGTAACTCAAAGTGCTGTGCCCTGTGATGGTGCAGATGATGACCGCGGGCAGCACTCCGAAACATATCAGGTCGCTCAGAGAGTCGATCTGGATTCCGAAATGCTTTTCCTCCGGAGTGCGATCCATGGTGGACGCGATCTTGCCGTCGAACATGTCGCAGACACCGGAAACCATCAGGCAGATAATAGCCGTCTTCGGATCACCGTTCAGCGCGAATGTGATACCCGAAAAACCCACCAACATACCTATATAGGTAAGAATAACCGTGTAATTGTAAAACCCTAACATAACATTTACCCCTTTTAAATCAAATATGCAAAAAATAAGCTGTAGAACAATATGCACCAAGGCTTGGCAGCGATGATGATCGCGATGAACTTGGAGGATGACATGGAGGTCAGTCCCGAAAAGTAGCAAAGGAAGTCATCTGGCGCCAGAGGCAGCAGAATAGCCAGGAAGAGTACGAGGGTGTAGCTCTTTTTGGTGTTCACCCATGCCACCCACTTGGAATATCTCTCCATAGAGACCATCTTTTGGACCAGGCTTACGCCAAACTTCCGAGCGAGGAAGTAAGCGATGATGGATCCGGCGCTGATTCCGATGTAGTTGATCCAGAAACCTTCAGCCGCCCCGAAGAGCGCAGCCCCCACGATGCAACCCAGCCAGCCTGGCAGCACTGGAAGCACCACCTGCAGCGCCTGTATCAGAACCAAAATGATAGGTCCCCAGGCCCCAAAAGAGATGATGTATTCCTTCAAGCTATCCATGGATTGGAAGTGCCCGTGACTCCAAGCATGGAGCATAAATAAAAGACACAGGGCAAGCAAAAATACAAGCATCCCTGTGGCAGTGTTTTTAATTATGGATTCCCTTGATCTCATTTCCTTGTCCCCCTTTTGATGTTAATAGTATACAATAAAAGACCAAATAATAAAAGGAATATTTTCTTAAGAAATATTAAAGAATGTAGTAGAGCGGAGGACAAAACTCAATTCAAAATTTTATTTTCTCGTGCTTTAGACACCTGTCCAACTAATAATTGTACCAAAAGTTCAATTATGTAAAAGAGCAGAAAAAGATATTGTAAACAGGTATAAATGTTATTTATATAAAATAAAAAATTAGCAAACAAATAACATCAAAAAAGATATTTTTTATTGACTCATTAGACATTTTATCGTAAAATTAGTATGTATAAAATTATAATTTGGGGGTTTAATGTGCCCTCATGCAATTATCTTTATTTCGTGTGTGTCCGATAAGACGCACATCGGACACCGTTATTTCATATATATTAATTATTCCATTAGGAGGAATTGGGGATGAACAAATCTAAACGAATTGGCAGAATAGCGTTATGCTTGATCGTCTCTCTGATGATGGTCATGACGCTTATTCCGAACTTACCGTCTGGTTTGACGTTCGCTGCGGATGGTGATTATCCGGTACCAGAAACGAGCAAACAACTGATCGACAATGAAGACGGTACGTACACTTTGAAACTTAGTGTTACCGGTTCAGCGAAAACTGAAACCGAGAACCCTAAGGTCAACGTGGTATTCATCATGGACCGTTCCGGAAGTATGCAGGAGTCAACCGGTCAATCCGGATACACTGTTGCACAATACGGACGTTACGGCCATGTTGGTGATGAATATCCACAACTGTATTATCGTAATACTTATGGCTCTGGCTATACCGCTGTAGGTAATAACGATAATCACAGCACGGTTTATACCAGGTCAGGGACTCAGGGAAATTACACCTACACAGAGTATACCGGCCCTAGGTACAATCAATCAAACAATATGAGGCGTGATCAGGTTGCTATTGCTGCTGCTACTGACCTTGCAGAAGATCTGCTTAGCTATAACACAGCTGCCAATCCTGATACCGTTGAAATGGCGTTCGTTTCATTCAATGATATGGCTAGTCCTGGAAACAACTCTCAGTGGACAACAAGCGCATCAACCGCTGAGACCGTAATCAGAGGATATACCTATCAGAATAATACCGGTACTAACTGGGAAGACGCTCTCATCGATGCTAAGACTCTTGCCGATGCGAAGCATAGCGCACAGCCGGATGAGCAGATGTTCATAATCTTCCTGACAGACGGAAACCCGACAAGATACGTGAACAATGCGGGCAATCAGGCTGGTAATGGATACGAAACAGATGAAAATATAGCTACTTGCTATAGTCAGGCTGCTCCAAGAGCACGTGAGCTCACTAATGCAGGATATGAACTTTACAATATCGGCGTTTTTGGCAACGTTGACAGAATGGAAGACCTTACTGAATATGCAAATGGAGCAACTGCTGATGGTCATGGCGACGCTACATATTATGCAGCTGCAAACGCAAGTGCACTTGAAGCTGCTTTTGCAGAGATTCTAAGAAGTATCACAAACTCACTTTCACTGGCAGATGTTAAGTTTACCGATGGCGTCACAGACATGACCCACTCAACAGGTGTAAACGGAAGGCCAGATAACTTCCAGTATACTATTACTGTTAATGGAGAAGAAACTCCTTGGGCTGATGCACCTGCTGCTACGGTAAACAACAACAAAGAGGTAATATGGGATCTTTCCAAAGATAAAAACGGCAATGATCTGACTATTGCAGATGGAGTAACCGTAACCTGCAGTTTCCTCGTATGGCCTGATCAGGATGCTATGGACCTCATTGCTGATCTTAACAATAACAAGATCACCTATGATAGTTTGACAGACGCTCAGAAAGCACAGATCACTGGCGGCCCAAACGGCCCATTTGCACTCAAGACGAATACTCAGGCAAAGCTCGAATACAGCATACTCGAGAATAATGATGGAACAATCACCAAGATTCCTCAGGATCCAATCACGTTGACACCTCCTGAACCGATGCCTCTGTATATTGAGAAGTTGTCACTGGAGAAGAAGTGGGATGACTCACTCGACCCGGATCAGCGTGAAGAAGTAGAAGGCGAAGTAGTTCTTGACTTCTATAAGGATGATACGAAATATATAATTCCCGGCTACGAAAACGGAATCACTCTCACTGAAGCAGAAAACTGGATCAAGACTGACTTCCTCAGCATTGCTACAGGTATCATGGTCAGTGATAAAAGCCCTGCTTATGATGCAACAAAATACCCTACAGTTGAATATGATGGCGAAACTTACTGCATACTGGAAACAGGTCATGATTACCATTTCCAGGAGCAGGACATCAATAGCCACTATGAGTTAACCGCATATACATATCATCCTATGCTGGTTGATGGAGTATTGCACAACCTGACATTCGAGAAAGATGCATCCGGCAATATTACCGGTGTAACTGAAGGTACAGAAATATCTAAAGTTTCCGCAACCAATACCATCAAAGGTGGTGTAAGCATCCGCAAGAAAGTAGTGGATTCGAACGGAACCGAAGTAGACTGCGACGAGCCTTTCACCATCACAATGCATATGCTCGATTCTGAAGGCGAAGATTACTCATACGACTACCGTATCTACTACGGAGAAAAGAATCCGGAATATGAATCCCACATCGTTTATAACGAAGACGGAACGGTTAAATACAGCCGTACAGATCATATCTATGGCACAGGTGAGGCAGAAGTAACTATCTATCCTGGCGACGAGATCAGATTTGTTAACGTAGATGCTGGCACACGGTATTACGTATCTGAAACAGAAACCGTAGGATACGATCTCGATGGAATAACCTACAAGGTAAGATATGGTGACGATCCTACTTTAGTAGACTTTACAGCTGACCAGAAAGTCACTATCGATGGCAAGACGTACTATATAATGGAAGGTAACTCCTCTGGTTCTGTAGAGGTCACCAACGTAAAGAATAACGGAGACCTGAAGGTAACCAAGTCAGTTGTTAACGGAGATACCGATAAGGAGTTCGAATTCACATTAGAACTTAAAGGCGGCTCGCCAGAAGCTGAACTTACAGATGAATTCAAATATGTTATCTATGATTCATCTGATGAAGAAGTCTCTGACGGAAAAATCAAATCTGGACAAACGTTCAAACTTAAGGATGGCCAGTACATTATCGTAGAAGGCGTTCCTACAGGAACAAAATACACCGTAACAGAAACTGAAGCAGCAGGATATACAACAACTGTTGGCGAAACAACTACTCAGGAAGCTACAGGTACTATAGTTCTTGACGAAACGGCAACTGCAGCCTTCACAAACACCTATGATGCTACTGGTACAGCAATACTTAAAGTTATCAAGGAACTCTCCGGAGCAACTTGGCCTACAGGCAAGACGCTGACATTCACGCTTGCTGGCCAAGGAGGAACTCTTCCTACAGACACCACAGAAGAGCTTACTGCGCCTGGAACAGCCACCTTCGGAGCTATCACATATGGTTTGGAAGATGCAGGCAAGACCTACACCTATACTATTAGTGAGGATGGCTTCGGCGCAGGTTGGACCCCTTCTGGCAGTATAACTGCAACTGTAAAAGTTACCGATAACGGAGATGGTACTCTGAAGACAGAGATTACATATAATCCTGAAAACGACACTATCACCAACACTTACGATGCAAGCGGAAATGCTACCATCAATGTAACTAAAGCTATAACAGGTGCAGCATGGCCTACAGGTAAGACCATCAAACTTACTCTCGCAGGAGCAAATAATGCACCTATGCCGGAAACAACAACAGCTACGCTCAGTGCTGCTGGTAGTGCATCCTTTGGACCTATTTCCTATGGTTTAGCTGATGCAGGTAAGACCTATACCTACACTGTCAGCGAGGATGGATTTGGAACAGGTTGGGCAGGATCCGGCGATGTTACAGTTACTGTAGAGGTAAAAGACGATGGCGCTGGAAACCTCGTGACAGATGTAAAATATTCACCTGAGAACGCAACCATCACCAATACTTATACTGCAACCGGTAAAGCAACCCTTGAAGCAACCAAGGCTATCGAGGGAGCAGCTTGGCCTGCAGGTAAGACCATTACCTTCACCCTTGCAGGAGAAGGCGGAACACTTCCTGAGACCAAGACAGTTTCACTGAGCGAACCCGGTAAGGCAACTTTCGGAGATATCACATATACCGAAGCAGACGCAGGCAAGACC
>JAFPXY010000064.1 GCA_017394515.1 Bacillota bacterium | reverse complement strand
GGAGTTTTTTGAATGGGAAAAGCAAAACGCGGCCTGAAATTACAGTGAGATCCTTAGTCTGCAAAAAACAAATGACGGCCTAGGATTATGGAAACAAGGATTTAGGCCGTGCGAGTTTTTTGCATGACGGCCTAAACCTCAAGAATCACAAGATTAGGCCGTATCACCATATTAAAGGGGCTGTCTCATTGTGAGACAGCCCCTTTACATTTGCAATTTTTATTTCATTAGCACTCCAGCTACAAGCAAATAATACTCCGGTATGGATGTGCCGTCGGACCAAAGGATATCGAAGCCCAGTTTATCGTGAACCAGATTCACCGGGAAGGAACCTATGGACTCCAGACTGTAGCGCATCAGATCCGGATGGATACAAGGATGTCCTGAAAGGCGAGCGCAGGTCTTGCAGTACTGACATTCCTGAGCTGCCATGGCCTGGCTTCCGGGATTGGCAGCCTCCATATCAAGCATGTCCTTGTCGTAGCGGGTTTTTTCCTTGAAAAGCCATTCCTGAGCTTCGTCCACTGATGTGGCGTTGGAGTTATCGATCTTATCCACCACCATGTGGAATTTTGAAAACTGCATTAGATAATCCTTCGGATCGAAGTCGAAGGGAGGGCAGCCCCAGGTTCCGGCGTAGCCGGAGCAGGCCTGACATAATTTGTGAGTCTTCTCATAGTCGAAATAATCCCTGATAAGCTCATCCATGGGAATATCCGCCTCATATCTTGTTACATTGTAATTTCCTGACATATCAATTTACCTTCCTGTCTGATAATTTAGCTTGTTCTTTATTGTTTGCCAGTTCCATATAGATGATCGAGATCATGATGACCAGGGCGCCAAGCCAGCCGATCAGAGACATGGCCTCATGTATTAGAAGCACGGATAAGATGCAGCCGGAGGCCGGTTCCAGAGAGAAGATGATCCCAACCCTGTTGGAGGATACCAGCTTCTCACAGTGGATCTGAAGAAGAAAAGCTCCGGCGCTGGAGAAGATTCCCATGATGACGATGGCCGTCATCTGCTGTGAAGTGACCAGAGCGTTATAGGCGAATTCGCCTCTTACAAGAGCGATGGCCGTTCCCCAGATGGAAATGAAAGCCATAAGACAAACTATGAACACGTTGTTGTCTACATCGGCCCGATGGGTCATCTTTTCCATATAGATGATGTTGATGGCTCCTGCGATGGAAGCCAGGGCGCAAAGAATATCACCCGGGTTTATAACCAGTCCTCCCATATCCGGCTTGTAGCAGAGCATGCACGTTCCAACAAGGCAGATCAAAGCGCTCTTTCCGATGATGGAAGAGATCTTCTCTTTGTAGAGCAGCCTGTTGATCACCGGGCATACCAGGAAGCTCAGAGTCGTAAAGAAAGATGCTCTGACGGAAGTGGTATACTTGACTCCTATGATGTTGAAGATATACATGCCCGTCACTATGATGCTCAGGATGAAAGCAAGCTTCAAAGTGTCGAAGTTGAAATTCCTGAAGTGGCGGAAGTTGAATATGGCCAGGACCACAGTGGCCAGGGCAAATCTTATGGATATGATGTAAAAGGTAGGGCAGTCTTCCACGTACTTGGTCAGGGGATAGCTGATGCCCCAGAAAAGCGCGGCCAGTATAAGCCCGAAGAATGCCAGAAGTTCATGTCTATGGTCGTCTTTCACGGTCTACTCCTTAGGTGAGATCACTGCCAGCTGAATGCCGGCTCCCTTGATAGCAAAATTGATATTGAAAGTGGCTCTCACGTCTTCCACGTACATGTCAAGATCGGGCTGTGTGGAAACTATGCTTGGCAGTTCCTGAAGCTCGTGTACGCTTTCCGGGAAGTCCATGGTGGACATATATGAGAATATTCCTTTGCCCTTTGTCAGAGAGTACTTCATGATATTATACATTCCCTGATCTATGGACATATTCATTGAGATGTCGATCTCATCCTTAAAGTCGTTTATTACATCCTTGACGTTCTGCATGGTGGATTCTCCGATACAGAGATTGTATATCTGTTCGTTGAAGTTGCAGCAGATGATAACAAAGAAGGGACTGTTCATGTGATAGGATCTGATGACGCAGTACTGCTTACCCCAGTAGATTATCTCTCCGGAGATGGCGCTTAAGGCTTCATAGGCGTAATAGACGGGTTTTTTGATGCCTTCTGAAGTCAGTACCGCAGGGTAACCCTTGATGATATCCGAAGTTACAGCCGGATCTCTGAGCCTTAACTTTATCCACTGTTCTTTGGATTTGAGGACCCTGTTGAAGAGGAAGATGGGATAAGCTATGGAATCAAAGCCGTAGGACTGGGTAGGGTTGGTATTGATATTGTCGTTCAAGCCAACTTCGAAACCTGCAGAAGTCATTAAGATCTTTACTCTGTTTATGTCCGAAAGAGTGTCCTCAGGCTTGGTCAGTATGGTTACTCTCCTGGGATTCAGATCAGCTATGAGACCAAAGATGGAATAGCCTAAAGCCCTGAAATCGTCCAGGGTGATCATCACGTCAAGGTAATGGTCCAGGGTGGAGATCACAGGCGCCAGGGTATTAACGTTGAGCTCCAGCTTGAGAGCGTTCACGTGAGTCTTGCTGGGATTCTGGGAACTCAAAGAGGACAGGGATTTCCTTATGATGGCGATGGTCTCGTTGGAGTTGAGATCGAACATAACTCCCTGTCTGATATCGCTCATGACCAGAGGAAGGTGTTCCTCACGATAGGTCTGAGGATCGGTGCCGAACCATTTTTTGAAATATTTTTCGTAATATGAGGTGGTTGAGAATCCCACGTCGCGGGCGATCCTGGAGATCTTTTTGTTGGTCTCCAAAAGATCGATCTCCGACCATTCGACTCTGGCGAAGCACAGGAACTCCCTGAAGTTCATTCCGGTGTAGTTCTTGATGATGTGACTCAGGTAGAAGGTGGAGAGGTGCTCCATGTCCGCCAGATCGTTCAAGGTTATCTGATCCGAGTGGAACTCGTAAATATAGCCGATGATGCGGCTGATACGATCGATGGTTATCTGGTTGCCGGATTCGAAGTTTACCACCACGTCTCCCTCAAAGGCAAAGAGATTGAAATATTTATCGATGTACTTGATGACATCCACCATCATGTAGGTGCACTCTGATTTGTAGTTAAAGCCTTTGATGGAATACTGAAGAAGGATCTCCAGCAGCTTCTCCCTTAAGGTATCGTGCTTCTTGTCCTGACCCTTGTTGGTATAGGTCCTGTAGCAGGCCTTGGTCAGGTTAGGAAAGTACTGGGAGAAATAGTGGGTGCTTATCTGGATCACGGCAACTACGTTGTCCTCGCCTGTGGATGTGAGGCTGTGAACTTCGTGGCCGGAATTGGTGAAGATGTCACCCGCTTTGAGAGTATATGTACAGTAACCATTTTTTAATGCGATCTCGCCCTTGAGCACCAAAACGAACTCCGTATCCTGGTGGTAGTGGATAGGATATTCCTTGATATTCGCTATGGTGATCTTCAACGGGAAGTCGTCCTGATAAGTAATTTTTTCGAAAAGCATTTTGTTTACCTGATTGTTAAAAGTGAATTATTTTGCTATATGTTTATTATAAACTAATTGTGGTATAAATTTAAAGACTTTTAGTTCATTTTCTAAGCAAAAAAATCGATTTTTAGAGCAAATTAATTGTTGCGCAAAAAACACCTCTAATTTACAATAATATTGGATGTATGGTATAAATATGTCCCTGAGAAAAGTCCAATATTTTATTCTAATAATACAATTACGGAGGTAAACACATGAAGACTGAAAGAGTAGTAGTTGTTACAGGAGCAGGCGGCGGAATCGGTAAAGAAGTAGTTAAGAAATTCCTTGATAATGGATATTTTGCATGTATGCTCGATATAGCTGACGCACCCATCGAAAAGGCTATAAATGATATGGGATTCGATAGATCAAAGGTAGCAGGATATACTCTTGATATCTCTTCCGAAGAGCAGGTCAAAAGCACTATCGCTAAGATCGTAGAAGACTGCGGCAGGATTGATGCTCTCGTCAACACAGCAGGTATCTGCGGAACCTATGCACCCACTATCGACTATACTTTTGAAAACTTCAAGAGGATATATGAGATCAACACATTCGGTACCTTCCTAATGATGAAGTACACTCTGCCTCAGATGGTAGAGCAAAAGAAGGGCGCTATCGTAAACTTCGGCTCAGTATCCGGTATGACAGGTTACACCTGGGAGATCGGTTATGGCTCATCAAAGTGGGCAGTAATCGGTATGACAAAGAACGTAGCCAATGAGTACGCAGAGTTTGGCATCAGAGCTAACTCCGTATCACCCGGTTGGGTAGACACCAATATGCTGAAGCAGTCCCTGGACGATTACAACGAGATCACCGGCGGAAACGCTTCCATCACCCTTGGGCCCATGGGAAGAACTGCCAAGCCCGTTGAGATCGCTAACGGCGTATACTGGCTCTGCACAGATGACGCAAGCTATGTAAACTCCACCAACCTTCTTATTGACGGCGGCATGATGCTCGGCTAACCCCCCCCCATTAATTATCACGGAGGAAATAAATGAAAGACATCTATTTGAACGAAAGACTTACCAGAATGAGAGAAAAGCTCTGGAATACCAGACCTGCTATTACAGCAGAGCGTATCGTTCTGGCAACGGAAGCATACAAGCAGTTTGCAGGAGATGCAGTTCCCATCTTCAGAGCAAAGGTTTGCAACTATGTCATGGAACACATGACAACTCTGATCATGGAGGACGAACTGGTTGTAGGTACAGCTACCGACAGATACAGAGGAGCCAACCTCTATCCTGAATTCCAGTCCAGCTCCTGGTATATTTCCGATATCGATGAATTCACTACCAGAAGTAAAGACCCATACGATATCACTCCTGAAGACAGAGAGAAGATCCTTGAAACTCTGAAATACTGGGACGGCAAAGCTATGGAAGACATCGCAGCCACAGCATTCCCTCCTCACATCAGAGAGTGCATGAAGGACGATATCATCACTGTCGGACTTACCAACGGCGTATCCGGAGAGACCACCTGCGACCATGAGAAGATCCTCACCGTAGGTATCAAGGGATATATGGACGAGTGTCAGAGAAATATCGACAATCTCGTTCCTCAGTCCATGGAAGACCAGGCTAAGATCGACTACTGGAAGGCTTGCATCATTCAGTGCGGCGGACTTATCACCTACGCACACAGAATGGCTGAAGAGGCAGAGCGTCAGGCAGCTGAATGTACAGACGAAAAGAGAAAAGCAGAACTCCTTCAGATCGCAGCTAACTGCAGAGTAGTTCCCGAAAATCCTCCTCAGACCTTCTGGCAGGCACTTCAGATGATCTGGTTCGTACACGTATTCTTCCACATCGAAGTATGCACCACAGCAAACGGCTATGGAAGATTCGACCAGTACATGTGGCCTTACTACAAGAAGGACGTTATCGACGACAAGACACTGACTGAAGAGGAAGCTTTCGAACTTCTCGCATGTCTGTATCTCAAGTCCTGCGAAGTATATGAAGTAAGAGACAACTGGTATGCAACCTCCTTTGCGGGATATCCCATGTGGGAGATCCTCATCGTAGGCGGACAGAAGCCTGAAGGCGGAGATGCCACCAACGATCTGTCCTATATGTGCCTCGAGGTAGCAAACCGTCTTAAGACCACTCAGCCCGTAATGGCAGTCAGAGTCTGGGAGGGAACTCCTGAAGACCTGATCAAGAAGGGCTGCGAGATGATCCAGGACGGACAGGCTAACCCTGGTTTCTTCAACGACAACGCTGCTATGAAGATGGCTCTCGGCAAGGGTTGCTCCATCGAGGAAGCTCGTGACTGGACCATCGTAGGATGCATCCAGCCCGGCCCCGGCGGCGGATCCACAGACGGTTCTCCCGACGCAGGTTACGTCAACATGGGTAAGATGCTGGAATTCGTACTCCATAACGGCGTAGATCCTTCAACCGGCAAGCTCATGGGACTTCAGACCGGAGACCCCAGAGAATTCAAGAACATTGAAGAATTCAAGGATGCTCTCAAGAAGCAGATCATCCACCACTATGACCTCATCAGGATCGGCTACAACCTCATGCAGTCCATCCACATGAACAGATATCCCGTCATCTTCGCATCCATGGTAACCAAGGGCTGCGTAGAATCCGGCAAATCCGTTCAGCATGGTGGCGCAAAATATTCAACCGCAGGTCTCTACATCACCGGCGCTGCCAACTTGGCAGACTCCATCGCTGCAGTTGAAAAGTGCGTATTCGAAGATAAGGATTGCACCATGGATGAACTCATCAAGGCTTGTGACGCCAACTTCGAAGGCTATGAGAGACTGAGACAGCTTCTCTTAAACAAGCCTCCTAAGTTCGGTAACGACAACGAGCACGTTGACGCCATCTATAAGGAAATGATGCACTTCATCGCTGACAACGTTCAGACATGGCACGATGCAAGAGGCGGCTGGTATTCCTTCAACGTACATTCCCAGACAGTAAACGTATCTCACGGACAGGTTACCGGAGCTCTTCCCGATGGAAGACTTGCAGGCGAGCCTCTTTGCGACAACGCTTCACCTATGATGGGAAGAGACGTGAACGGTCCTACAGCTACAGTTCTTTCCGTAGCTTCCATGGGCCAGGATGCTTTCCACGACGGAGCACTGTTTAACCTGAGATTCGACCCTAAGGGCGTTGAAGGTGAGAAGGGTCTCAACATCATCGAAGGTGTCATCAAGACCTTCTTCGATCATGGCGGAGAGCACATCCAGATCAACGTTGTTGATACTAAGACCTTAAGAGATGCTCAGAAGAATCCTGAGAACTACAAGGGCCTTATGGTTCGTGTAGCAGGATACATGGCTTACTTCACAGAGCTCGATGTGAGCGCACAGGAAGCCATCATCTACAGAACAGCTCATTTAGAGGAAGAGACTGCATAAATCATTTTTAAACCAACCGGCAGCTTGCGAAAAGTAAATATATGCAGGCTGCCGGTGATTTAGATATTTGTGAAGTTAGATTAGGAGTGTTTGTATATGAGTGAAAAGAAGTTAACGGCTTTGGTGGGTTCTCTTCAGAAGTTCAGTACTGAAGATGGACCTGGTATAAGGACTACGGTGTTCCTTAAGGGTTGTCCCCTGAACTGCAGGTGGTGCCACAATCCTGAGATGATAGATTTCAGGCAGGAGATCATCAGACTGCCGAATAGCTGCATCAAATGTGGTTACTGCATCAAGGAGTGTCCTCAGAATGCTATTTTTGTGGACGAAAAGGGCAAGATAGATATAGATCGTGAGAAGTGTGATCTTTGCATGAAGTGCACTCAGGTCTGCTATGCCAATTCTTTGGACCCTGTGGCTGAGGAGATGACTCCTGAAGAAGTAATGAAATACGTGAAGCAGGATAAGGGCTTCTACGATCATACCGGTGGCGGAATGACATTATCCGGGGGCGAGATGCTGGCTCAGCCGGACTTTTGCGATGCGCTGATTGACCTGGCTGAAAAGGAAGGCATCGGCGTCTGTCTGGATACTTCAGGCTACGGAGATGGCGACAGGCTTTATGCCATGGCTAAACGTCCTCAGGTGACTAACATTCTTTTCGACATGAAGGCCATCGACGATGAAGTCCATCAGGCCTACGTGGGTCATTCCAACAAGCTGATCCTTGAGAATCTGGAGAGGCTGGCAGCGGATCCTGAGATCCTTCCTAAGATTATGATGAGAATGCCTCTCATCAAGGACGTGAACGATACGGACGAGATCATCCAAGCTACGGGTGAATTCTACAAAGCTCACGATCTCAACGAAGTATTTTTGCTTCCTTATCACACTTTGGGCGTTACGAAGACAAGGAACGTTGGAAAGGTTCCCGAGACCTTTGAACCTCCCGAGGAAGAAAAAATCGAGAAGATCAAAAAATGGTTTGAGTTCCTGGGCATGAAATGCGAAGTACTGGGAAAACAGGTCAGAAGATAGCATTCGAATGAAATAAACGATTCGTAAAGTTCGTTTATAAAAGATAAAAAGGGTCAGTTATATTTTTGTATTATAATTTTGGAAAGGTGTAATATGAAAAGCTTGTTTAGAAAATTTATAGCCGCAGCTCTGATCATGGTCATGGCTGTGGTTTTTATGCCGGTACTTAAGGCAGATACGGCCTATGCCGAAACCTATAATCCGGATAAGTATACACCTGGGCCTAATCTTGCCGTAAGCAAGTTCCAGTCCAAGTTCAAGGTAGATGTATCTTATCTGAAAACATCAGATGGAATGGATCAGAGGGTATTGGCCATCAAGAAAAGCAAATCCCTTTGGGACGTTACCAGAAACAAGAAGATCACCAGCTATGTGAAGGATATGGTATCTCTTGAAAATGAAGGTTCCGAGCCTGGCGTTCTGGTTCTCAAGACCAGCGGTAATCTTTACTATATGTGGAAGAAGTCTACAGGCTCATGGGGCTCTAAGAAACTGCTCTCTGACGTCAAGGAATTCGCTGATGAACCCGTAAGGGTGTCATATACCAGTGGTACCTCCTGCAAATACTTTGTGTATCTTGTCAAGAAAGACGGAAGATTTATGAAGGGTACAGTCCTTACTAATTCCAAGGGCACCAAAGTTAAGAAGAGCAGCTGGATCAAACTTCTCGGCGGAGTCAATCACGGCTATGTATGCTATGGATATGATAGCGATTACAATACCACCAGGTGTTTATGGGCTATCAAAAAGGACGGTTCGCTATACGCCTGGGGCAGCAATTCTCAGGGAGAGACCGGAAACGGCAAGACCAAGAAGGTAAGCGACCCGAGACTTGTCATGAAGAATGTCAAACAGTTCTGCTGGTCTAACCGCGCCGGACAAACCTATGGAACGGCCTGCTATGCCGTTAAAGAGAACGGAGATTTGTACGTCTGGGGCTGCGGCGATGCTCTTCCGACAGATATATGGACAGGCATGGATACATTTATTAAGCCTATTAAGATCATGACAAACGTTCGAATTGTCGACGGAAACTCTTGGAACACCAATACCATAGCCCTTACCAAGGATGGCATACTCTGGACCTGGGGCCATGAGGTAGGAAAGACCGCCTATAATTATTATGACAATATCACAAAGGTGTCCGACAAAGTAATTGCCGCAGAGTCAGATGGATCCGCTATATTATTCATTAAGAAGAACAATACGCTTTGGTATCTCGGATTCCCTCCGGGAGAGAGCTATAAGAAATGCACCAAAACGCCTGTCAGGATCGCATACAATGCTACTGCGGTGAATTCCCCGGAATACATGGGAACCTATGTGCTTAAGACAGACGGAGACATGTATGGCACGGATTATTATTACAAGAAGCAGTACAACAAGCTTCACAAGATGGGAACGGGCTACCCTAAATGATAAATTGCTTTGAAAATGCAAATCACCTGGTTTTTTTATGGAAGCCAGGTGATTTTAGATTATTTTGCTGTTCTATCGCTTAAAATCGCAATAAGATGAAATACTATTGCAAAAAAATCGCATTTTCTGTTTCACATTTATCCTACGATTTATAGTATAATAATAGCGTAGTATGGGTAACCATACTATAGGATGAAAAGAAGCAAATAAATTATAGTTATAGTTTGGAGGAATAACATGGCAAAAGAAGCAATTTACGAGAAGGCCAAAGATTCTATCATCGAAGCTGATGAAGATATGGCAATGGAAGCACTCGAAGAAGCAGAAGCAGAAGGCCTTGACCTGGTAGAATTACTTACCGAAGGTTACAGCGCCGGCATGAAGGAACTTGGAGATCAGTTCGGTATGGGCGAGATCTTCCTTCCTGAACTTATTTTCGCTACAGAAGTTATGAAGACCGTTTCCGCTGAGATTGAAGGCAAGATGGATATGTCTCAGGTTCAGCAGAAGGGCACCCTTGTAATCGGAACCGTAGAAGGTGACGTACATGATATCGGCAAGGGCATCGTAGCATCTCTCGTTAAGACCAACGGCGTTAAAGTTGTTGACCTTGGAAGAGAAGTACCCGCTCAGAACTTCGTAGATGCTGCTATCGAGCACAATGCAGAGTTCGTAGGATCATCCGCACTTCTTACCACGACCATGACCGTTCAGAAGGATATCGAGGAAGCACTTAAAGAAGCCGGTATCCGTGACAAGGTTAAGACCATGGTAGGCGGAGCTCCTGTAACAGGGCGTTGGGCAGACAAGATCGGCGCAGACCAGTACTGCGAAGATGCATCTGACACCGTTAACTTCATTATGGACTGGATCGCAAACCACTAATATTGGAAGGCTGAAAATTAGATCAAAAATGATTTTTAGGAGAGAGAATCATGAGTAAAAAATTCACCTATGATACCGACATGCTCGGCTATCATGTACTCACCAATGAGGATCTCGATGCCATCCATGAAGCGACCCTGGATCTTATGCATGACTACGGCGTACAGATGCACGGCAAGGAGGCTCTTGAAATCTTAGAAGGAGCCGGCTGTGAAGTCGATTACGAAATAGACAGAGTAAGATTCCCCAAGGGACTTGTAAATGATGCCATCGAATCCACACCTGCAGAGATCACTCTTTGCGGTAGAGATCCCAAGAACGACACCGTTCTGGGCGGCAAGAAGGTCTGCTACAAGAACTTCGGTACCGGTGTTTTCATCTTCGATCCTTACACAGGAGAACTGAGAGAATCCACCAAGGAAGACCTGGGTAATGTAGCTAGATTCATCGATGCTATCCCTGAGATCAACTGCTTCTCCATCGCGGTAACCGCAGGAGACGTAAACCAGAAGGTTAGATCCCTTCACGAGGCTGAGGTAGTTCTTAACAACCTTACAAAGAACTTCGCTCACGACCTGGAAGGTATCAAGAACACCCAGAGATTCATCGATATGGCTGCTCTTATCCAGGGAGGATACGATAAGCTGAGAGAAAGACCCATCATCACCATGGGTGCTTGCCCCAACAGCCCTCTGGAAGTAAATGAAAATGAGACATCCATCATCAGGCTCAGTGCCAAGTATGGACTTCCCATCGACATTCTTTCCATGGGACTTTGCGGAGCGACCATACCGGCCACCATGGCAGGTACACTGGTATGCACCAATGCTGAGATCCTTTCAGGAATCACCTTATCCCAGATCCTGAATCCCGGAAATCCGATCCTCTACGGTACATCCACCACAATTATGGATATGAAGACAGCACAGTCTCCCGTAGGAGCTCCTGAGCACGCTATGTGTTCAGCAGCTGTAGGTCAGATCGGACACTACTACGGAATACCTACCAATGTAGGCGGCACGTAGGCAGACAGCAAATGTTTCGATGTCCAGTTAGGACATGAAAAGACCATCACAAACGTTGTTCCCGCCCTTGCAGGTTCCAACCTGATCTATGGTATGGGAATGATGGAAATGGGTATGACAATGAGCTATGAGCAGTTACTTTGTGACGCGGAGATCGCAAGAATGTCAAGGAGACTCGAATACGGTATCCCTGTTAACAAAGACACACTGGCACTGGACGTTATCAAGGAGGTAGGTCCCGCCAATAACTATCTGGCTACAAGACACACCCTTAAGTACATGAGAAAAGAACTCTCAACCACCAAGTTTATCGATCGTACACAGAGAGAGACCTGGGAGAAGAAGGGTTCAATGACCATGACAGAAGCCGCTCATGCAAAGGCTATCGATATCCTGGAGAACTATCATCCTGAACCGCTTCCTGAAGACATTCAGAGAGCAATCCACAACATCGTGGAAGAGGGTGAGAGAGAAGCTGAAGAATTAGCTAAGTTCAAGGCTTCAAAGAGATAAAAAATCTTAAGAAAGGAAAACGCTATGGCAGAAGAAAAGAAATTCCACACCCGAATGGGAGATGGTTCTGTCGTATATATGACAGAAGAAGAGATCCGTGCCGACATGCGTGAAGGCATGGCTGACGCTGTAAAGCGTGGCAAGATCGATCCCATGAGTGAAGAGGACTTCGAAAGACTTTATGAGATCATCACCATGCCCGGCGGAGTAGTAGGCGTAGAGCCCGGTCGTGAGATCGTTCTTACCAATGACTCCGGTGGATATAAGATCAACGTTAAGTCCCAGATGCCTCTTCCTAAAGAAATGGAGTCCCTCATCTATGAGAGATGCTTAGGCTGCGATTCCGTTGATATCGGAAACACAGACTATAACTACAAGACTGCTAAGGGTGTTGCTAAACGTGAAGCCGGTGCTTTAAAGCAGGCTCTCAACGTTACAACAATGCCTCTGTTCTACGGCGCTATGCCGGATATGGGATTCTATACCCAGCCCGATGGCCCTGTAGGCAACTGGGCAACCCTCCTTCCTGATGGAAAGATCAAGGAAGCTCTGGAAGCACAGGAAGCAGCAGTAGATCTGTCCGTAAAGGATATCTGCTTCGTAGCAGATCAGGTTTACGATGTAGGTGCTGACGGTATGAACCTTGACACCTGCGGAGCTTCAGGGGACGCAGACTTCCTGGCTGCTCTGAAGGCTTGCGAAGCTATCACCACCAAGTATCCCGACCTCCCCGTTGAGATCGGTATGGCTGGCGAGTTCGTACTCGGAATGCACGGCAGACTTAAATACAACGGAAAGAGACTTGCAGGACTTTATCCTCATGATCAGGTCAAGCTCGTAGAGCAGGCCGGAGCAAGCATCTTTGGTCTCGTTGTAAATACCAACTGCAACAAATCCTTTGCATGGAATATGGCAAGAGTTATAACCTTCGTTCAGGCTTGTACAAAGGTAGCAAATATCCCTGTACACGCTGACGTTGGTATGGGCGTATGCGGAATACCTATGGTAGAGATCATGCCTGTAGACGTTATGTCAAGAGCTGACAAGGCTCTCGTCGAACTGGGCAAGATCGACGGCTTCTAGGTAGGCGTTGGTGATCCTTTGGGCCAGGAGGCTACACATGCGATTTGTGCTGGCATGGGAGGAGTACGTACGGCAGGTGACCTGGTACTCAGAATGCAGCTCGCTAAGAAGATGAAGATCGACGAGGCGAAAGAGTATGTAGCTTCTAAGCTCGGCGTAAGCGTTGCAGATCTCTGCGACGTAGTAACGATGTCCGATATCAGAACTGATATGGGATTAGGACTTTGCCACGTTGAGCCTTGCAAAGAAGAAAACAACGGTATGGCAGCTAAGTTCAGAATCGCTGAAGTTCTCGGTATCAAGATCAACTCCGTTGAAAGGTTCAAGGAGAGGGCTGGACTGAAATAAGCGTACTGACTTAGAACTAACCTGAATCAAACAAAACTACTTTTACAACAACAGGGTGGTAAGTCAAGGAGACGGACCACCCTTTGTTATTGCAAAGAGACATGAAGAACGAATTTATCAGAATTACAGAAGAAAGAGCTCATGCCGGGGCTGAGAAGAGATTCATCAATACCTGCGGCATAGTGCCTGGCGGTTCCAAAAAACATCAGAGGATGCTGGAGCAGGGCCTTAAGGCCAGAGAAAGCGGTATCGACGGCATTGACATCAAAGCCGTGGTAAGGTTCGTGGGACCTGAAGCCTGCGATAAGGGAAAGATCACCGTGGATGACGCGGTGCTGCACTGCAATTATTTTGCGAGGATCCCCAAGGAATATGTGGAGGGCGTATATATCTACATGCTCACCGTGGGCGAATGCCTTTTTGAGTCCGAGGACAAGATCATGGAATTCCTTTTTGCAGATATCTGGGGAAACTCTTACGTAGATTCCGGCATTGAGGCCATGAGAGAGGACTACGTGATCCCGGACATGAAGGAGCGCTTCAAAGGCAAGGACGTGATGCTTTCAGAGGAGATGGGCCCTGGATACTTCGGCATGTACGTGGGCCAGACCCTGGAGTTCGAAAAGATCCTTGACTGCGATTCCATAGGAGTACAGGTTAAGAACAGCGGCATGATGATCCCGCAAAAAAGCTGCGCGGGGCTGTTTTTCGTGCTGAATCACGAGCTGGAAAGAGAGCCTGCCTGCATGAGATGCGTGGGCAATCCCAAGGGCTGCGAATTCTGTGAGATAAATATGAGAAGAAAAACAGAGGGCGAGAAGATCACCATGAGATTCATGCCCATGAACGTTGTATACAATGGTCCTGCTTTGGAGTCGGTTTTGGAATGCGCCTCCAAGGTAGGAGTGAACATAGACGGTAACTGCGGCGGCAGAGGCACCTGCCTCAAATGCCGCGTGCGCATAAGGACCGGCATGGGAGTCGAAAAGCAGGAGCTGGCTTGTGCTGTGGTACCTGAGGACGGCATGGTCATCACCGTGCCTGAGGTGGAGACCACCGCCAAGAGAAAGAAAAAGCTGGTGAAACTCCCCGAAGATTTTAAGCCTGATAGGGGCGAAGGCCTTGGAGTATCCGTGGATATCGGAACCACCACCGTGGTTGTCATGCTTTGGGATCTGGAGACCGGCGAGATGCTGGACATCGACGCTTTCACCAATCCTCAGGGCACCTGGGGTGCTGACGTCATCTCCAGGATCCAGTACACCATGGAGAACGAGAAAGGCCTGGAGATCCTGCATAAGAGCGTCATAAAGGCCATAAACAAGGCTGTGGAGGGCTTTATCGAGGGCTCTGCATATGACTTTGAAAACATCAAAAAATACGTGGTCGTGGGGAATACCACCATGTCCCATCTTTTCCTGGGCATCGACCCGAAGAGCCTGGCAGTATCGCCTTTCAAGCCTCAGTTTGAAGGGCCTGTCACAAGGACAGTAGAAGATCTGGACCTTAAAGGCTCCAAGGGAGCTGAGGTCAGGGTAGTACCTAACATCGCAGGTCACGTGGGATCTGACATCACTGCAGGACTCATTGCAACGGACATTCTCTTAAAGGACAAGGGCCATCTCTTCATAGATATCGGCACCAACGGCGAGATCGTGGTCAGCGGCAAGGGCAAGATAGCCACCTGCTCCACGGCTGCGGGACCGGCCTTCGAGGGAAGCTCCATTGCTCAGGGCATGCGTGCGGCCTCCGGCGCCATCGAGAGGATAGACCTTTCCGATGATGGAGTCGCCATCAAGGTAATCGGAGACTGCAAGCCCATCGGTATCTGCGGCTCCGGCATCATCGACGCCATCGGCGAGATGGTGAGAGTCGGAGTGGTGGACAAGACCGGTAAGCTACTGGCTCCCGAAAAGCTCACCAAGAAGGGCGTAGCACCCAAGATCATAGAGCTCATCGGTAAGGACGACGATGGATATTATCTGACTCTCTACAAAGATCCGGATGGAGAGGATGTAAGGATCACCCAGAAGGACGTAAGAGAGATCCAGCTAGCCAAGGCAGCCATCAAGGCAGGCGAAGAGACCTTGATGAATGCCGTGGGCATCTCCCTGGAAGAACTTGAAAAGGTATCCATAGCCGGCGCCTTCGGCTCATATATCCGCAAAGAATCCGCCGTTAACTGCGGCCTTATCCCGGATATAGACCACGAAAAGATTTTTTCCATAGGAAATTCAGCAGGTATCGGTGCGTCCATGGCGCTCCTTTCAAAGGAAGCCTTCGACACTACCGTTCACACTGCTCAGACCATAGAACACATAGAACTGGCCACCAGATCAGACTTCCAGGAGAAGTACATGCTGGCCATGAGGTTTTAAATTTTAAATGAAGATATGTATCATAGGCGGCAGACTCCAGGGCACAGAAGCATGCTATCTGGCCAGAGCCTGCGGCATGAAAAGCATTTTAATAGACATAGACTCCTCGGTTCCCGCAGGCGGCCTGGCTGACGACTTTGTCTCAGGAGACTTGGTAAAGGAGGAGCCTGAGGTCATCAGAGCCTTCAAAGAGGCTGATATCATCCTTCCCGCCAACGAGAACGATGAGCTTTTGGCTAAAATCGTGGAGCTTTCCGAGAGATTTGGCAAGCCCCTGGCCTTCGATCCCGAGGCTTACGAGATAACCAAGTCGAAGATCAAGTCGGATAAGCTTTTTAAGGATCATGACATTCCTTGCCCCAAGTATTATCCGGAAGGGAAGGCTCCCTATGTGGTGAAACCTTCTGACGGCTCCGGTTCCACCGGCGTCAGAAAGCTTGAGACTGCAGAAGAGTCAGCAGAATATTTTAAACATTCTCAGCCGGGGGATATCATCCAGGAGTATCTGGAAGGCCCGTCCTATTCCATAGAGGTCATAGGAAAGCCGGGAAACTACAGGACATATACCGTGACCGAAGTCCACGTGGACAAGGGCTATGACTGCCATATGATCACATCTCCCGTTAAACTTCCCGAAGCTAAGCTCAAAAGATTCCAGGAGATAGCCGTAAGGCTTGCGGAACTGGTTCAGTTAAAGGGCATCATGGACGTGGAAGTCATCGATGACGGAGAGGACCTGAAGGTCCTTGAGATCGACGCCAGGATACCCAGCCAGACGCCCATAGCCGTACTTAAGTCATCCGGCATGAACCTTCTGAAGGAGCTGTCGGATATAACGCTCTGCGGGGAATTCAGAGAGCCTAATACCGCGGCTAAAGGTGAGGAGAGAGTTTTTTGCGCCTATGAAAATTACAAGAAGGAAGGCGGCGTCATAACATCAGAGGGTGAGCACATCATGCGAAACGCCGGACCTCTCAAATACAGAGAGAACTTCCTTGGATCCATGGAGACCATGACGGATTATGCCGGGGAGGACCGGGATTTCAGGGGGATATTCATCAACTGGGGTGAAGATAAGGACGAGGTAATGAAATGGAGAGATACACTGTTACACAGTTAGAGAGACTTAACGAGCTGAACTGCCCTAAGGAGGAACTGGATCAGGAGTTCGAGACCAAGGAAGAGCGAAATGAGCACTTCAAAAAACTCGAAAAGCAGCTCACCAGATATGCCAGAAACGACATCTTTGATCTTTTGGAGTCCAGGCTGATCACCAAATACCGCGTGACTTCCAACAAGATGGCGGACTGGCTCAAATCCGAAGGTTTCACGGAGGTAATCACGCCCACCATCGTCTCCAAAGAGGCTCTTAAGAAGATGGGTATAGATTCCGGAAGCCAGTTCATGGAGCAGGTGTTCTGGGTGGACGGCAAGCATTGCCTAAGGCCCATGCTGGCACCGAACCTCTACGTGGAGATGAGGGAGCTCTTAAGGATCACCAGAAAGCCTGTGAAGATCTATGAGATGGGCTCCTGCTTTAGAAAAGAATCCCAGGGATCCCAGCATTTAAACGAATTCACCATGCTGAACCTGGTGGAGCTGGCCTCCGTCAAGGACGGCGAGCAGCTTCAGGAACTGGAGAGATTGGCCAGAGGTGCCATGGAGGCTCTGGGGCTTGAAGAGGGCGAGTATGAATTCACACAGGAGGATTCCGAGGTCTACGGTAAGGTTTCATTTGATATAATGATAAACGGCATGGAGGTGGCTTCGGGCTCCTACGGACCGCACTTCCTGGATCCGGCCTGGGGCGTTTTCGACACCTGGGTTGGCATTGGATTCGGCATCGAGCGCCTGACCATGGCTTTGGACAAGGGCCGTACCATCAAGAGATACGGCAGGACTCTCAGCTTCATAGACGGAGAGCCACTCAATATTTAGAGAGTATATTATAGATCATAGAAGGGAGGGTTTGGTTATGACTAGACTCAAGACTGAATGGATAGATTACATGCTGGAGGGCATGAACTCATATAACGAAAGTTTAAGGACTAAGACGGGCTTCGACCTTAAGGGCCTTGTCATGGATACCTTTGGAATATCCCAGGAGAGATATGAAAGATTAGCATCTAAGCTTCTGGTGGCATCGGTTCCGGTGACACAGGGTGAGGGGATCATAGGATCCTTTTCGGAGTCTGTGTGCGCCATCGTAAAGTCCATGGGCTTCATGACTTATGTGTCCGAAGAGACGGATGTGGATGGCCTTTACAGCGCCATCTTAACGGATGCAGACGTGATCTTCATGGCTGATGATACCAGATATCTGGCCTTTTCAAGGGACAACGGAAGCTTTGGAGAGAACAATTACGCTACTGCTCTGGGATTCATCATGGTCATGAGAGCCATGATGAGGAAGGCCGGCCTGGATATTTCCAAGGAAAAGATTCTGGTTATAGGAAACGGCTTGGTAGGAGAAGAAGCGGTGCAGATACTTTTGAACCACAATGTGGACTTTGATATGTACGACAAAGATCCCAAGGCGCTGGAAGCCTTCATAGGGCTTGAGACCGGTAAGTACGTGCTGAATTCGGCAGATGAGATAAAGAACTATAAATATATTCTGGACTTCACCAACGAGGGCGACTGGCTTAAGGGCGAGATGCTTTCTGATGGCGTGATCTATGCCAGCCCCGGCGTGCCTCTTTCTCTTACTGAAAAGGCACTAGAGAGGTTGCAAAATACCGCAGTTTATGATAATCTTGAGATTGGAACGGCGATGATGCTCGGAGAGATACTGAAGACCATGCCGTGACGATATATGGGGTGAGGATCGTATTGATCGCCCGGACTCTAAATCCGGATAGCCGGGTGAGACTCCCGGTCACCTCGCCACTTAGAGAAGCCCCTGAGCCGCAAGGCTTGCGGGGCTCTTCATCATAAGGAGAGACTTATGGCAGACGATACTAAAAGATATTACAGAAAGAACGTGGAGCTTCTGATACTTTTGGAAAAGATGAAGCTATGGCCCGCAAGGAGCGGGATACTCCACGGAATCAAATCCATAGAGAACTACGGCAGATACGCCGTGATCACGACCCACTGCGGCCAGGTCATGAGAGTGTATAATTCCAGAAATTCCAGAGCAGCCCGCTGGCTGAGGAACAAGTGGGCCGTTAAACCCTGCCCGAAATGCAAGGTGCCCGAGTGGAAACTACTCAAGTATTCCAAGACGTTTTTTGATACCTATGGATCAGATCTTATTCACAAAAAATAATCGATATATGAACAAAGAAGAAATAATTCACATTCTTGAAACTGAAGATGAAAATGAAATAAGGGGGCTTTTCGAGAGAGCGGCAGCGGTAAGGCGCAGGGTACAGGGTGATAAGATCTTCGCTTATGGCTTCGTGTACTTCACCACCTACTGCAGGAACAACTGCAACTTCTGCTACTTCAGAAGATCCAACGGGATCGAACGCTACAGAAAGAGTGAAGAGGAGATCTTGGCTCTGTCCAAGGCCCTGATGGACTCCGGAGTGGACCTCATAGATCTGACCATGGGGGAGGATCCTTTGTATCACAAGGAGAACTTCGAGACGGTCATCAGGATCATCAGAGAGCTGAAATCTATGGGCACCTCTGTCATGATATCACCGGGAGTTGTTCCGGATGAGGTCATCGATGGCTTCTGTGAGGCAGGGGCAGACATCTTCGCCCTCTATCAGGAGACACACAACAGAGAACTCTTCAAAAGGCTCCGCAAAGATCAGAGCTACGATGAAAGGATGCATGCCAAACTCTATGCCAGAGACCGTGGCATGTACATTGAAGAGGGCATACTCTCAGGCGTAGGCGAGACCGATAGCGACGTGGCAGATTCGCTTCTTGCCATGGGCGAAATGGGCGCTCGCCAGGTTAGAGTCATGAGCTTCGTTCCCCAGGAGGGAAGCCCCATGGAGAACTTCAAGACCCCGGACCGCATGAGGGAACTTAAGATCATCGCCCTCATGAGGATAATGTACCCTGAAGCTCTGATACCGGCATCTCTGGATGTGGACGGCATCGCGGGGCTTAGAGACAGAATAAACGCAGGAGCTAATCTCATAACTTCCATCATTCCTCCCAGATCCGGCCTCATGGGTGTGGCTCATTCGGTCATGGACGTGGATGAAGGCGGAAGGACCGTTGAGGAGGCTTCAGAGATCCTGAGATCCATGGGACTCAGGATAGCAGATCACAAGGAATTCGTAGATTTTTTGAACCTTAAATAACGGGCATATTATGAAACTGCTGGCCATGTGCTGGAGCGCGCTGATAATCATGTATATCGTCGGCATGAAGCTCCGGAGCAAAAAAGAAAAATTAACATGGGTAGAAAGCGCCATGAACGTTCTGGTATATCTGCTGGTCTTCTTTATGGGGCTCAGGATGGGCGCCAACAAGGAGATCGTGGATTCTCTGGGGACCATTGGAGTGCAGTCAGTGCTGGTGTCCTTGATCACCATCGTGCTCAGTATGCTGGGGATCACGGTCTCCAGGATGATCCTCAGGATGGATCGCTACGGAAACGTAGGAGAGGATAGGGTACCGAAGGGACAGAAGCTCCAAAAGGAAGCCAAGGCCAACGTTAACGGCATCAAATCCACCATAATCATCGGACTTTTGGTGGTGGTGGGCATGTCCATCGGGTATTTCCTGATCTATAAGAAGTGGGCTGTCCAGGACGAATTCATGGTAGTATCCGATCCATACCTCACAGCCTGCTTGATAATGCTCATCGGAACCGTGGGACTTAACCTGGGACTGGATGGCTCGGTCTTCAGAAATATTAGAAAGGCCGGCATCGGCATAGTGCTCTTTCCGATCATGGCGGTCTTAGGAAGCGCCATCGGCGGCGTGATCTACGGCATCATAACGCACTTCAGCCTAAGGGAAGGCGTGGCCATCGCCTGCGGCTTCGGCTGGTACACCTACGCGCCTAACGTCATTTTACAGGCGGGATATCCGGTAGCGTCGGCGGTGAGTTTTTTGCACAACGTTATCAGGGAAGTGGTGGGCATCATTGGCATACCCTTCCTTACCCAAAAAATCGGCTACATAGAGGCTTGCGCCGTGCCGGGAGTTGCGGCCATGGACGTCTGCATGCCCATCGTTGAGAGATCGGCCAGGGAGGACACGGTGGTCTACAGCTTCGGTATCGGACTTCTCATGTGCCTGAGCGTACCGATCATAGTGCCATTAGTAATCGGAGCTTGAATAAAAAAATCCCGCGTCGTAACGCGGGATTCATTTGTTATATTTAGTTGAAGTATCTGAAGACTCCTTTAACCTTGCCTACGATGGTGGCGTCGTCCACGATGATGGGACCCATGGTCTTATTCTCAGGAGTAAGGTAGATCTTACCGTTCTTCCTGTAGAAGGTCTTGACTGTGGCGCCGGTTTCGATTCCATCGATCAGAGCAACTACGATCTCGCCGTTTTTGGCTTCGGATGTCTCCTGAACAAGGATCAGGTCGCCGTCCATGATGCCGGCTTCGATCATGGATTCGCCTCTTACTCGAAGCATGAAGTTGTTGCCTCCGTTTACGAAACGGTCGGGCAGAGGGAAGGTGTCCTCGATGTTCTGCTCTGCGAAGATGGGCTCGCCGGCGGCAACTCTGCCAACCACCGGAACTTCGACGATGTTAGCGGGAAGCGTGTCGGGGGCGACCTTGAGAGCTGCGCCTGCAGCGTCAACGTGGCCGGATCTGGTGCCCGGATCCACTACCATGAGAGCTCTGGGCTTGGAAGGGTCCTTCTTAAGATAGCCTTCGCTCACCAGGGTCTCTATGTCCTTATGTACGGTAGAAGTAGATTTGATACCGATGGCTGCGCAGATCTCCCTGACTGTGGGAGGGTAGCCCTTGGTGGTGATCTCTTCCTTCATAAAATCCAAAATCTTCTGCTGTCTGGGTTTCAACATGTCAATTACCTCATCTATGTGTCAATATCTATTAATAGCATGTGTGTACATTTGTTCGTTTTTATTCTACCATATGTCGAACAAAAAGTAAACAGGCGTTCACAATTTTTATTTAAAAAAATATCGTCAGAAGTGCAAAAAAACCTTGACACGCCTGGCTTCAGATGATATATTATTTCAGTAACGAAGAAGAAGTATCCGCTTCTCACCTGACGAGTCCAGTCACCCGATCAGGTTGATAGAGATCACAACACGGGATTTTAGCGTGTTTTTGCGGATGTTTCTTTACATCCGCTTTTATTTTGTCGGAAGACACTCAGGAGGTGAAATTACCATTAGCAAGGAAGCAATGATCAACGAAGAAATTCGTGACGCAGAAGTAAGAGTTATCGATGAAACAGGCGCTATGCTTGGGATCCTTCCCATCGAGGAGGCCCTGAGACTGGCAGAAGAAAGGAACCTTGACCTAGTCAACGTTTCCCCCAACGCCAATCCCCCGGTATGCAAGATTCTCGACTACGGCAAGTATCGCTACGAGATCCAGAAGAGAGAGAAGGACGCCAAGAAGAGACAGAAGGTCACTGAAGTTAAGGAAGTTAGACTTTCTACCTTCATCGAGGAACATGACATTCAAGTTAAAGCAAAGAACGCGTCCAAATTCCTCCAGGAAGGAAACCGCGTGAAGGTATCCTTACGTTTAAGAGGAAGAGAAAGAGACTACGCAAACCATGCTATCGAGGTTATGAACGAGTTTGCAGAATCACTTTCAGACATCTGCACCGTAGACAAGAAACCTAAGTTTGAGGGTAGAGGCATCACAATGTTCCTCAGCCCTAAGTCCGACAAGGATAAGTAAGCTGCTAAGGGCGCGGGCGTATTTTGCGCCTAAGTCCGGCAGGTTCTTCGTAAAGTTACAGAATCAATTGATATAGAAAGGAACACACATCATGGCAAAGAACAAGATGAAATCCCACAGAGGGGCATGCAAGAGATTACATTTAACCGGATCCGGCAAAGTTAAGAGAAACAAGGCATACAAGAGCCACATTCTTACCAAGAAGGCTGCAAAGCGTAAGAGAGGCTTAAGAAAAGCTACTACTTTAACATCAGCAGACTTAAAGAGAATGCTCAGATCAATGGCTAAATAATAGGAGGTAAGAAGAATGGCAAGAGTAAAGAAGGGTTTAAATGCCCATAAGAGACATAAGAAAGTTTTAAAGCAGGCTAAGGGTTTCTACGGTGCAAAGTCCAAGCAGTTCAAGGTTGCTAACCAGGCTGTTATGAGATCACTGAGATCAGCTTACATCGGAAGAAAGCTTAAGAAGAGACAGTATCGCCAGATGTGGATCGCAAGAATCAACGCTGCAGCAAGAATGAACGACATGAGCTACTCCAAGCTTATGAACGGTCTCAAGAAGAGCGGAATCGAAATCAACAGAAAGATGCTCTCCGAGATGGCTATCTATGATGCAGCAGGTTTCACCGCACTTTGCGAAAAGGCAAAGGCGGCTCTCTAATATCAATACAATGCTCCGGCAAGGGGATGGCCCCGGGCCGGAGTTTTTTGAATGAAATAATCAATCGGATAAATACTTGTCTAATACTTCAGGATCATCAAGTCTTGCTTTAGCTTCCTCGATGCTTAGGATATGATCTTTCACAAGGTTTGCAAGCAACTCAGCCTTGCCTTCGACCATACCTTTAGCCATGCCTTTAGCCATTCCCTGTGCAGTAGCTTTGGCCTCCAGAGCATCAAACTCATCCTTGTATATGATATGCATCTCTTCTCTTAACGTCATCAGAACTCCCCTCCATTCCGGGTCTTGGTTGACCGCCTTTACATGCTCATGTATCTCACTTATGAACACGTCGCTCTCATCAGTCTCACTGGTGTTTACGTACTGGAAGTATGGCTTGAGCCTCTTCGGTATGCGTGAATCGTCAGCCTTTGTGTTCAAAATATTGTAAATGTTTTGTCATCCAGATTCAAGCCGGTTTTTGGAGAAATCATCTGAAAATCATAAACCGGCTCGCCTTCACCGAAGGGATCGAAGTCGCAGACGAAGATAACATACTGAGATTTGAGTTTGGTGTAATCATCGCCTCGCTTTAGACTTGAGATGTCCATCATAGAATGGTTGTATCGGCTGCGCTGGGGTATAGCGTTATACTTTCTGAGCTGCATCACGG
Source organism: Bacillota bacterium (assembly GCA_017394515.1). Lineage (GTDB taxonomy): Bacteria > Bacillota > Clostridia > Peptostreptococcales > Anaerovoracaceae > RUG754. The sequence goes on along the minus strand of JAFPXY010000064.1, from coordinate 25,561 downwards.
TGGGGAAGACCCACTGGTCAGTGTAGGAAAAGCTGATTTTTTCGTTGTTGTACATAGAATTTACCTCCTTAAAACGCGCAAAAAAAGCATCAAAAAACGCAAGCCCTTCGACTTGCGTTTATTAACTGCCTGGTTTTGCATTTATGTGTTATTTTACGATGTCATGATATCATATAAAAACGTTACTTTCAGCCCAGTTTTGAAATTTCTTTGTTTTTTTGAAGGTGCAAGATTGCCTTTCGTTTCAGTTGCGCTGACTGGTGTTTTACGATATAATTGTTTTATAATAGTTTTAAAGCTTTAAAGAAATGGTGTTCGCTATGAGAAAAATCTTTATCATATTATTATTTCTGATTCTTGCGCTGGCCATGTCCTTCTCAGGGACAGGGGTTGCTTTTGCAATGGATCAGTCAGAACCTACAGGAGTGGTAGGCAGTGGGAACTGTGGGATCGATGGCAACAATTTAATATGGACACTTTATGATGATGGACGGCTTATCATATCCGGCACAGGCGCAATGTCCGACTCATGGCATGAGGATCGTGGATATGATAGAGCATTAGTCAAAAGAATAGTTATTGAAGAGGGAGTTACAAGTATAGGTAGTTCTGCTTTTTACCTGCATGATAAATTAGAAGAAGTTGTTATTGCCGATACTGTATCATTGATAGGAGAATATGCTTTTTCAAATTGCAGGTATATGCATTCGATAAATATTCCTTTTTCTGCTGACACTATCAGCAAAGGATTATTTAAATCATGCTGGAGTCTCACGGAAATAACCATACCTGATAATATAAAAACTATTGAGGATGAAGCTTTTTATCAATGTCATACACTGAAGAATATATATATTCCTGATAGTGTTGAAAGTATTGGACATGATGCTTTTTATGGATGCTACGGCATGGAAGAAGTAAGACTTCCTGAGGGGCTTGAGTCTTTGTCTTATAATATGTTTTTCTATTGCTCAAGCCTAAAGAACGTTATTATTCCGGTATCTGTTAAAGAAATCCAGTCGTCTGTTTTCAGAGAATGCGTAAGCATGGAACATATCAATATACCGGAGGGAGTTGAAGTTATAGGTTCCAGTGCTTTTGATAATTGCAATAATCTTAAGGAAATCACTTTGCCTGCAACACTTACCGATATTGGAAGCAGAGCTTTTGCTGATTGCATAAAACTATCTGAAATAGTAATTTCGGAGAATATTGAAATTCTTCCTGCAGGAATATTCCTCGATTGCGCTGCTCTAAGAAGTGCAGTCCTCCCTGAAACCCTCATATCGATAGAAGACTCGGCATTTGAAGGTTGCATTGCAATGACGGAAATATCAATTCCGGAAAGCGTTTCTCAAATCGGTAAAGCAGCTTTTAAAGATTGCGAATCATTAGTTGATATCTCTATACCGAGCAATATTCAGGTTTTGCCTCAACAATTGTTTTCGGGCTGCAAAAGCTTAGAAGAGGTTTATTACAGTAATGACCTTACAGAATTTGGCCCTTATACGTTTTATGGCTGTAGAAGCCTGAAGGATATTGAGATACCTGAGTCTTTAACGATTATAGGAGAACACTGTTTCTCTTGCTGCAGTTCTCTTAAGAAAGTAATACTCCCTGATGGTATGAAAGAAATAGGAAAAGATGCATTTAACTCTTGTAATGGACTCGCCAGAGTTCATTGGCCGAGAAGTGTTAAGACTATTGATGAATATACTTTTGCAAACTGTACTTCACTTAGTGAAATCAATTTAGATGGAATCTATGCGATTGGCTCAAATGCATTTATGAGTTGTGATTCACTGGAAGAGGTTCATATAAGTTGCACTAAAATAGGTAATTACGCCTTTAAGGGCTGTGATAATCTAAAATATCTTTATATTTATAGTGATATGAATGATACAGGAGTCGGTCTTTTCAGCGGTTGTAATAATATAAAAAGGTTCTATAGTACTTCTGATACAAAATCATTGTATGACGGATTATCCATACCAAATAATTCAAGCTTAATTGTTTTCGGATTTGCGGGAGAGCCAGCTGAGGATTATGCGAGCAGTTACGGATTCCCGTTTTGTGATATCAATGGGGGGAAAATTAGAGAAGCGGTCCATACTGAAATTACAGATATGGAATATACTGGGAAGCCTGTTTCACTGGATATAAGTCTTGATTATAAAGGCATTAAACTTGAGGAAGGACTTGATTATATAGTTCACTTTACAAACAATATCGGACCGGGGAAATGTACAGTAGAAATCAAAGGTACAAACATGTTCGAAGGATCCAATATTATCAAATACTTTATGATACATGCATATTTGGATAAGCCCGCATCAAAGACTTCAATGAAGAAAATTACTGATAAGACGTATACAGGTTTCCCGGTGAACGCTGTTCCCGCTATTAGTGCCATCGGACCAGACGGCAAGGTTATCAAACTTGGTAATGGCAAATGTTTCAGTATTGCTTGGTCTAATAACAAAAAAGTCGGGAAGGCTTCATTTACTGTTACAGGTATCGGCAACTATAGGGGAAAGCTCACAGGAACTTTCAAAATAGTTCCTAAGGGAACCAGCATTTCAGACCTCGCTGCAGCCAAAAAAGGCTTCAATGTCAAGTGGAATAAGCAGACAACTCAGACCACCGGATATCAGATCCGTTACAGCACCAAGTCGTCCATGGCAGGTGCAAAAAAACTGACAATTACTTCTAACAAGACTCTTTCAAAGAAGGTTACCAAGCTTATTGCTAAGAAAAAATACTATGTTCAGGTCAGAACATATAAGACTGTAAGTGGCACTAAATATTATTCCGCTTGGTCCGCCAAGAAATCAGTTAAGACGAATTAATCTGAAATAACTATCAGATAAATCAAGCCGCCGGAACACCTAATAGGTGATCCGGTGGTGTTTTTGTTTGCGCTAAGACATATTGCACGCTAACGTTCATTATGATAGTATATTACACGGAGGATATGACCATTGAAGTACGATAACATAACCCGGGCGGTCTTCCTTAAGAGGCCGAACCGGTTCATCGCAGAAGTTGATATAGACGGTGTCCGGGAGACCGTTCATGTGAAAAACACCGGCCGCCTGGGGGAACTCATGATCCCGGGCTGTGAGGTCTGGCTGACGGAGCCCGGAACGCCGGGCAGAAAGACCAGGTACGACCTGGTGGCGGTCAGAAAGTCCACGGGAGTGCTCTTTAACATCGACAGCCAGGCGCCGAACAAGGCGGTGAAGGAATGGCTGGATGGGCAGGACTTCGACTATGTCAGGCCTGAATACAAGTACGGCGATTCCAGGATCGACTTCTATATGGAGAAGGGTTCCGGCTTAGACTGCGAAAGATTCCTGATGGAGGTGAAGGGCTGCACCCTGGAGTTCGACGGCATGGGTTACTTCCCGGATGCGCCGACGGAACGAGGCGTCCGCCACATCAGAGAGCTGATCAAGGCGAAGAACGAAGGTTATCACGCTATCCTCGCCTTCGTGATACAGATGGATGGGGTGGAAGAGGTAAGACCTTACGCGAAGGCTGACCCGGAGTTCGCGGTCGCCATGGCAGACGCGGAGGCGGCAGGGGTAGAGATATTATTCCTTAAATGCCATGTGGAACCTGATGAGATGGTAATAAAATGAAAGCTAAGAAGAATGACAAGACAAATGTCATGCGCCTTCTGGACAGCATGAACATAGAATATGAGAGCCACACCTACGAGGCGAACCCTACCATGACCGGCGTGGAGATCGCGGGGATCCTTGGCGAGGAAGTGGAAAGAGTTTTTAAGACTCTGGTGACCAGGGCAAGACCGGGGCTTACTATGTATTTGTGATCCCGGTAGCTGAGGAGCTGGATCTGAAGAAGGCCGCCAAGGCCTGCGGCGAGAAGGCCATCGCCATGATCAAGCAAAAGGAGCTTCTGCCTCTCACAGGCTACGTCCACGGAGGATGCTCGAGGGTGGGCATGAAGAAGCCTTTCCCGACTTATATACATGAGAGCGCCATTTTATACGAGAGGATGTTTGTGAGCGCCGGGAAGGTGGGCTATCAGATCGAGCTTGCGCCTGACGACCTGGCAGGTGCCGCGAAGGCATCCTTTGCGGCGCTGGTATGATAAAATCATTAAAAAAGGACTTGTTCGCAAGTCCTTTTTGTTTTATCAAAATACATATTCCTTCATCCTTCTGAAGGCTTCCTCAACTCTTGAGAAGGGGAGGGCCAGGTTCAGACGGATGGAATCAGGCCTGTTAAACTGGCGGCCGTCCTGCCAGAGGATGCCTACCTCCACGCCGGACTCAAGGAGCTGATCCAGGGTCTTATTGTGGACGTTGAGCCACTTGCCGCAGTCCAGGAGCAGCATGTATGTGCCCTGGGGATGAGATACTTCCACGCCGGGGAAGTTTTCGTGTATGAAATCGCAGGCGAAATCCACGTTCTTGGTGAGAACTTCACGAAGCTCATCCAGCCACTCTTCGCCCTCGGGTTTGTAAGCTCCGATCAGGGCGTGCATGGAAAGCACATTCATGGCGTTATACACGGGAAGGGCGGACTGACGTGCTATACGATCACGAAGATAATCGTTATAGATGATGTGATAGCTTCCCTGAAGACCTGCCAGGTTAAAGGTCTTGGAAGGGGCGTACATGGCCACGGTGCGGTACTTGGCGTCTTCCGATACTGACTGAAGAGGTACATGCTTGTAGCCCTTGAGGATCAGGTCGGACCAGATCTCATCGGATACTACGTACACGTTATATTTTTTGAACAGTTCATAAGCTTTCTCAAGCTCCCCGCGGGTCCATACGCGACCGGTAGGATTGTGGGGAGAGCACATGATGGCTGTGTGGATGTGGTAGCGCTTGATCTTCTGTTCCATGTCCTCGTAGTCCATGCGCCAGACGCCGTCAGCGTCTTTTTGAAGTTCGCTGCCGATGAGGTTATAACCCACAGCGCCAACTTCCTCAAGGAAGCCTACGTAGGTGGGGGCGTGCACCAGCACGTTGTCTCCATCGGAGCAAAGAACTTTCAGCGCGCTTATAACTCCTCCCAGCACGCCGTTCTGATATCCGATGTGTTTAGCCTCAAGGCCTTCCGCACCGTTACGTCTTGTCTGCCAACTTATGATGGAATCGAAGTATTCCTTTCTGGGCGCAAAATATCCGAAAGCCGGGTGCTTTGCACGTTCGATGATAGCTTCGGTGATGGTAGGTGCGGTGGCAAAGTTCATGTCAGCGACCCACATGGGAATAATGTCGAAACCTTCGCGGATCTTTCCTTTGGGAGCGATACCGTAAGGATCTGTACCGGGGTCTACTGCGATGGCGTCCATGCCTCTTCTGTCAAGAATGCTTGTAAAATCGTATTTCATATCTATCTCCATTTTATCATTTCAATGGCAGCCACGGATGGCTGCCATGATTAATTTTTCTTAGTTCTTTTCCAGTGAAATGGTTCCGGTCCTCTGGATCTCAACTATGCCGTAAGTCCTTACCAGTTCGATGAAATTCTCTATGAAATCCGGAGTATTGTGGAGCTCGATTATTATGTGCTTAGGTGACACATGCATGATCTTGGCTCCGGTGATGGTGCAGAGCTCTATGAGGGAGGCTCTATTGTTAGGGTTGTATGAGACCTTCATGAGCATCATCTCCAGAGAGATGGTCTGAGCCTCATCCAGTCGGCGCACCTTGATTACGTCGATTTTTTTGTTCAGGTGCTTCTCTATCTGATCGATGGTCCTCTCATCTCCTGTGGAAACTATGGTCATGGAGGAGATGTCGTGGCGCTCGGTCTCACCTACAGCCAAGCTATCGATGTTGAAGCCACGTCTTGCGAACAGTCCGGAGATCTGAGAAAGTACACCGGATTTGTTTTCTACTAATACTGTAAATATTCCTTTCATATCCGTGCACCTCCTTACTTAGAATTATCCGTCCAGTCCACGTCGCAGACCATGAGGCAGGCTTCTTTGCATGCCAGGAACTGATCCAGGGTCTCATTCAGTTCATCTGTATGAGAAGCGTGGAAGTAGGGCATATCATAGGCTTCAGCTATCTTATCGCAGTGAGGATAGTCGAAGAGTTCAACTCCTGAATAGTGACCATCATATGTCTTATCCTGGTACTCTCTGACAAGTCCCAGATAGCGATTCTTTATGATGAGTATCTTAAGAGGTACATCGTGATCCTTGATGGTGGCCAGCTCGTTCATGGACATCTGGAAAGCTCCGTCACCGATTACGCAGACCACTTGCTTGTCAGGTGCATACATCTTGACTCCCATGCCGCAGGGAATGGAGTAGCCCATGGTGCCCATGCCGCCTGTGGTTAAGAAACGGCCTTTCTTCATGACGTAGTTATCCGCAGACCAGAGCTGATTCTGTCCCACGTCGGCCACGTAGATGGCGTCATCGTCCATCTTTTCGGAAAGCAGCTGCACCAGGGTGTTAGGGTTCACCAGCTTGTCGCTGAAGACTCTGCTGTCAATGGTGCTGTGCTTGATCTCGTTGAGCTCTTCGATCCAGGAGTCGGCCTTAGGCTGAATGTCTGCCTTGATGAGCTCGTCAAAGATGTTCTTTACATCTCCTACCAAAGGAATGGTGGGACCGAGATTCTTACCAATCTCAGCTGTATCGATATCTATATGTATGATCTTTACCTGACTCTCCAGTTTATCCGGCGTAGGCACGGTCCTGTCAGCGATTCTGGCGCCCACGATGATCATGAGGTCGGAAAGGGCGATGGCGCGGTTAGCGTAGGGCTTGCCGTTATTTCCCAGCATACCGAAGTACAGAGGGTGAGCCTTGGGAAGGACGCCGATACCCATCATGGTTGAAACGCAGGGAATGTTGAACTTCTCGCAGAAACGTCTGATGTGGTCTTCGCCATTTCCTAAGATGACGCCGCCTCCGGTGCAAATAATTGGCTTCCTGGCTCTTCTTATGGCCTGGATGACCTTGGAGAGCTGTTGCTTGTTACCCTTGGTGCTGGGCCTGTATCCGCGGATCTCCACCTTGTCGGGGTACTTGAATTCCTTCTTTAATTTGGCCTGCTGGATATCGATGGGAACATCGATCAAGACCGGACCTTTACGGCCGGTATTGGCGATGTAGAAGGCCTCCTTGAAGATCCTTGGGATGTCATTTACATCTTTTACCAGATAGCGATATTTGGTAAAGGACTCGGTTGCTCCGGTCATATCAGCTTCCTGGAAGACGTCCTTTCCCAAAAGATCGGAGGACACCTGTCCTGTGATGGCGACCACGGGGATACTGTCCGCATAGGCCGTAGCCAGAGCTGTGATCAGATTGGTGGCTCCGGGACCTGAGGTGGTGACGCACACGGCAGGCTTTCTTGATACTCTGGCGACGCCGGAGGCTGCGTGTCCCGCTGCCTGTTCCTGACGTACCAGGATGTGCTCGATGTTTGAATTGTACAATCCTTCATAAAAAGGCGCTATGGCAACTCCGGGATATCCGAATATCCTGGTTATTCCTTCTGCCTCCAGGCATTTTACCATAGCTTCAGCACCGGTGATCATAGTATAAGTACCTTCTTTCTGATGTTTTGTGATAAAGACACAGTTTTTTGCGTATATTTAATATATTTTACCAAAAAATCCTCGGATATACAAGGGTAAAGTTAAACTTGCTTCAGGTTGATTTCGGTGCTGTAAAGTGGTATGATGTATTTGTGAAAAAAGGCGATACTACAACTATTCAACATGAATACTACACAAAAAAGGGTATAATGGAATAATGAACGAAACTTTCGCAAATTTAGATACGAATACGATGATAGTGCTCCTCATGTGTCTCATAGGAGTATGCCTTCTTCTGATACTGATCCTGATCTTTTCAAACCGTGGCCTGAACAGGGAAGTAAACGCCATGGCTAAGGCCTACCTTAACATGGGCAAGGCTTCCAACGAACTCATCGATGCCAGACTTCAGGAGAACGGTTCCAGGGTGGATTCCAGACTCATGGACATGAACACCAGGATATCCGCCATGGCCGTCGAGAACGAGCAGAAACTGGAGAACATCAGGCAGACCATGGAGAAGCGGATCGGAGATCTGACGGAGGACAATAACCGGCAGCTTGAGAAGATGCGCGAGACCGTAGATGAGAAATTGCAAAAAACTCTCGACGACAGGCTCTCCAACTCCTTCATGACCGTCAATGACAGACTGGAGCAGGTGTATAAGGGTCTTGGAGAAATGCAGACCCTGGCTCAGGGCGTAGGCGACCTTAAGAAAGTGCTTTCCAACGTGAAGACCAGAGGTATCCTTGGAGAAGTCCAGTTAAGGGCCATCCTGGAGCAGATCCTGAGTCCAGAGCAGTACGTGGAAGACGTAGCCACCGTGCCCGGTTCCAGGGACAGGGTGGAATTCGCCGTGAAACTTCCGGGAGAGGGCGAGAAGCCTGTGTACCTTCCCATAGATTCCAAGTTCCCCGGGGAACGTTATGCTCAGCTAAGGGATGCCTATGAGAGCGGAAGCAAGGACCTGGTTGAGAAGACCTGGAAGGTGCTGGAGATCACTCTCAAACAGGAAGCAAGAGACATTCACGAGAAATATGTGGCACCGCCTTATACCACGGACTTTGCCATTCTTTTCCTGCCCTTCGAGGGGCTGTACTCAGAAGTGGTGAACCACGGCATGCTTGAAGTCCTTCAGAGGGATTACAAGGTGAACATCGCAGGACCTACTACCATGGCAGCTCTCCTTAACAGCCTTCAGATGGGATTCCGTACTCTGGCCATTCAGAAACATTCCAGCGAAGTCTGGGAAGTGCTGGGAGCGGTAAAGACCGAGTTCGATACCTTCTCCAGGGTGCTTCAGCAGACCAGAAGCCGCCTGAGACAGGCCGACGAGGAACTGGATAAGCTGGTGGGCACCAGAACCAGAGCCATCCAGAGGAAATTAAGGTCCGTGGAAGCTTTGGACATGGATGAGAGCGATGAGATCCTTAACATGGCAGAGGCACTATATTTAAAAGACGAGGATTAATAAATGGCATTATTTGCGATAGGTGATACCCACCTGAGTTTTGCGCCGGGCATCGACAAGCCCATGGACGTCTTCGGAGAAGAGTGGGTGAACCATTGGCAAAAACTATATAACAACTGGATCGAAGAGGTCAAAGAAGAAGACCATGTAATAGTCGCAGGAGATCTGTCCTGGGGACTGGACATAAGCGAAGCCAAGTACGATTTGGACTGGTTGAGAGACTTGCCCGGAACGAAAATATTTTTCAAGGGCAATCACGATCTCTGGTGGACATCCCACAGAGTCCTGGATCTTCTCTATGGAGAAGAGATCGAAGTGGATAACGGAAACGGCCACATGGTAAAGAAGATCATAAGCAATCCGAGAATGAACTTCATTCATAATGGAGCTTACATCTTAGGAGACTTAGCCATCTGCGGTACCAGGGGCTGGATCTGCCCGGGAACCGAGGGCTTCGATGAACATGATCTTAAGATATATAAGAGGGAGCTTTTGAGACTCAGGGCATCCCTGGAAGAGGGCAGAAAGAGCGGCGCCAAGGAGATCATCGGCGTGCTGCATTACCCTCCCACAAATGATAAACATCAGGTCTCAGGCTTTACGGAACTCATGGAGGAGTTCGGAGTCAAGACCGTAGTCTATGGACACCTTCACGGCAAGGAGAAGTTCAAGAGAGGTCTCAAGGGTGTACTGAATGGCGTTGAATATAAACTTGTGAGTCTGGATTTTTTGGACGCCAGACCTTTGAGAATCAGATAGGAGGTACAAAATGAAAGTATTGATCGTAGTCACTGACAGTCTGGGCGTAGGCGCTATGCCTGATGCCGCTGATTATGGAGACAAGGGAGCAGATACCTTCGGCCATATTTGGAAATCCAACGGTGGGATCCATATTCCCAACATGTTGAATCTTGGCTGGGGAAACATAGACGGAGTTCTTAATGGAGACCTGGCCATCGAAGAGCCTATAGGCTGCTTCGGACGCATGGCAGAGGCCTCCAAGGGAAAGGACACCACCACCGGTCACTGGGAGATCGCAGGTCTTAAGACCGACGTGCCCTTCAAGACCTATCCTGAAGGATTCCCCAGGGAATTCATGGATGCCTATGAGAAGGCCATCGGTATAGAGTGCCTGGGTAACTATCCTGCCTCCGGAACACAGATCATCGAAGATCTGGGAGAGGAGCACGAGAAGACCGGTAAGCCCATCGTTTACACCTCCGCTGATTCCGTATTCCAGATCGCTGTGAACGTAGGACTTTTCGGACTGGATACCCTTTATCACTATTGCGAAGTGGCCAGAGAGATGCTGGTAGGCGAATTTGCCTGCGGCAGAGTGATCGCTCGTCCTTACATCATCAACGCTGAGGGTAAGCGTGAGAGAACTTCCGACCGCCACGACTATTCCGTGACACCTTTCGGACCCACCATCCTGGATAAGATCAAGGAAGCTGGTAAGACCGTCTACGCCGTAGGTAAGATCAGCGATATCTTTAACGGAGCAGGCGTCACCGAGTCAGTACATAACAAGGATGATATGAATGGCGTGGACAACACTCTGGACGCTCTCGATAAGGACTTCGAAGGCTTCATCTTCACAAATCTTGTAGATTTCGACGCCAAGTTTGGTCATAGACGTGACCCTAAGGGCTATGGCGAGAATATAGAAAAGTTCGATGCACGCGTACCCGAGATTCTGGAGCACATGGCTGATGACGATGTTCTTTTCATCACAGCCGATCACGGAAACGATCCTACAGCTCCCGGAACGGATCACACCAGAGAGTATGTGCCCATCGTATGCTACGGCAAAAAACTCAAACAGGGAGTTAATCTGGGAACCAGAGGAAGCTTTGCTGATCTGGGAGCTACAGTCTGCGACCTCTTAGGAGTAGAAGGCACAGGCTTCGGAACATCGTTTAAAGAGGAGATATTGAAATGAATTTCAACATGAACGATATAATCTACAAAAAACGCGAGGGCGGCGAGCTCTCCCCGGAAGAGATCAAGTGGTGGATCGACGGATACGTCAAGGGTGAGATCCCTGACTACCAGGTATCAGCCCTTCTCATGGCCATCTTTTTCAGAGGCCTCTCCAGGGAAGAGACCTACACCCTGACAGCCGCCATGAGATATTCAGGCGATACCGTGGACCTGAGCTCCATCAAGGGCATCAAGGTCGACAAGCACTCCACCGGAGGAGTAGGCGACAAGACCACTTTGGTGGTGGCACCCCTGGCATCCGCCTGCGGCGTACCCATCGCCAAGATGTCCGGCCGCGGCCTGGGCTTCACCGGCGGTACCGTGGACAAGATGGAATCCATCCCCGGCTTCAGGACCGTCCTTGAGCCCGATGAGTTCCTCAACCAGGTAAACGATATTGGCATGGCTGTCATGGGCCAGAGCGGCCACATCACACCAGCTGATAAGAAACTCTACGCTTTAAGAGACGTGACCTCCACCGTGGACAACTTCGGCCTCATCGCCTCATCCATCATGAGCAAAAAACTAGCCGCCGGCTCCGACGCCATCGTCCTGGACGTAAAGTGCGGCGACGGTGCCTTCATGGAGAACCTGGATGACGCCATCACCTTGGCAGACCTCATGGTAGATATCGGCTACGATGCAGGAAGACGTACCGTAGCCTGCATAACCGACATGAACCAGCCTTTGGGAAAGGCCGTAGGAAACGCTCTGGAAGTTCAGGAAGCCATCGATACCTTAAAGGGCAGAGGCCCCGAGGATATCACCGAGCTCAGTAAGAAGCTGGCAGGTATCATGGTATATCTGGGCGGCAGAGCCGTAAGTCCTGAACAGGGCTACGAAATGGCATCACAAGCCTTAGAAGGCGGCATGGGCCTTACCCAGATCAGGAGATTCATAGAAGCCCAGGGAGGAAACGGAGACATAGTCTATGACTATTCCATGTTCCCTCAGCCTAAGTTCAGCCTGGAACTCAAGGCTGACAGAAGCGGCTATGTGAAGACCATCAAGGCAAGACAGATCGGTCTGGCATCACAGAAGACGGGAGCTGGCCGTGAGACCAAGGAGGACGAGATCGACCTTTCAGCAGGCATCGTTCTCAACAAGAAGGTAGGAGACAAAGTGGTCGAAGACGAAGTGCTGGCCACCTTCTACGGAAACGACCTGAGAAAGGTCAAAGATGGACTTGAAGAGGCTAAATCAGCCTTCGAGATATCAGATGAGGAGGTCACAAGACCTGAACTCATCAAAGAAATAATCGGTTTATAATAATCTATGGAGGATATTATGATCTACACAAAAGAAGTACAGAACATGTGCCCTGTAAATAAAGGCGCATATCACGGACCCGCACCGATCCCTGAAGAGGGCCAGTGGGTACAGGCTAAGCAAATCTCCGATATCTCAGGATTCACCCATGGTATCGGTTGGTGTGCACCTCAGCAGGGCGGTTGCAAGCTTACCCTGAATGTTAAGGAAGGAATCATCGAAGAGGCTCTTATCGAGACCATCGGCTGCTCCGGAATGACCCATTCCGCTGCCATGGCAGGCGAGATCCTCATCGGAAAGACTCTCCTGGAAGCACTCAATACCGACCTGGTATGCGATGCTATCAACACAGCCATGAGAGAACTCTTCCTTCAGATCGTTTACGGCAGGACTCAGTCAGCCTTCTCAGAAGGCGGCCTGGCAGTAGGCGCCAGCCTTGAAGACCTGGGCAAGGGCCTTCGTTCACAGATCGGTACCATCTTCTCCACCAAGGAGAAGGGCCCCAGATATCTTGAACTGGCAGAAGGCTACATCACAAGAGTAGGCCTTGATGAAGAGGGAAATATCATCGGATATGAATACGTAAATTTAGGCAAACTCATGGATGCCCTTAAGAAGGACGGAGTCGAAAAGGCTGAGGCCATCGAAAAGGCCTGCGGCAAGTACGGCAGATTTGACGAGGCGGTCAAAAAGATCGATCCTCGTGAGGAATAAGGAGGTGCGCTATGGCTATTATGTTTGAAAACTATGATCGCAAAATAGATAAGATTAACGCGGCACTTAATGCCAACGGCATCGCCAACCTGGACGAGGCTTATGAGATCTGCAAAGCTAAGGGACTCGACCCTTATCAGACTGCCAAGAGCATCCAGCCCATCTGCTTTGAGGACGTATGCTGGGCATATGTAGCAGGTACTGCCATCGCCATCAAGAAGGGCGCTACCAAGGCTGCTGACGCAGCTGAAGCCATCGGTATCGGTCTCCAGGCATTCTGCCTTCCCGGTTCCGTTGCCGAAGACAGAAAGGTCGGCTTAGGCCATGGAAATCTGGCTGCTATGCTCTTAAGAGAAGACACTGATTGTTTCTGCTTCCTTGCCGGACACGAGTCTTTTGCGGCAGCTGAAGGAGCTATCGGTATCGCTAAGTCTGCCAACAAGGTAAGACAGAAACCTTTAAGAGTAATCCTCAACGGTCTTGGAAAGGATGCTGCTCAGATCATTTCCAGAATCAACGGTTTCACCTATGTTAAGACACAGTTCGACTATTACACAGGCGAGCTCAAAGTTGTAAACGAGACACCTTACTCCAAGGGAGAAAGAGCTGCAGTAAGATGCTATGGTGCTGATGATGTAAGAGAAGGCGTTGCTATCATGCACTCCGAAAAGGTAGACGTTTCCATCACAGGAAACTCCACCAATCCTACCAGATTTCAGCATCCTGTAGCAGGAACATACAAGAAGGAATGCGTAGAGCAGGGTAAGAAGTACTTCTCCGTTGCATCAGGCGGCGGCACAGGACGTACCCTTCACCCGGATAACATGGCTGCGGGTCCTGCTTCCTACGGCATGACCGACACCATGGGAAGAATGCATTCCGACGCACAGTTCGCAGGTTCATCCTCCGTACCCGCTCACGTGGCAATGATGGGTTACGTAGGAATGGGCAACAACCCCATGGTTGGCGCTACCGTAGCTTGCGCTGTAGCAATTGAAGAAGCTTTTAAATAATTCCTTGAAGGAAGGATTCTTGTGTGGTATAATTCTAATGTTGACCATGTGACGATTATACTGATCACAGGGTCCGGAGGGGATAATGAAGAGAAGTATATCTTTGCTTTTGATCCTTGCTTTGATCATAGGAATATTCGCTTATGTGGGATTTAAGATGTCCGAAGACGACGGCACCGTTTCCCTGAATGTGACTATCCTCGTTCCATCCGCTTTTGGCGATAAGTCCATCAACGACTCGGCCTATGCAGGCGGAGAGATGTTGAAAGAAGACGGAATGAACGTCAAATATATCGAATGCAAGGACGTGGATCATAAAAAGAATATGATGCAAGCCGCACTGGATTCAGATGTGGTGGTCTGCGTTGGCTGGGAGTTTTGGGAGATAACGGAAGTTGCCGATAACAACCCCAACGTGAAGTTCATTTGGGCCGATAACGCTGTGGATGAGCCGGATGAATATCCGAACCTCATCAACATCATGTACGCTCAGAACGAGGCTTCCTATCTGGCAGGATATGTGGCGGCAGCAGTTTCAGAGAGCGGCATCATCGGAGCCGTGGGAGGCAATGAAGACACTGCTACCAATGACTTCATAGCAGGTTTTACCCAGGGAGCTCACGATTGTAACCGCAAGACTGATGTGCTGACGGTCTTCGCCGGAGGAGACTATGACAATCCTGAGTTGGGAGAGCAGTTGGCCAAGGGTCTCTATGACCAGGGGGCTGACGTAGTCTTCCAGATCGCCGGATTAACCGGAACCGGAGTGTATAAGGCTGCTCAGGAAAGCGGTCACTATGCCATCGGCGTAGATATGGATCACAAGATCGAATTCCCTGAGTATGATGATTCCATTCTTTGCTCTGTAAAGAAGGATATCGGCAAGTCCATAAGGAAGTTGGTCTTCCAGTACGCTCATGAAGGCACTTTTGAGGGTGGCAGAGTGGTTCTTGGAAACATGGCAAAGGGCTATGTGGATCTGGTCTACGGGGATAAGAACTCCAAGCAGCTTTTGGCCGACAATCTTAAGGAAGAGATCGTTAAGATCAAAGAACAGATCATAGACGGAGACATTAAGGTGGATACCGTCAGAAATAACTAGTTTTGAGTCTGGCTCATGACCTGACCAAGAAAGGATAAACGTAGAAATGAAGAAATTATTAGTAGTACTGCTCATTGCAGTTCTGGCAGTGGGAACCCTGACAGCTTGCGGCGGTTCATCAAGTTCAGAGGAAACCGGAACGAAGACATATACCTTTGATATGGCTCCTTACGATGATATGGACCTTTCCGAATACGTCACCGTTCCTGAGGATCTCAGCAAGTACGAATACAAGGTTGAAACCACTGAGATCACCGACGAAGACGTGGAGAAGGAGATCCAGGACAGATTAGATAAAGCTGCCACAGAAGTCGAAGTAACTGAAGGAACCGTTGAAAAGGGTGACAAGGCAAGGATCGCTTTCAAGGGAACCCTTGAAGACGGAACCACCAACGATGGAATGAATACCGACAGCATGGATATCGTTCTCGGTGAGGCAGGATTTATCGATGGCTTCGAAGAAGGACTCTATGGAGCTAAGATAGGTGACACCGTCACCCTCGACCTTAAGTTCCCCGATCCTTACAACAACAACCCCGATCTCGCAGGAAAGGGCGTTACCTTTGAGGTTACCGTAAAGGCTAAGGTAGAATCACAGGCTGCTGAACTCAACGAAGAATTCATCAAGAACGACAGCCAGAATGCAGCAACCAATGAGAAGGATTACAAAGAATACATTAAGAAGACTCTTCAGGAAAACGCTGACAATCAGGCTGAGTACAATGCTAAGCAGGCTCTCTATCAGTCTATCCTTAATGACTGCGAAGTTCTGAAGTATCCTGAGGAAGAAGTCGAAGCAACCAAGGCAAGACTCATCGAGCAGTATAAGAGCTATGCTGAATCCAGCCAGATGGAATGGGAAGACTTCATCAAGAACAACTTCGAGAGCGAAGACAACTTCAATACACAGCTCGACACCTACGTTCGTGAGACACTTGTAGGCGTTAACATGAAGGTTCTCGCTTTATGCAAGCAGGAAGGTGTTAGCCTTACAGACGAAGAATACAACGAAGAGATCCAGAACATCTTCGCCGCATTCAACGTTGCCAACGAAGAGGAATTCCAGACTCAGTACAATACAAGCTTTGATGATTACCTTTCAGCTTATGACGTTAAGCTCAATCTCCTTGTAAGCAGACTCCTCAACAAGATCACTGGAACTGAAGAATAAGCATGATCAGTTGATCCAGAAGTTGATCCAGAATGAAAATTAGGCGCCGGTCTTAGGGCCGGCGCTGAATTTTTTTTGTTATAAATATGGACTTAAACCACAAAATATGGTATTATATTCAGTAATCGTGAAATAAATAGTGGTTTTTTGTTCATTGTTTAAAAAAATGGCGTTTTGCCAGAGGGGGAAGTTTTATGAAGTGTCCTTTTTGCGATAATATCGACACCAAGGTAATCGACTCAAGACCGACAGAGGAGGGCCATGCCATCAGAAGAAGGAGAGGCTGTGACGCCTGCGGCAGAAGATTCACCACCTATGAGAAGGTGGAGGAGTCCATCCTCATGGTCATCAAATCAGATGGTAAGAGAAGGGAAGCCTTTGACAGGGATAAGCTCTTCAGAGGAATCGCCAGATCTTGCGAGAAGAGGCCCGTATCCGTGGAGACCATGGAGAACATGGTAAACGAGGTAGAACGTGCTCTTAACAACCTGATGGTGAAGGAAGTTGAATCCAGCTACATCGGAGAGCTCGTCATGGATCAGCTCAAGAAGGTAGATGAGGTAGCCTACATCAGATTCGCTTCCGTTTACAGACAGTTCACCGACGTGAATACCTTCATAACAGAAATCGAGAAACTTGTGGGGAAGAAGAAATGAATAAAATCTTTCAGATAGCCATAGACGGACCCAGCGGCGCTGGCAAATCCACCATCGCTAAAAGGGTCGCCAAGGAATTGGCCATCGATTATATCGACACCGGCGCCATGTACAGAGCGGTGGGACTTAAAATGCTCAGAAACGGCATCCCCATGGAGGAGAATGAAGTCCTTCAGAAGATGCTGGACGAGACCGACGTGGATTTCGAGAACGAGAGAGTATATCTGGATGGAGAGGATGTGTCCGATCTCATCAGAACTCAGGAGATATCCAAACAGGCTTCCGACTGTTCAGCTTTTGCCATCGTCAGAAACAAGCTGGTAGAGCTCCAGCAAAACATGGGCAAGCGCAAATCCGTCATCATGGACGGCAGAGACATCGGCACGGTGGTATTAAAGGATGCCGAATACAAATATTACCTCACGGCTACTCCCGAGGAGAGAGCCATGAGGAGATTCAAGGAACTGCAGGCTAAGGGTTCGGGGGAAACCTATGAGCAGGTACTTGAAGACGTGAACAAGAGGGATTATAACGATATGCACAGAGCTGTAACGCCTCTGAGGCAGGCCGAGGATGCGGTACTCATCGACAGCACCAACATGACCATAGACGAGGTCGTAGAGTTCATCATATCGAATATAAAATAACACGCTCAGGAGCTGAAGCTCCCGGTTAAATTATTCAAAAGAGGATTTGAGATGAAAATTAAAAACTTACCACCCGAGGAGAGGCCCATTGAGAAACTTTTGGCTCATGGGAAGGAAAGCCTCTCTAATTCCGAGCTGCTGGCTGTGATCCTGGGCTCGGGCTTTGGCGACATGTCAGCCATCGAGCTGGCGGAGAACATCCTTGCCTTAAAGGATGGAATCAGAGGGCTCACGGAACTGAGCCCTGACGACCTCATGAAGATACCCGGCATAGGCCCCAGAAAGGCGGCCTCGGTCATATCTGCCCTGGAGCTTGGGAGGCGGGTCTCCACCGCCCCCAGAAGCAAGAAATACCGGGTAAAATCACCGGACAACATGGCGGAGTACTTCATGGAGGACATGCGATACCTTAAGAAGGAATTCTTCAAGGTGCTGCTACTTAACGTAAAGTTGGAGGTCATCGGCTTAGAGACCGTGTCCGTGGGAGAATTAGCGGGAGCGCCCGTACATCCCCGTGAGAGTTTCGAGCCGGCAATTCGTAAGGGCGCGGCGGCTGTCTGCTTCGTCCACAATCATCCTTCGGGAGACCCACACCCATCAAAAGACGATCTGGAGATCACCAAACGCCTGACGGAATGCGGAGACATTCTTGGAATCAGAGTTTTGGATCACATAATCATAGGTGATGGCGTATATACCAGTCTGAAGGAGGAAGGGTACATTATCTAGTGGCTTGAATTTGAAGCCGAATTGCTATAAAATATATCTGTTATGGGAAAAACTGTTGTAGTATGTTCCGGCAAAGGCGGAACGGGTAAGACAATGTTCGTGGCGAACATAGGCGCTATGCTCGCTAAACGAGGTCATAGAGTGTGCGTGCTCGATATGGATACGGGGTTAAGGAATCTTGACCTCTATCTTGGCTTGGAAAATAACGTTGTCTACGACGTGGCCGATGTGCTGAACGGCGTCTGCCGCATCAAGCAGGCCCTGGTCAAGCATAAATCCTTCCCGGGACTCTACTTCATGGCAGCTTCACCCAAGCCCGACGAGGGAGAGTTCACACCCCTCCATCTTAAAGTTCTTTGCAAAAAACTCAGCTCCAAGTTCGACTATATCATCGTGGACTGCCCGGCAGGCCTTGACGACGGACTGGCCATCGCCACCGGAGGAGCGGATCAGGTGCTCATGATAATCACACCGGAGTATTCCTCCGTAAGGGACGCTGAGGCCGTTACCACCAGCATGGTTGAGCAAAAGATGAACAAGATCCACTACATCTTAAACAAGGTAAACGTGGACCTGGTGAGAGAGGGCTACGAACTTTCTTTGGAAGATCTTCCCGAAGCCATCAGAAAGAGACTTATCGGAATCATCAAGGAGGACAGGGACATACACATTTCTACGAACCTGGGTATGCCTGCGGTCTTCCAGCCGGATACATATATTTACAGCAATTTTTACAAGATTGCCGGCAGGATCGAGAACCTGTAGAGCTGTGGAAACATGGCTCTTTTATTTTTTTGCGATAGGGGTCCTGAGCGGGGCTTTTTTTGTTGACATTTGTAAAGATTGTAGTCTATAATTAACTATGTATGAATATATCGAAATTTTTCCTTCCGGATAGAGATATAAAAATTAAATAAAGGAGGTGCGTTACCTATGGGTATGCATATGATGCCTGTATTCTTAGGGATTGTTCTAATACTGGTGGCGGCTATCATCGGTGTTTTGATCGGATATATTTACAGAAAGAACGTAGGCGAGAAGGCGATAGGATCTGCTGAGCAGAAGGCCAGAAATCTGGTACTGGATGCGGAGAACAGGTCAGAAGCCATTAAGAGAGAAGCACAGAAAGACGCTAAAGAAGAGGCCAGAAGAATCAGGTCAGAAGCGGAAAGAGACGCGAGAGAGAAGAGAGAAGAAGCTAAGAGAACAGAGAGAAGACTCATTCAGAAAGAAGAGTCACTCGACAAGAAAATCGAAAACCTGGAGAAGAAAGAGGAGAACATCAGTCACAAGGAACAGAGCCTTATGGACAAGCATAAGAATCTGGACAACATCATAGAAAAGCAGACTGCTGAACTTCAGAGAATCTCAGGCTATACCGTTGAGGAAGCCAGACAGATCTTACTCCAGAACATTGAAAAGGACGTTAGACACGACGCGTCCATCATGATCAAGGACATTGAGTCCAAGGCAAAGGAAGAGGCTGACAAGAAAGCTAAATACATCATCACCAATGCCATTCAGAGATGTGCAGCTGACCAGGTTGCTGAGTCCACAGTTTCTGTTGTAGCCCTGCCTAACGATGAAATGAAAGGAAGGATCATCGGACGTGAGGGAAGAAACATCAGAGCTATCGAGACCATGACCGGCGTTGATCTCATCATCGACGACACTCCTGAGGCAGTCATCCTTTCAGGTTTCGATCCTGTAAGACGTGAGATCGCCAGAGTGGCATTAGAGAAACTCATCGTTGACGGACGTATCCATCCTGCCAGAATCGAAGAAATGGTTCAGAAGGCAGAGAAGGAAGTCAAGCAGATCATCAAGGAAGAAGGAGAAGCAGCAGCCTTCGAATGCGGCATCCACAACCTTCATCCTGAACTCATCAAGATCCTCGGAAGACTTAAGTACAGAACTTCCTATGGACAGAACGTGCTGAGACATTCCTGCGAGGTATCTCATCTCGCCGGACTCATGGCAGGAGAACTTGGTCTGGATGTGAAACTTGCTAAGCGCGCAGGTCTCCTCCACGATATCGGCAAGGCTCTTGACCATGAATATGAGGGAACTCACGTAGATATCGGTATCGATATCCTTAAGAAATACAAGGAATCCCAGGCCGTCATCGACGGAATGGCTGCTCACCACGGCGACTATGAGCCGAAGAGCATGGAAGCTGTATTAATAGCTGCAGCGGACGCTCTTTCAGCAGCTCGTCCCGGAGCTAGACGTGAAACTCTGGACGCTTATGTCAAGAGACTGGAGAAACTTGAAGAGATCGCCAACACCACACCCGGTGTTGAGAAATCCTTCGCCATCCAGGCAGGCCGTGAGATCAGAATCATCGCTAAGCCTGAAGAGGTCAAGGACGACGAGATCGCATATCTGGCAAGAGAGATCTCCAAGAAGATCGAGTCCGAGCTCGAATATCCCGGACAGATCAAGGTCAACGTTGTCAGAGAGACCAGAGCGGTGGACTACGCTAAATAAGTCATTAAAATTGAATCAACCAAGGGACAGTTTTTTGCTGTCCCTTGTGCTGTCTAAAGGTTATTGTTAAGGTATGACAGAAGCATATAACAACTCGCTGATAAAAAATAATAAGGATTTCTACAGGCAGATGTTCAAGGTCGGCTTCCCTGTAATGATACAGCAGCTCATAATAGTTGCTGTAGGTATTTGTGATACCATTATGGTGGGCAAACTTTCAGAAGAGGCTCTGGCAGCTGTAGGCGCCGCAAACCAGGTCTTCATGGTTTATGTGGACAGCGTTTTTGGCTTCCTTTCGGGAGTTGCGGTCTTCAGCGTCCAGTACTGGGGCATCCGCGACCTTAAAACTTTGAGAAAGCTTCTGGGCATAGCATACTCCATGTGCATCGCTGCGGGAGTGCCCGTGACCATCATCGCTTTTGCCTTCGCACCATCCCTGATCTCGCTGTTTTCAGACGATCCTGATGTGGTGCTTCTGGGAACCCAGTATCTCAGGATAAGCGTATTCACCTATGTTATCGGGGCGCTGACCTTTGCGGTGTCATACAACAGCAGATCCGTGGCCATGCTGAAATGGCCCACCATAGCCAACGCCGTAGCTGTGGGACTGAATATTTTCCTTAACTGGGTGCTGATCTTCGGAAAGTTCGGCATGCCAGCCATGGGAGTTAGAGGCGCGGCTACAGCCACCTTAATCGCCAGGATAGTGGAAGCTGCCATAACCTTCAGCTACATTTACATTTTCTCTAAGGACCATCCTTTGAAGGCCAAACTCAGCGAGATGAAGTACGAGAAAGCGCTCCTCATCAGGGTGCTCAAAACCGCCTTCCCGGTCATCGTAAATGAACTTCTGTGGGTGCTGAGTTTCACCACGGTATACGCCATCTACGGCGATCTGGGCCCTGTGGCCCTTGCGGTGGTGCAGATAGCCATGACCATCACGGACGCCTTCCAGGCCATATTCGCTGGAATCGGAAACGGCACGGCTGTAATAATCGGCCAGGATCTGGGCCGTGGCAGCAGAGAATCCGCCTTTAATCTGGCAAAAAAGAGCCTTAAGATAATCTGGGTGTTCATAGTAATCATCACTGCGCTTTTGATAGCCCTTAGAACGACCATCGTTAACATCTACGATTTCGAACAAAGCACCAACGACATGATGATGTCTACGCTTCTGATATTCTCCCTGTCGCTGGCGCCAAAGATGCTGGCATATTTCTTCATCTGCGGCATTTTCAGACCCGGCGGAGACACCACCTGGTGTGCATGGGTGGATTCCGGCTTCAACTGGATAGCCCAGGTGCCTCTGGCCATCATTGGTGTACACCTTCTTCACTGGGAACTCTGGGCCGTTATCGGTCTGGTCGCCCTGGGTGAGGTCATGAAGACCGTAGCCTGCTATTTCAGATTTTATTCCAAAAAATGGATCAACGTATTTACAGGAAGATAAGATGATAGTTTATTTAGATAATTCAGCAACCACAAGACAATATGACGAAGTCACCGACCTTATGGCGGAAATGGCGAGGAATTGCTACGGCAACCCCTCATCCCTCCACGGCTTAGGTTTAGACGCTGAAAAATGCCTCAAGGAAGGGCGCAAAAAATTAGCCTCAGCCTTTAACGCCTCACCGGAGGAGATGGTTATCACCTCCTGCGGCACCGAGTCAGACAACACGGTGCTTACAGGCGTGGCCAAGGTTCCTAGAAACAGAGCTAAAAGGATCATAACCACAAGCGTTGAGCATCCCGCAGTTCTGGAACCCGCAGCCGAAATGGAGAGAAGAGGCTTTGAAGTGATCCGCTTAGGCGTGGACGGGGAATGCAGGATAGACCTGGAAGAATTAAAGGAAGTCCTGACGGATGACACTCTGCTCATCTCCGTAATGGCGGTGAACAACGAAGTCGGAACCATAATGCCCATTAAGGAGATCGGCGATATCAAAGCCGAATTCAACAAGAAGCACGGCACCAAGGTGCTGCTTCATACGGACGCTGTTCAGGCCTTGGGCAAGATCAGCCTGGACACCAAAAAAGATCTCAGAAACGTTGATCTGATCTCAGCCTCAGCTCATAAGATCCATGGTCCCAAGGGAATCGGTGCCCTCTATGTGAGAAAGGGTGTTAAGCTCGATCCCTTCATGCTGGGCGGCGGTCAGGAGAGAGGTTTCAGATCCGGCACCGAAAACGTGCCCGCTATCGCCGGTTTTGGTCTGGCTTCAGAGATGGCCGTAAAGGACATTAAGGCTCGCGCGGCCCACATGGCAGAGGTTCGCGATTACCTTAGAAAGGGCATGCTTCAGGAGATCCCAGACATTAAGATAAATTCACCTGAAGACGGCGTGTGCTCAGTTCTGAACGTCAGCTTCATGGGCACCAGAGGCGAGGTGATCCTTCACCGTCTGGAGCAGGAGGGCATCTATGTTTCCACAGGCTCCGCCTGTTCATCCAACCATAAATCTTCCAAAGGCTCCCACGTGCTGAACGCCATGGGACTCAAGCCCAGGGAGATCGAGGGAGCCATCCGCTTCAGCTTTAACGAGTTCAACACCATTGAAGAGATGGACTACACCCTGGATAAGGTTAAGACGGCAGTTGGAAACTTTAGAAAACTGGGAAGTTTCAGATAGAGATAAATTCGGAGAGAGTTTTTTGCGATAAATAGGAGGACATCATGGATTTCTTTGAAAATATGTTGGATAAATTATCGGACTATTCCGGCAGCATAATTTTGGCCGTTATAGTGCTGATCGCAGGCCTGATAATTATCAAGCTGTGTCTGAAGATCGCTGAAAAGGCCTTGAATAAGACAAAGTTGGATCCCAGTATCCACAAGTTCATCCTTTCGGTTTTAAGGATCGTTCTTTATGTGGTGCTTCTGGTCATCATTCTTTCCTGCCTGAAGGTACCTACGGCACCTTTAGTTACGGTACTGGGTGCCATGGGAGCGGCCATCGCTCTGGCTCTTCAGGGCAGCCTTTCCAACGTGGCAGCGGGCTTCCTCATCCTCATGAATCAGCCCTTCAAGCGTGGGGACTTCGTGGATACCAACGGTTACAGCGGCATAGTAGATGCGATAGATATCACCTGCACGACTCTGCAGACCGTGGACAACAGGACGGTCATCCTGCCCAACTCTTCGGTCCTGGGTTCGGCCATCGTCAACAATACTTCAGAAACCATCAGACGAATCGACGTGTCCTTCGGTATCTCATACAGCGCTGACATCCCGAAAGCAAAAGACGTGATCCTTAAGGTCTGCGCCGACAATCAGTTCGTGCTGGATAAGCCCGAGACCTTCGTAGGAGTAGGGGAGCACGCTGATTCAGCGGTCATGCTGGATCTGAGAGCTTGGGTGGAAACGCCCAACTATCTGTCCACCAAGTACGAGCTTCAGGAGCAGGTCAAGCTGGCCTTCGACGAAGCCGACATCGAGATCCCGTTCCCTCAGGTGGACGTGCATATGAAATAATAATTGATAAGGTGAAGCCATCCGAAAGGGTGGTTTTTTTAATTTCGGATCTCGCGAAAATTTCACGTTCTCTTATGAGAATTTTTCGCGAAAAGGAGGACGTGAAATGACAAAGAACAGTGATTGCTCAGACAGGACAAAAGCCGCAAATCCTATGGTCAGAGCGGACGAATCCGGCCATGCCAAAATGTATAATATGGATATGACCTACGATGCGGAGACTTTAAAAGTAAATTTCGGGATGAGGCTTGCGGAACTCAGGCTGAGGAGGAACGTGTCCGCCAGGGAAATGAGCATTTCTCTGGGGCGAGGGGCAGGGTACATCAACAGTATTGAAGGCGGGCATGTGCTGCCTTCCATGGTGATGCTCTTTGAGATCTGCGACTATCTCAGGGTGTCGCCTAAGGAGTTTTTTGAGTTTACGGAGCCGGAGATGAACAAGCTGTTTGAGCTGAAGCTCACGGACGTTTATAAGAATCTGGGCGCCAACGAAAAGGAGATACTCCGAAGGATTATAGAGATTCTGGAAAGGAGAGTTTAGAATGAAGGGAAAGAAAAAGGGAAGCAAAAAATGGATAATCATAATTGTCATCCTGGTGCTGGCAATTTTCGGGGCTGTTAGTGGCGGAGGAAAGGACGCTAAGCCGGAGGATACGGGCGAAGCGGCAGTGCCTGCAGAGCAAAGTGATCAGGATGAACAGGAGGCCGAGGCGCCGGCGGATGAGAGTGAGGAGGTCGAGACACCAGAGACGAGCGATGAAACGGAAGCAGAGGCAGAGCCTGAGACCGATGCCGACGGCATTTCGCCGGAACTCAAGGAATTCCTTGACTCCTACGAAGCCTTCATGGACGAATACTGCGAGTTCATGAAAAACTATGACGAGTCTGACGCGACCCAGCTTTTGGAATACGCATCCCTCATGGCCAAGTACAGCGACTTCGCCGAAAAGGCCGAAGCCTGGGACGAAGAAGAGATGACCGACGAAGAACTGGTCTACTATGTAAAGGTCATGAACCGCGTAAATGAAAAATTGCTGGAAGCAGGGGTGGCAGAATAATTTTTCTGAGTAATTTCCCGATCCTGTGCGTACTAATGGTATAGTAAAAGATCAGGAGGGGACAGTCAACTACCCACCGCTTAGGTCAAGACCTTGAAGCAGGAGCTTGTGACTGACCCATGGTGGTCGGCATAATGCCTCCCATGTTTGTTACCGCACCTGCGGCTGCCGTCACATCAGGGCCGGCTGACTGCGACCCGGTCAGAGAAGATATACTCCCCTGACTCTGTGCCAGGTACTGT
>JAFPXY010000063.1 GCA_017394515.1 Bacillota bacterium | reverse complement strand
GGAGTTTTTTGAATGGGAAAAGCAAAACGCGGCCTGAAATTGCAGTAAGATCCTTAGTCTGCAAAAAACAAATGACGGCCTAGGATTATGGAAACAAGGATTTAGGCCGTGCGAGTTTTTTGCATGACGGCCTAAACCTCAAGAATCACAGGATTAGGCCGTATCACCATACTTATCACCAAATTAAAGGAGCCATCTCATTGTGAGATAGCCCCTCATGCTTTACTTCTTAACTTTTAGAGATTTAATGGCTGTCCACTTGCCAGTATACTTCTTTCCGCTGACCGTCTTGATAGCTCTTACTCTTACCTGATAGGTCTTGCCGCCCTTAAGCTTCTTGATAAGCTTGGAGGTGCCCGTTATGGTCACGGTCTTCCACTTGGTGGTGCCCTTTAAGCGATATGCTATCTGGTACTTGACGCCGCCTTTGGCCTTCTTATATGTCACCTTGAGCTGTTTGGACTTAGGTGATGTGAGCTTAAGGCCTGTGACCGCAGGTGGATTGATGGTAACCGCCTTGGACATGGTGCCTGTGTAGTACTGGCCGTTAAAGGTAACCTTTACTTTGGGTTTACCTATGGTCTTAGGATATGTCACAGTGTAGTTTGCTGCATCTATCACTTTACCATCGGTATCCTTGATGGTGACCTTAGGTTTAACTGCACTGCCGGTATATACGTACTTCGTCTTGGAAAGTGAAATGGTCTTCGGACTTGCGATGACCACAACATCCTTGGTTTCTCCGCATACTTTGCACTGCTGCATGGTAACTCCGGGCTCACTTAAGGATGCAGGTTCGATGTGGGTTCCCCAGTCATGTGCGGCGGGGATCACTTCCTGTGCTACCAGGATCTCTCCGCAGACGGAGCACTTCTTACCTTCTGTAAGACCATCCTCGGTGCAGGTTGCTTCCTTGCCGGGAAGGATCTCTTCAACGTGTCCCTTTGCAGGGATCTCCTCGGTCTTCGTATAGCCACATACGGAGCAGGTGAACTTTTTCTCTCCCGCTGCTGTGCAGGTCGCTTCCTTGACCACGACACCTTCATTCCACATATGCTCTTCAGTCTCGATATGTGAAGGATCATCCATGCAGACTCTCTGGTGATATGTTTCATTCACCGCTGACCAAGGTCCGAAATGATGCTCATGTTCAGGTTCCTGGCCTGGCTCTGCGCTGGATTCATATTCGTAATTGAACTGAACCCACTCTTTCAAAAGAATATCATTTTCTCCATAGGCTCTTACACAGAGGTCATAAGTAGATGACTTTTGGACAGATCCATCCACTATGCCTTCGTCTATGATCTTGTGGATATTAACAGTGGTCTCATCTGTCCACTGTTCATACTCTCCATATACGCCTACTCTATAGAATGATGCGCCGTCTACCGCCTCCCAGGTAAGATTGCCTTTTCCATCCAGTTCAACCTCGAGTTCTCCTGCGGGAACTACAGTTGAATGGTACTCAAATACCAGACTGCCTTTCCCGATCAGAACTTCTTTTTCGTTATAGGCACTGACGATGAAAGTGTAAATGCCATCCTCTCTTGGATCCAGCATCTTCTCGGAAATCAGTATATCTACCATATTCTCTACATCGTATTCGCTTATAGGATCATGGAAGCTATATGACAAACTACCTTCTTCAATCTCTAAATTGTACTCATCTGTGCCTTCCACCAGATCCCAGCTTACGATACTGCCATTCTTTGTGACAGTCATCTGAACAGGTTCTATGTATTCTGCCGGCGAATCATATTCATATCCTTTATACTCTCCATAGAAGATCTCTCTGCCGTTGCTGTTAAACGCGTATACGTAGAGATCATAGGTGCCTAACTTCTCGAAAGCTTTATCCCCCTGGATCATGATATCGATCTTCTCATTTACATTAAAGGGAATCTCACTTATGTATTGATCGGAGCTGCCAGTATTAGTGCACATGATCCAGCCATAATCGAAGTTTTCCGGTTCACTTCCATCCTTATACTTGATATTAAGCATGCCGTTTTCATCGATAGTAATAATCGCTTCTTGTGCAGCTCTATATGATGCTGTTCCTTCCCACGGTTCGCAGAGCGAGATATCATTATCGCTTTCACCCGCATCTGCATCAGCGTATTTCAGCGCCTCAAGCTTGATCGTATGATCTGCCTTATCCTCGATATATTCAAGCTGTGTGAGTTCATCTATCCTATCATATAGATCATAATTAAGTGCTAAGGTAGTCTCGCTATAGCCATCGATGGTCACCCTGTAATAGTCCGCTCCGATTATGCTGTTCCAGATTAGGCGTCCCTGGCGCTCATTATTTATTTTGATGTAATCATTTACGAAATGATCTGTAGGAGGAATTGCACTTGACGCATACTCAAAGTTGAGTGAAGCTTCAGCGATCACTTCACCTTCTCCGCTCTCTCTTCCCTGATATGCTTTGAAAGTCAATTCATATGAATTCTGGTTTTCGATCTCGCCTCTTGAAATCTTTTCATCTATGAAGTCGTACAACTCAAGAGAGGTGTCCCAGGTCATGTATGACTTGCCCTGAACGGTTATGGTGTACCAGTTAGCGAAACGTATGCTCTTCCAGCTTAAATATCCGGCATCGTACCAGGATTCAAATTCGTTGAACACGAATTCCAGAGGCTTCGGTTCGGCATTACTCTTATATTCCAGAGTTCCCGTCCAGGCATCACCTATGGTCACTCCGTTCTCATCCAGAGCTTCCAGTTTTACCTCAAAGGAACCGGTATTCTCGATATATCCGTCTTCGATGAGACTGTCAATAAGGGATGAAATGTATTCTCCATAATACTCACACTCATCGTTGTAGACACCGTTAACCGTGATCTTGTAGCTCTCCGCACCGTTGACCTTGTTCCACTTAAGGGTCCAATACTTGTCCTCTTCGTCATAAACGAATTTCACATCTACCAAAGAATCCGCAGCCGGCACTTCGTCCGATGCATAATGGAAGGTAGTGGTATATGAAGCAAGTTCTTCAGTTTCACTATAATCCTCGGTTACATATCTGTAGGCTTTGATGGTCACTGTGTGATCCTCTACACTCGGGAAGTATTCCTTTTGTATGCCTTCATCTACCATATAGTAGAAATCGCAGTACTCCTGAAGCACATGTTCATTAAAGGTATAGCCGTCGATGGTTACATAATAAAACTCAGCATTCTTTATGGGATTCCATTTAAGCCAGCCATACATCCAGCTTTCATTATCCAGTACCACTGATACCTCTTCAGGAATGAAGTGATCCTGCACGGGCTGAGCATCTGAACTATATGCAAAAGATCCTTCATATGAGGTTATCAATTCGCCATCTGAATCATATGCTTTGATAGTTACGGTATACTCATCGGACTTTTCGATCATACCGTTTCTAATTCCTTTATCTATGAAGTTACAGAGATCGAACACATTGTTATTGTTTTGGTCCAGATATTCTCCGATGGAGACTTCATAGTAGTCGGCATTCTTGATTTCATTCCAGACCAGATGTCTGTAATAGTAGTCTTCATCGTCCTCAAGATAGAGTTTCACACTCTCAAAATGATCCAGCGCCGGAGCAACATCAGTCACATACTCATAATCATAGGTTTTGGAAGAAATAACTTCGGTTACATATTCATCATTTTCGTTCCAATCTGATTTAAGTGCGTTCAGTTTGATCGTATAGATGTTATTCTCTGCTTTTGCGATCTCGCTGTTTCTGATCATATTATCGATCTTCTCTTTAATGCATGAATAGTTCGTGCCATATACATATTCATCAACGAGAACGTCACTCACATAAAGTTCGTATCTTTCGACATCATTGACCTTGTTCCAGACTAACTGATTGTATTCTTCATCAGAAAAGACTTCCATATAATACAGTTTATCTGCCGGAGCAACGGACTGTGATTCATATGTGTAGACCCCTTCAAAAGTATCCAGAACTGTGCCGTTTTCATCGACTCCTTCCAACTTAAAGTTGTATTTTCCATCATCGGCCTTAGCAAGCCAGCCATTGGAAATACCATTATCGATCTCATTCTTAAGCTCAATAGATTCGCGGATGTAGTAATCATTAACATATTCATTTATATAATAGTTGAAATGATCTACATCTTTGAAATAACTCCACTCTACATTTCCCCACTCGTCGATGGCCATATCCTCGGGGAAACTGGTGAGCATTTCTTTATCTGAAGCATACTCATAGGTGGTCGTCCACTCATAGAGGAAGTAGTCTTCTCCTTCTCCGGACTCATTGTACTGATATGCCTGAACCTTGATCTCATGGTTTGTGACTGACTTGTCGAGCTTTCCGCTCTGAACCAGCTTATCGATCATGGATGGCACAGATGAATAGTTGTCTATATCGCGCACTCTGGCACCATCGATACATACATCTATATAATCACTGTAAGGAGCTTCGTCCCAGTAAAGCTCTTCATCTTCAATAGCTATATCAGTAAAGTATGGATTCTCTGTATCCGTTTCATAAGCATATTGGCCTTCCCAGGTAGCGATAATATTGTCATCGCCTTCAACATCATCGATCCTGATGGTATACAAGTTATCTGATGATTTTTTGAGTCTGCCGAAGCTTATAGCATATTCCAGTTCATCATCTATATTGAAATAGCCTCTGCCATTTTCAAGGTCGCCACTTCCAAGATACACATCATTTGCGTATATTTTGAAAGTGTAGGGATAGTAATCATCCCAATACAAGTAACCATCTTCAAAGGATACATCCCTGATCTTGCCGTCTATAGGGTTAGGATACGCAACATTTGCATAACCCAGTACGCCTCCGTCAGAACTTGCAACGGTAACGATCACTTCATAAGTGTCTTGTATCTCAAGACCGTAAGCGTACACATGATTGATTATATACTTATCGAGCTTGTTTCTTGGAAAGCTTGTCCCGGTATAATCCGGTCCGTCCTCGTCATCCTGCACACACTGCCCAAAAACACTGATCTGGAAGTTCTCTCCTCCTTCAGGTGCATCCCATGTAAGATCGGTGTCTGTCAGCTGCCACGGTATGTCAACAGTATCTGCATAGGCCACGGCCAGGTGGGTCATAGGCATCATGGTGAATACCATGGCGATAGCTAATGCTATAGCCGCAAATTTCCTTTTCATAGTTTCCTCCGTTATATCTATTTCGGTTATTTATCCGATTAATACAATAACTTGATAATATTATACCATAAAAAAATATATACACATCAACATTTTTGATGTATTTTTTGGTATACTATAAATATCTTAAATCCTGACCGCGCTTTTCTCCGTCTATTAAGTAGAAGGACGGAAAGGAGGCGGAAATTTGGAAAAGATCGATATCGGACTTCTCCTCAGGATAGTTGCAGAGGAGCGCGCACTGGACCCGGATCTGTCCGGTCGGATCCTTCAGACCATTCTCTCAAGGCTCCGCCCTCCGGATCTCCTCCTTGCGCAAAAAACTCCAACCGAAACCGCCAATTAAAAAAGGAAAGTAACATGAAATGTTTTAATTGTAATCAAACGATCCCCGAGGGATCTGACATCTGTCCGAACTGCGGACAGCATCAGGCTGTCGATCAGGTGCTCATCGATAACGCCAGGAAAGGCGACGAGAACGCTTTGACGGATCTTTACAACAGAACCACCAATGCGGTCTACAATACCGTGAAATTCCTGGTGAAGGACGAAGATGCGGCTCTGGATATTTTGCAGGACACATATATCAAGGCCTTCGGCAGTCTGGACCAGCTTCAGGAAGCGGCCAAGTTCCCGGCCTGGATCAAAAGAATCGCCCACAACAAGGCCATCGATTATCTGAGAAAGGCCCAGCCTCTCAGCTTCTCCAGTTTGTCTGACGAAGAAGATGGTGAGGAGCCTCAGTTCGAGGACGACCGTCCGGAGAACCTGCCGGAGACCGTTATGGATCGCAAAGAGACCGCCAGACTCATCGGCGAGATCCTGGATTCTCTTCCGGATGACCAGCGGGCTTGCATCACATTGTTCTATTACGATCAATTGTCCATCAAGGAAATTGCAGATGAACTGGGCGTGGCCGAGGCCACGGTCAAGAGCCGTCTCCAGTACGCCAGAAAGAAGATCGAGACCAAGGTTCGCGACCTGGAAAAGTCCGGCACCAAGCTCTACGGTTTTGCACCGCTTCCCTTCTTGCTTTTCCTCTTCAGAAAGGCGGAGGAAGGCTCCGTGGACGAAGCTCTTACGGAGCTGCTGCCTGAGATCATCAAGGAGGCTGCTCCAAGCCTTCAAGCTGCCGCAGCTGAGGCTGCTGAAACCGCAGCCGGCGAGGCAGTCGAAAGCGCCGTCACCAAGGAGGCGGCTGAAGCCGCAGCTGGAGCTGCCAAAGCAGCTACCACCAAAGCCGCTGCCGGAGCTACAGGCGGCATAGCAGGAGCATCTCTTACCACCAAAATCATTGCAGGAGTTTTAGCTTTAGCTCTAATCGGCGGAGGCGGAGCAGCAATTTCAAAAGCTATAAATAAGACACCTGCGGAACCTGCGCCTCAAGTCCAGCCCGCACCCGAGCCCCCCGCACCTCCTGAAGAACCGCCTACACCGCCCGAACCGGAAGGAATGACAGAGGAAGAGCTTAAGGCTAACGTGGATGCTGTCTACGACGAAGTCCTCGGAGAATACGCCGGCTTAGTGGAAATGGGCAAGGATGCTTTTATGGAAAAATACGGTGATATGTATGTCGATTACCCTTCCGGCGGCATAAACTATCTGCTTCCCTTCGATGCTTTCCAGGGTGAAGGAGAAGTTCTATGGGGAAGATATGACTATAACGGTGACGGCATCGACGAACTTGTCCTGGCTCTCGACGGCGGTGGCTCCCGACAGGTCTACGCAGTCTACGCTTCTGACGGCGAGAAATTCTATGAGCTGGCAGACGGTCAGCATCTGGGTTACAGAATAAATCTCAACGTGCTGCCCGACGGTAACTTTTTGATCCATGGAAGCGGCGGCGTCAGCACCTGGTCCGACACCATCTGCAAGATCTCCGAAGACGGCAAAAGCCTTGATGTCATAGAAAAGTACCTTTATGATGAGATGTCCACAGGAAGCACTGACTATGTGGGCGAAAAGGAGACTTTGACCTCCGAAGAATTCGACGAAAAATACGGCAGCAAAGCCGTGGACGCTGCAAAGTACGGCGACATCAAGTTCCACCTTCTGGCTTCAACATGGAAATCAGAAGAGGAGCCCGAACCTGAACCCGAGAATACACAGGCTGATTCTTCAGTCTACAACCCGGTATTCGAAGAGATTAGAGCAGGTTACGAAGCCTGTATGTATGGTGAAGGTAAGAGCCCCTTCATCGATTACTCAGAGGTGCAGTGGACCGTTGAAAACAAGGCCGACGTGGGCGGCGTCACATATGCCATCTACGATATAAATAAAGATGGAACGCCTGAGATGATCATGGGCTATCCGGAGTTTTACATATCGGATTCGGATACTAACTTCACGGTTTTCGAGATCTACGCCTTTGACCGCGACCATGCTGTGCCGCTTTCGTCATACTTTGAAACCAAATACGACTATATCAATATTTATGACGACGGCACCATCCGCACCCACGTGGGAAACGGCGGCGACCCTACCGAAGAGGTTTATCTGATTCCTGCCTTTGGAGCCTACCTAGACCACACCGGCACCGCAAGCATAAACGATGACTACAGGCCAGAACCCGCAGATATTCACTACACGAGCATATTGAAATACGTCGGATGAGAATTTTTTGCAAAAAATTTCAAAAAAATTTAAAAAAGATAAATCCTAACGCCTATTCTTTTCGTCTATAGGGTGTAAGGAACAAAAAATAATTGTTAAGAAATCAAGCATATGATAAAATATACATATCAAATGCGGGAAAGGAAAGGAATCAAAATGAAGACGAGAAAACTTTTATTAACCATCATAGCAGTTATCGCACTCTGCTTACTGATGACCGCTACAGCATTTGCAGACACCAAGACTACACCCATCAATATGGGCGATACTGTAAAAGATTCATTTACTGCAGGCAACTACCAGGTTTATGAGTACACCTTTACGCTTGCAAATTCAGGAAACTTAAAGATCAACTTCACAAACGACTCTGATGACTTCATTGAATATACACTGGAGGAAGTAGTAGATGCTGACACAAAACACATCGAAGGCGGACAAGTCAGAAAGGGTGACACACCTTATGAAGATGAGCTTGCTGCCGGAAAGTATGTAATCACTGTCAACAATAATTATTCCAGCGGAAACATTAACTTCAGCTTCACCACAACTTTCACCAAGGCTAAGGAGAGCTACACAGGAGACAACAATTCCATTAACGTCATCAGAAATTCCGATGCTCTTCCCTTCGGCACCAAAGTTTATGGACACCTGGCGCAGAACGATGAAGAAGACTGGTATAAGATCAAACTCACCTCATCTGGCAAGCTGACCATCGCTTTACACACTGCAATTAAAAACGTTAACTTGGAGATCCGTGACGCTGACGAAAACTACATCGCAGCTGAATATGTAGGAAAGGGCGACGAGACCTTCAAATATGAATTGATCAAGGGAACCTACTATATCCACTTCGACCAGACCGATGGCTACGGCGCATATAACTTCAAGCCTACCTTCACTAAGTCCGGCGAAACCTATCAGTACGAAAACGACAGCATCAACCTGGTAAGAAAAAAAGCTGCCATCCCCTTCGCTACAACTATCAAGGGACACTTCGCAATAGGCGATCAGCAGGATTACTACAAATTAAGCGTTCCCAAGGCAGGCAAATACACCTTCAAGATCACAAACAACACCACAGATACGACAGACTTCGAGGTAAGGACCAAGGACGATGAATATGTAGCAGAGTTCTACCACGACAAGGGCACTAAATCCTACAAGGTCGACCTTAAGAAGGGCACATACTACCTTAAGTTCTATAGATTATCCGGAGACAACGGCAACTACAGCTTCAAGGTGACCCCTTCCGCTGTAAGCCTCAAGAAGCTTACCAAGCCCTCCAAGGGAGCCATCAAGGTAACCTGGAACAAGGGTACAGGAAACGGCTATCAGATCCAGTATTCCACAAGCTCCACCTTTAAGTCCGGAAACAAGACCAAGCTCATCACATCCAATACGACAACATCCAAGACCATAAAGAGCCTCAAGTCCAAAAAGACCTACTATGTAAGGATCCGCACCTATGTCACCGGTTCCGACGGCAAGAAGATCTGGTCCAACTGGAGTTCAAAGAAGAAGATCACCACTCTCTGATTCGAAAACAACACAATTCACAACTTTAAAAGCTGCCCCGAAAGGCAGCTTTTTTTAGTTCTAATGGCGATTTATTTACTTATCTTTACGTTCTTCACCGCGCTCCAAGCGGAGTAGTACTTGCCCTTGGTTTATGCGGGTTTGTACAAATGTTAAAAGTGCTTGAATATTATGTGATTTTTCGTAAATTGGGCTGAAAGGAAAATTTGTATGTGATAATATTATTGAGCAAAAGATTAAGATCTGAGGCTTCTTTGAGTCAAGTCCATATTTGTGTGTAAAATTGATTTTCAGGTATAATTTGATTTGATTCTAAGCTGCCAGCATTCTTTGTTGTTCTGCAATGAATCTTAGTTGTGCTTTGACTTCGTGATTTTCCTTAAGCTCTTCCAGACTGC
>JAFPXY010000062.1 GCA_017394515.1 Bacillota bacterium | reverse complement strand
GGAGTTTTTTGAATGGGAAAAGCAAAACGCGGCCTGAAATTGCAGTAAGATCCTTAGTCTGCAAAAAACAAATGACGGCCTAGGATTATGGAAACAAGGATTTAGGCCGTGCGAGTTTTTTGCATGACGGCCTAAACCTCAGAAACCACAGCATTAGGCCGTATCACCATACTTATCACCAAATTAAAGGAGCCATCTCATTGTGAGATAGCCCCTTAATTTTCTTTTTGTTATTACAGAACGAATCCAAGTACCAGGAAGAGTCCGCCTACGATGATACCGGAGATGATAAGGGTAATTACGCAATATCCCATGATATCTCTTGCGGAAAGTCCTGCGATACCTAAAGCGGGAAGTGCCCAGAACGGCTGGATCATATTGGTCCAGGAGTCACCCCAAGCAACTGACATAGCTGTTACAGCGGGGTTGGTTCCGATAGCGTCTCCTGCAGGCATCATGATGGATCCCTGAACTGTCCACTGTCCGCCGCCGGAAGGAATGAAGAAGTTAAGGAAGCCAGATGCCAGGAATGAGAAGAGCGGGTATGTTCTGATGGTGGAAATCTGTACGAAGAAGTCGGAGATTACGATAGCCAGAGATTCGCCGGTGCCGCCTTCTGCAAGCTTGAAGGTCATGATGCCCATGATACCTGCATAGAAGGGGAACTGAAGAATGATACCAGCAGCGCCTTTGCAAGCGTTTTCGATAGCCTTTACGTAATTGATAGGTGTCTTGTGGAACAGGATTCCCAGGATCAGGAAGATAAAGTTTACAGTGTTAAGGTCTACATTGATACCCTTGTTGATAAAGAACCATACCATGTAGATGATACCTGCAAGTACGATGATGTAGGAGAGGATTGCGCTCTGCTCCATCTTTTCAGCAGGAGTTTCAGGTCTTGCAACTTTGATCTCTTTCTCTTCAAGGAGACCGGGGTCTACCAGATGAACTTCATCGGGAGCCGGGTGGATCTTAGCCAGTACTGCGGGCATGATGATGAGAACCAGCACGCACATAAGGATGTTCCACCATGAGAAGATGGTCTGAGTGATAGGAATAATGTCTGCAACGTAGTCACCTACAGCCCACTGTCCGGTGTCTGTAGTAGCTGTAGCTACTGCCAGAGGAATGGAACCGGAGAAACCAGCGTGCCATACAACGAATCCGGAATAAGCGGAAGCGATGAGCAGTCTGTAGTCAACGCCTTCGCACTGACGAGCGATCTCCTTAGCAAGGATAGCGCCTACAACCAGACCGAATCCCCAGTTAACCCAGCATGCGATGGTGGAGATGAAAGCTGTCATGAAGATAGCCTTCTTAGGGGAAGATGATGCAGCCTTAGCGATGGTTCTGATAACCTTCTTGATAGCGGGAGCATTAGCAAAAGCATCTCCCAGTACGAGAACGAGTACCATCTGCATTGAGAAGCCGAGCAGTGCCCAAACACCGCCAGCCCAACCCTTGATGATGATGTCAAGAGGAGAAGCTCCTGTTGCAGGAATGGCGCCAATGAATACGATGATGGTCAGTACAACGCAAAAGATGTACGGATCAGGCAGGAAACGGTTAACGAGTGAAACACAACCGTCAGTGAATTTCTTAAACATTAAGTCACCTATAAGTCCTTTCTATAATATTTACCCGCTTATGCGGGATAATGAATAACACAAATGTATATTGCCACAATTTTGTCAGAAATTCAATACTCGCGGAGCCGCAAAAGACGGTGTTTCACATGTATTTTTTGTAGTACATTTAACAGTTGAGGAAGACTTGTGATGCCATAACAAAAAACCTCTCAAACCCTTAGTTTTTTGCACAAAAAATCCTGGCCCAGCGCTTTCCCCTTGATAGAGCAGATTTTTAGTTGTAAAATATTAGTGCATAGAATAACCGAAAAGATACGAGGGAGGTGTCGTAATGGACAAGCTCAAACATAGAATATTGACGGAAGGCGTGACCATAGGTTCTGACAGAATCAACGTTGATGGATTCATCAATCATAGGATAGACACGTCCTTCATGGATGAGATAGGCGAGGAGTTTGCGAGACGCTTCGCAGGGGTCAAGGTGGACAAGATACTCACCGTGGAAGCCAGCGGCATCGCCATCGCCGTTTCAGCAGCCAGATACTTCGGATACTGCCCGGTGGTATTTGCTAAGAAGGCAAAGCCAAACACCATGACGGAAGGCGTTTTTACGGCACCCTGCATGTCCTTCACCAAGCAGACCATGAACGAGATCACCGTAGCTAAGAAACACCTGATCCCCGGTGAAAACATCCTCATCATCGATGACTTTCTTGCCCATGGAGAAGCTTCCAAGGCCCTTGCTTCCATCGTTGAAGGAGCAGGAGCTCATGTGGCAGGTATTGGCATCGTCATCTCCAAGGATTTCCAGGGCGGCAAGAAGGCTCTGGAGGACCTGGGTTATCACGTAGAGACTCTGGCCTCTGTCACTGAAATGGACAACGGCCGTATCACCTTCGCGGAATAATATGAATGATAACACGCACCCTTGATGCAAGCGTTCGAGAAACCCTGAACGCTTGTATTTTTTAGTAGAAATAAATCCCCCAAAACACCCATTTTACAATTGATAAATAATTGTTTTAATAGTATAATCAAAAGGTAAAAACGGAAAAAGTTTTTTTGTTGTTTTATTCATTGTTTAAGGAGAGAAATATGAAGAAATTTTTAGCAGTTCTGCTGATCTTCGCTATGGTATTTACTTTTGCTGCTTGCGGTGGCGGAGAGACCAATGAAGGTGGCGGAGATGAACAGGCAACAGATACTACCTACAAAGTAGGTATGGTCTGCATCGGAGACGACAACGCAGCATATGACAGAAACTTCTACATGGCTGCAGACGCAGCTAAGGAAAGACTGGCTGGTGAGGGCATCAACGTTGAGTGGGTATACACATATAACCACCCCGAAGGTGACCCCGTTGCCACTGACTGTGAGGAACTTGCAGGAGCCGGCTGCATCGCAGTATTCTGCAACTCATACGGCATGGAGCCCGCAATGCTCACTGTAGCACCTGATTATCCTGACACAGTATTCGTAGGCATGACCAACGAAGGTTCCTGGAAGGACGATCTGCCCAACACCGTTAACGCATTCCCTTCAATCTATGAAGGACGTTATCTGGCTGGCGTTGCTGCAGGAATGAAGCTTCAGGACATGATCGACAATGGCGAGATCAAGGAAGACGAAGCAGTTATCGGCTACGTAGGAGCCTACACCTTCGCAGAGGTTATCTCTGGTTACACTTCCTTCTTCCTTGGCGCAAGATCCGTTTGCCCTTCAGTTACCATGAAGGTTGAATTCATCGGATCATGGGGAGACCCCACCATGGAAGCCAACGCTGCTCAGGACCTGATCGACAAGGGAGCCAAGCTGATCTCACAGCACTCTGACTCCACCACACCTGCTACCACCGCTCAGTCCAACGGCGTACCTCACGTAGGATACAACATCTCAATGAGCGATGTAGCTCCCGAATCATCCATCATTTCTTCCAGAATCGACTGGACTAACTACTTCACATACGTTATCGAGACCATCGTTAACGGCGGAACCGTAGATCAGGATTACTGCCAGCATGGTTTCAAGGACGGTGATGTAGCTCTTACAGAACTCAACGAAGACGTTGCAGCACCCGGCACCGGCGCTAAGATCGCAGAAGTCGGAGCAGCAATAGAGAATGGTGAGATCCAGGTATTCGATACCTCCACCTTCACCGTAGATGGCAAAGAAGTCACCACAGCCTTCGCTCTTGACACAGACGGAGACTTTGCACCTGATTCAGAGGAAGCCGTATTTGACGGCGCATTCCATGAATCATACTTCCAGTCAGCACCTTACTTCGCACTTAGGATAGACGGCATTGAACTGCTGAACGAAAAGTATTGATCAATTCTCTAAGCATAAATAACCCAAAGAGGACTTTTGAAGTCCTCTTTTGGGTTTTCTGTTCATGGCGCAAAATATTCTCCCAAGCCTTATGAGGGCCTCCGGGGCGAGTGTTTTGCAACTACAGAAAGGATAGAAATATGTCAGAAACCACCCATGCAGTGGAATTTAAAGGGATAACCAAACGCTTCGGCTCAAACGTGGCCAACGATTCTGTTGACCTGTATCTTGACCGAGGCGTTATCATGTCTTTATTGGGAGAAAACGGCTCCGGCAAGACCACCCTCATGAACATGCTGGCCGGAATTTACTTCCCCGATGAAGGCGAGATCCTCATAGATGGAAAGCCGGTCACCATCAAATCCCCTAAAGATGCGTTTGATAACAAAATCGGCATGATCCACCAGCATTTCAAACTGGTGGACGTCTTCACGGCTGCGGAGAATATCGTCCTGGGCCTCAAGGAAGAGGGCAAACTGGACAGAAAAGCTATCTCAGCCAAGGTGCACGAGATCGGAGAAAGATATGGCTTCGAGATCGACCCTGATAAGAAGATCTATGAAATGTCCGTATCCGAGAAACAGACCGTAGAGATCATCAAGGTGCTCTACAGAGGCGCGGACATACTGATACTCGACGAACCTACAGCCGTACTGACTCCCCAGGAGACCAGCAAGCTGTTCAAAATACTCAGAGCCATGAGAGATGACGGCAAGTCCATCATCCTCATCACTCACAAGCTCAACGAAGTAATGGAGATCTCCGACGTGGTGGCCGTTCTCAGGAAGGGCAAGTACATCGGAGCCGTCAAGACCGCTGAGACCAGCGAAAAGGAACTCACGGAAATGATGGTAGGCCACAAGGTTTCCCTCAACATCGAGAGACCTGACCCTGTGGATCCTAAACCCAGACTGACCGTTGCGGGCCTCACCGTTAAGGACACAGAAGGAATGACCAAGCTGGACGACGTGGGCTTCATCGCCTACGGCGGCGAGATCCTGGGAATCGCAGGTATCGCCGGTTCCGGTCAGAAGGAACTTCTGGAATCCATCGCAGGCCTCCGCCACATCTCCAAGGGCTCCATCATCTACACTCCGGAAGGAAAGAATCCTGCGGAGCTGGTGGGCAAAACTCCCATGGAGATCAAGGACGCAGGCGTTGCTCTGGCCTTCGTGCCTGAGGACAGACTGGGCATGGGCCTGGTAGGCGGCATGGGAATGACCGGAAACATGATGCTCCGCTCCTGGAACAAGGGCAAGGGCATCTTCGTAGATACCAAGGGACCGGAGAAACTGGCAGAGCAGGTTCTCGTCAACCTGGACGTCAAGACCCCCGGCATCGACTATCCCGTCAGAAAGCTCTCCGGCGGAAACGTACAGAAGGTACTGGTAGGCCGTGAGATCGCCCAGTCACCGTCGGTACTCATGAGCGCCTATGCGGTACGCGGTCTGGACATACACACGTCATTTACCATCTATAACATGATGACAGAGGAAAAGATGAAGGGCGTCGCGGTCATCTTTGTAGGCGAAGACCTGGACGTACTTCTGGAACTCTGCGATAAGATCCTTGTTCTCTGCGGAGGCAAGGTCAGCGGCCTGGTGGATGCCAGAAAGTCCACCAAGGAGGAGATTGGTCTCCTCATGACCAAGCTTGGCGGAAAGGAGGCAAATTAAATGAAAGAAAAAGAACCTCTTATCCGTCTTACGAGAAGACAAAACATGGCCAAGTCCAAGATCTGGCTCATCAGACTGGGCGCATTGGTATTCGCTATAATTCTCGGCGGACTGGTATTCATCATTGCAGGAGCCAATCCTTTAACGGCTTACGGAACCATCCTTTCAGGTTCCCTGGG
Organism: Bacillota bacterium; assembly: GCA_017394515.1. Taxonomy (GTDB): domain Bacteria; phylum Bacillota; class Clostridia; order Peptostreptococcales; family Anaerovoracaceae; genus RUG754. The sequence goes on along the minus strand of JAFPXY010000062.1, from coordinate 9,853 downwards.
CAAGGTGACGGGAGTAAGACAGGTAGTGAAGACGGCGGTTCCGCTCCTGGGAACGGCCCTGGCCCTGGCACCCTGCTTTGCCATGAAGTTCTGGAACATCGGAGCTGAAGGCCAGATCACCATGGGAGCCCTGGCGGCAACGTTTTTTGCACTGAACATGGCGAATTCAATGCCTTCGCCGATACTCCTCATAGTCATGGGTATCGCATCCATCATCTTCGGAGCCATGTGGGCAGCAATCCCCGCCATCTTCAAAGCCAACTGGGGTACCAATGAGACCCTGTTCACCCTGATGATGAACTACATAGCCATCGGAATCGTAGGCTGGCTTCAGGGCGGCCCCTGGGAGGGCAAACCCGGATCCCAGATCATCCCCATGTTCGAAAAGACAGCGGTGCTTCCTAAGGTCTTAGGAGTCCACATCGGCTGGATCATAGTGCTTTTAATCACTATCTTCATGTACATCTACATGTCAAAGACCAAGCACGGCTATGAGATCAAGGTACTGGGCGAATCCGAAAACACGGCCAGATATGCTGGCATGAACGTAAGGAAGGTCACCATCAGGACCGCCTGCCTCTCCGGAGGTATCGCAGGTCTCGTAGGTTTCATGGTAGCTTCCGGCGCCAATCAGACCCTCTATTCAGATGTGGCCGGCGGCGTAGGCTTCACCGCCATCACCGTCACCTGGCTGGCACAGCTCAATCCCTTCGCCATGGTAGCCATTTCCCTGATGTTGGCGGTGCTCTCCAAGGGAGCTTCCAGCATCCAGACTACTCTTGGCGTTCCGGCATCCATCTCGGACATCATCACCGGCATCATACTGCTTTGCATGCTGGGTTGTGAATTCTTCATAAACTACAAAATGATCTTCAGGGGCAAAGAACATCACGAGGAAGCGCTTCCTCTGGTGACCAAACCTGAGATCAAAGGAGAGGAGGCGGCTAAATAATGGACTTCAATATCATAGGATTGATCAAAGCCGCCATCATCAACGGCACACCGCTCCTCTACGGAACATCAGGAGAAATACTTACAGAAAAATCCGGCAACCTGAACCTGGGCGTTGAAGGCCTTATGTTCATGGGCGGAGCCTTCGGACTCATGGGAGCCTTCGTCTACGGAAACGCCGCAGGAGATAACGCCTCAGGCGCTGTGGCCATAGCCATTGCCCTCATCTGCTCCTTCGGTATAGGCTGCATCGGATCTCTGATCTTCAGTTTCCTGACCATCACCTTAAGAGCCAATCAGAACGTAACCGGTTTGGCGCTCACCATCTTCGGCACAGGCGTTGGCCAGTTCGTAGGAGAGCTCATGAGGATCAAGGTGGGTGGAAACGTAACTATTTCAAACGCACTTAAGGCAGCCTTTGCGGATCCCATCCTTCCCAAGGCCCTCCAAAACATCCCGGTCATCGGGCAGGTGCTCTTTAGCTACAACCTCTTCGTATACTTGGGCATCATCATGGCTCTGGTCATGGCCTGGTTCATGAAAAAAACTCGCAAAGGACTTTTCCTCTCCGCTGTCGGAGAGTCTCCGGCCACAGCTGACGCAGCAGGCATCAACGTAACCAAGTACAGATATCTGGCCACGGTAATAGGCGGAGGCATCTCAGCCGTAGGCGGCATGGTATACACCATGACCATCGCGGGCTCTGTATGGAACCACAGCGGACTTTCGGGCGAAGGCTGGGTAGCCGTAGCTCTGGTAATCTTCTGCCTGTGGAGACCTATGAACGCCCTTTGGGGTTCAGCTCTCTTTGGAGCGCTCCTCATCCTCTATCTGAGACTGCCGCTTCCGTTCCTTCCCACCCAGATCTACAAGATCGTGCCTTACATCGCTACGGCTCTTGTACTGATCATGGTTTCCATGAGACAGAGAAGGGAAGACCAGCCGCCTCAGGGCTTAGGCCTCAACTACTTCAGAGAAGACCGTTAAACAGTCAATTATTGTATGTTATATATAAAGAAAGGAATTATTCGTTATGGACAAGTTTTTTGAGATCTCCAAAAGAGGTTCGACCGTAAGAACCGAGATCTTCGCGGGGCTTACAACCTTCTTCGCCATGGCCTACATCATCATCGTAAACCCCAATCAGATAACAGGTTTCAGTGAAGGCCTGGGACACATCTGGAACGCGGTTTACGTAGGTTCCATCCTGGTAGCAGTAGCAGGAACCCTTATCATGGGACTCTATGCCAAGATGCCTTTTGCACAGGCTTGCGGCATGGGACTCAACTCCTTCTTCTTCGTAAGCTTCGTGCTTCCGGAACTCATGAACGGAGGAGACCCTGTTGAAGGCTATCACGCCGGACTTGTTATCGTATTTGTCTCCGGACTTGTATTCCTGGTTCTCTCCATAACAGGAGCCAGACAGTACATCGCTAAGGCAATGCCTCCGGCACTTAAGGTATCTGTTTCCGCAGGTATCGGTCTCTTCATCGCTTACATCGGATTCCAGAATGTGGGCTTCATTCAGGACAACCAGTACACCCTGACCCAGCTTGTGGACATCCACGGGGCTATCGTAAACGGTGAACTTCTGAATGTCGTTCCTGCCATCCTCGGCTTTATAGGATTCCTTATCATCGTTATCCTCGGTAAGCGTAACGTAAGAGGTAACGTTATAATCGGTATTTTCTCCACCGCAATTCTCTATTATGTCATCGTAAGAGAAGCACCTCACTTTGACTACAGCCAGGTTGGACAGTCCTTCAGAGACTTCCTGGACGTAGGCGTATTTGGAGTCTTCACTACAGGCTCATGGCACGCAGCCTTCAGCCCTGAACTGGTTGGCGGAATGTTAGGCGGAATAATGCTCGTTGTAGCTTTCTGCCTGGTAGACATGTTCGATACCATTGGAACCCTTTATGGAACCGCATCCGAAGCAGACATGCTGGATGAAAACGGCGATCCCATCAACCTTGACAAGTGCATGATGGCAGACTCCGCAGCCACAGTACTGGGAGCTATGCTTGGAACATCCACCTGCACCACCTTCGTTGAATCCGCTACAGGCGTATCCGCAGGCGGCCGTACCGGTCTCACATCAGTTACCGTTGCCATCTGCTTCTTCCTTTGCCTGTTCCTGACTCCGCTGGCATCAGTAGTTCCTGCCTGCGCTACAGCACCTGCTCTCGTATACGTAGGAGTGCTCATGCTGGGTAACATCAAGAAGATCGACATGACAGATCTGACATCTGCAGCAGTAGGATTTATGACGGTAATCTCCATGCTTCTCACATATTCCATCGCAAACGGCATCGGAATCGGAGCTATCACCTACACTGTCATCACCATCTTCACAGGAAAGTACAAAGCAAAAGACTTTATGGTAACCATCATCGCACTGCTCTTCATCCTGAAGTTCTGCATGATCACCATGTAATATATCGTAAAAGAAAAATGCCGGTAGCACGAGTATCTCGGCTACCGGTTTTTTAGAAGATTTCTTCTATGGCAGACAATAAAGTAAAGACAACAGAAAATCTTAATACAAAAAAGCCCAGCGCCACCGCAGGCTATTTTATGGTGCTCTGTGCAGGTGTCTTATGGGGAAGCATCGGATTCTTTGTTCGGAAACTCAATGAGCTTGGGATTGATACGGAGCTTACAGCCTTTATGCGAGTTTTTTGCGCATGGGTCATCCTCATACCCCTCCTCCTTGGAATGAGTCTGAAATCCGGGAGGAACTATTTCAGGATCTCCAGAAAGGGCCTCCTTCAATGCCTGATCATGGGAATCGTCACGCAAGCCTTATTCAACCTGTCCTACAGCGGATGCATCAACTCTGTAGGCGTTGCCATGGGTTCCGTGCTCCTTTATACTGCGCCGATCTTCGTGAGCATCCTCTCAAGGCTTCTGTTTAAGGAAGAGATAAACGGCAGGAAGGGAATATCGCTTGTAATCAATCTGGTAGGCTGCTTCATTATGGTCACAGGCGGAGACTTAAGCGTGCTTAAAGTATCAGGTATAGGAATACTCCTGGGAGTTGGGGCAGGATTCTTTTATGCCATGGTAACGATCCTCGGGAAGTTCACCTCCGACGAGGTGGATCCCTTCACCATGGTATTCTATAACTTCATGTTCGGCTGGATATCTCTGGCACTGATCTCGAATCCGCTTCCGAAGATAGCTGTGGCCAGCAGTCCTTACTTCTGGCTCCTTGCCTTCGGATACGGACTTATCCCCACCGTGGGCTCGTATCTTTTCTATATGAACGGCATATCCCGCGATGTAGAGCTTTCAAGGGTACCCGTCATAGCTTCCGTAGAGCCCATTATCGCAACTCTCATCGGACTTCTGGTGTTCAGCGAAAACATAAGTCTCGTGAATGCTCTGGGACTGGTGATAGTGCTGGTTTCCATCGTTCTCATGAACACAGGAGGAAAACACGATAAGTAAATATTTTGCATTCAAGCCCGCTTCGGCGGGCTTTTGTTTTGCAAAAAATTGAGATGCCGGATGTTGGAAATATCACTAATATATAACGGTATTTCATTATAAATCATAGCATATGCTTGACTATATAACGGAATTCAGTTATAATTTTGATGAAAGGAGTGCAGGATCTAAGATCCGGTGATACTATTATGAACGAGAATTTCAATAAGGCATTGGAAGCTTCAGGAATGAGCATGTATGCGCTCTCTCAGAATTCCGGAGTTCCATATACAACTATAAATGAGATCTATAGAGGCAAGAAGGACATCAATCAATGCGCTGCCCAGACAGTATGGAAGCTGGGAACCATACTTAAAGTGGACCCATGGAGCATTATGAACACAGTTTACTTCTTGGATGGTGTCAGGGGCAAATATAAGGACATCGATTACGTATGGGTGACCGATGGCACCAGCAAGATCGTCTTCGAGCATTTGGGGAAGAAGGTAACCTTGGATACAGGTGCAGTATATAATATTCCAGAGAGGGTGAGATATTATCAGGATATAGCCAAATTACTTATCAAGAATCGAGTTGATGAGGATGAATGGAATATTAAAGCGGATGAGATATTCAAAAGTAGGATGATGAGAGATGGAAAATAGTTATTTACTTATGCATAAAGATCAGCCCTATGGTGTAATCACAGTCAACGTTGATACATGGAGGATGACAGGTGTCAAAATATATAGGCCTGACCACGCACCTTTCTTAGGAAATGCAGACAGAAGACTTATGGAACTGTGGTGGGACCACAGGGCTGTCCCTGAAGAAAGGGAGGATATCAGGAGGTACATCCGCCTGGCTGGATTTGAAAACACACGTGATTTCATGGCCAAGAACCTGGCTGTAAGCGTATCTGATACATACTGGATATGCCCTGCAGAGTTGGATCTCAAATGGGAAGATGTCAAAGTCATATCAGGAAATGTACATAAAGATGCTGTCACCTTCCACAACGCCAATTCCTTTGATCCCAGCGCTACTTTAGTCGGTCAGATGACCAAGTACTGGGACCTGTCGACCGATCCACCGAGCCTCATCAAGAAGGCAGCAGCTTTCTATGGACAGCAGAACGTCAATGAGTTTTTTGCGACGGAACTTCATAGAAGACTCGGGCAGGGAATCCCTTTTGTAGAATACTCTGTTGAGAAGTCGCCGAGCGGAGGCATCGATTCCAGGTGCAGAGCTTTTACTTCGGAAAAGGCTGAATTTGTGTCTGCCTATGAGATACTTAATTCGGCTAAATGTGACAATCGTCAGTCTAAATATGATCAATTCATAAGTGTTTGCGCCAATCACGGCCTTAAAGCGGATGATGTGAGGCGATATCTCGATTACCAGACCCTGACGGATTATATTATCACTAATACTGATAGACATTTGATGAATTTCGGAGTGCTCAGAGATCCGGATACGATGGAATTCATTGCACTTGCCCCCATATTTGATTCAGGAAACAGCATGTTTTTTAACATGTTAGAGAGTAACCTCATAACGAGGGAAGAAATCAGAGACATAAATATCAGCGGATTACATAAGAGTGAAGAGAAGATGCTTGCCCACGTAAAGAATAAGGACATGGTGGATTTGTCGAAACTTCCGGAGCCTGTTGAAGTGAGGGATTTCTATATGAAGTATGACATACCTGAAGAAAAGGCTGATCTGATTGCCGCAGGATATGATCTCAAGAAGGAGATGCTAAGAGATTTCCTTAAAAAATAGACCTGCAGGAAGACATTTTAGTAGCCGACCCTTGCAACGGCTGGGGTTTTAAGGTATAATAACTCTGTTAGAATGAAATTCATTTATAGAGAGGTATTCACATGTATTACGAAATGACAATTGCCGGACTTAAGAGAAAGCTTCAGCTTTGCAAAGTAACAGATGACCTTTATATCGCTGCTTTCATCATGTTCTCAGACGTGGAGATCACTAAAGCCACCGCTACAGAACTTTTGAAGCGAGTGCCGGAATTCGATGTTCTTCTGACAGCAGAGGCCAAGGGCATTCCTCTTTGCTATGAAATGGCCCGTCAGGCTGGAACAGACGACTACGTCATAGCACGTAAGGGACCGAAACTCTATATGGAAAACCTTCTTACAACTGAAGTTGACTCCATTACCACGGATCACATCCAGATGCTCTGCATCGGACAGAGAGAGATCGACATGATCAAGGGCAAGAGAGTACTTCTGGTGGACGATGTTATCTCCACCGGAGAATCCCTGAGATCCATGGAGAATCTCGTTAAACGCGCTGGCGGCAATATCGTAGGCAGCTGCGCAGTTCTTGCAGAGGGCGATGCTGCTAAGAGAGAAGATATCGTCTACCTGGAGGTACTGCCGGTATTTAATCCGGATGGAACCGTTAAAGAATAAATTGAAACCAATGGAGCCATCGGGGAGACCTGATGGCTATATTTTTCTCTAAAAGGAAGAACTAATGAAAAAATACGACGTGATCATCGTAGGAGCAGGCCCCGGCGGAGTCTTCGCTGCCCACGAATTTGCAAAAAAATCAAAAGGCCTTAAGATCGCCTGCTTCGAGCAGGGCAAAGAACTCGTAAAGAGGCATTGCCCCATAGACGGAGAAAAGATCAAGAATTGCATCCACTGCAAGACCTGCTCCATCATGAGCGGCTTCGGCGGTGCCGGTGCGTTTTCTGATGGCAAGTACAACATAACCAACGAGTTCGGAGGAAATCTCTACGAATACATTGGACGCCTGCAGGCCATCAGCCTTATGAAATACGTGGATGATATCAATATGGAATACGGTGGATCAGGTACCAAACTCTTCTCCACCGCCAATTCAGATATCAAAAAGAAATGCTTCGAGCACGACCTCAAGCTTCTGGAGGCTCAGGTAAGACACCTGGGTACCGACAAGAACTATGTGGTACTCGAAAATCTGTACAAGGAGATCAAAGACAAGGTTGAATTCCACTTCGACACACAGGTCACCAAGGTCATCAAGACCGAGACCGGCTATGAAGTGGAGACCACTGAGGGAAACTTTGACTGCGATAAGCTCATAATCTCTGTTGGCCGTTCCGGAAGCAAATGGATGGAGACCGTATGCGAAGATCTTGGCATCAAGACCAACTCCAACCGCGTGGATATCGGCGTTCGTGTAGAGCTTCCCTACGAAGTCTTCTCACATCTCACAGATGAGCTCTACGAGTCCAAGATAGTCTACAGGACCAAGCAGTACAACGACCTGGTGAGGACCTTCTGCATGAACCCTCACGGCGTTGTAGTAAACGAGAATACCAACGGCATCGTAACTGTAAACGGACACAGCTACGAAGATCCGTCCCTTCATACGGAAAACACCAACTTCGCACTTCTCGTGACCAAGCACTTTACGGAACCTTTCAAGGAATCCAATGAATACGGCGAGAGCATCGCCCGCCTGTCCAACATGCTGGGCGGCGGAGTCATCGTTCAGCGTTTCGGCGACATGATCAAAGGCCGCAGAACCAACGAGAGCAGGCTTAAGGAGAGCTTCGTGAGACCGACCCTGTCGGCTACCCCCGGAGACCTTTCCCTGGTAATCCCCAAGCGCATCATGGACGATATCATAGAGATGGTATACGCTCTTGATAAGATCGCACCGGGAACTGCCAACCACGATACTTTGCTCTACGGCGTAGAGGTCAAGTTCTATAACATGAATGTGGAACTGGACGAGAACCTGGAGACCGAGTGCAAAGGACTTTACGTCATCGGCGACGGCTCAGGCGTTACTCACTCCCTGTCCCACGCATCAGCAAGCGGCGTATTCGTAGCAAGAAAGATCTTAGAGAACCTTTAATCGCAAAAAATGGAACAGATAAATCTATTCGAAAATGAAATAGCCCAGCCCTTGGCTGCCAGACTCAGGCCAAAAGACTTAGACGAGTATGTAGGTCAGGAGCATTTGCTTGCTGAAGGAAAGGTCTTGAGAAGGCTCATAGAGAGCGATCAGGTATCCTCCATGATATTCTGGGGTCCTCCCGGGGTAGGCAAGACCACCCTGGCCAGGATCATCGCCAATCGCACAAAGGCAGCCTTTATCGATTTTTCGGCAGTCACCTCAGGCATCAAGGAAATAAAGCAGGTCATGCAGCAGGCGGAGGAAAACCGCAAGTTCGGTGAGAAGACCATACTTTTCATCGACGAGATCCACCGCTTCAACAAAGCTCAGCAGGACGCCTTCCTTCCCTTCGTGGAAAAGGGTTCCATCATCCTGATCGGAGCGACCACGGAGAACCCGTCCTTTGAGATAAACGGCGCTCTCCTGTCCCGCTGCAAGGTCTTCGTGCTTCAGGCTCTGACGGCTGACGACCTTGTAAAGCTCCTCAAGCACGCTCTTAACGACGAGCGCGGCTTCGGCGGCCAGGAGATAAATATCGACGAGGACATGCTCTACATGATCGCAAACTTCGCAAACGGCGACGCCAGGACAGCTCTCTCCACTCTGGAGATGGTCATCCTGAACGGCGATGTGGATAAGAAGGGTGTGACCACGGTCACCAAAGAGACCCTGGAGCAGTGCATCTCCAAAAAATCCTTATTATACGATAAGGATGGTGAGGAGCACTACAACCTGATCTCAGCCCTTCATAAGTCCATGAGGAACTCCGACCCGGACGCTGCCGTATACTGGTTGGCCAGAATGTTGGAAGCAGGGGAGGATCCATTGTACGTGGCACGAAGAGTGCTGAGATTCGGGGCAGAGGATGTAGGTCTCGCTGATCCCAGAGCCATGGAGATCGGAGTCGCTGCTTACCAAGCATGTCACTTTATAGGCATGCCAGAATGCACCGTTCACCTTACGGAAGCCGTAGTCTACATGTCTATGGCGCCTAAGTCTAACGCCATGGAAGCAGCATACATGGAAGCCCGAGACGACGCTGTGAAGATGATGGCAGAACCTGTGCCTTTGAACATCAGAAACGGAGTCACCAAGCTCATGAAGGAGATCGGTTACGGCAAGGGCTACAAATATGCCCATAACTACGAAGGCCACATCACCTCCATGCAGTGCCTGCCCGATTCACTGGTGGGCCGCGAGTACTTCAGGCCATCCGACAACGGTCTGGAAGTCAAATACAAAGAACGCCTTAAACAGATTAAAGACTGGAAAAAGGCCCATAAAGACGACTGATAGAATTGATTACGGAATATGTTTCAAATATAATAGGCTGTCGCTTTAGAGATTATCTAGGGCGGCAGCCTGTTAACGTTTAAGGTGTTAAAGTACACCAAATATTTGTGGCGGATTTATTAGATTGAAATTTTAATTTCTGCTGGGAGCCTTTAAAACAGAAGTTAGTCCTGCAAAGGAGTAAGTGTTAGAATAGAGGTGTATCCTCCTGGGAAAAGAGGAGAATATGCCGGAAAGAAAGAAAGGAAAACATCTG
>JAFPXY010000008.1 GCA_017394515.1 Bacillota bacterium | reverse complement strand
TGTAATCAGGATCTCCTCCGTCCTTAGCAGCTACAGTGATGGCCTTAGCATATTTAGTGAACATTGCTGCTCTCTTTGAATCCTGTGCGGCTTTACGTCCCGCGATCGTACCGTGTCTTCCCATGAGACACCTCCCTCTCTAGTAATTTATGATTATTATGAGCATATTATACACCCTTGAAGGCAGTATTTCAAGGGGGGAACCGAAGGAAATGCCCCAACTATATGGCACTTGCGCAAAAAATACCGCCCAAAAAGAGCGGTATTTCAGTACTTTTACTATGCATCACGCTTTCCCAGGTTATGATGAGCGTTGGCCATCATGAGCTTGATACGGTTGATCTGGTTAACATTGGATGCACCGGGATCGTAGTCTATGGCTACGATATTAGCTCCAGGGAACTTCTCGCGGATGGCTTTCATCATGCCCTTGCCCGTTACGTGGTTAGGAAGGCATGCGAAGGGCTGAAGACATGCTATGTTAGTGGCGCCGGATTCGATGAGGTCGATCATCTCGCCTGTAAGAAGCCAACCTTCTCCGCACTGGTTTCCGTTGGATGCGATCTCGGAAGCTGCTCTTGCGGTCTCCTCGATATGAGGCATCTCATTGAAACGCTTGGATTCTCTTAAGGCCTTTCTGATGGGACCTCTGATATACTCGATGAGCTTGATTCCCATCATGTTAAGCTTGTACTGCTTCTTGGTTCCGGAAAGGTGCTCGTAGTTGAATTTTTTGTTGTACATTCCGTAAAGGAAGAAGTCGATGAGTTCGGGAACTACTGCTTCGCCGCCTTCCTTCTCGATAAGTTCAACTATACGATTGTTAGCATCCGGATGATATTTGACCAGAATCTCGCCTACGACGCCTACCTTGGGTTTTTTGATGTCCTTAAGGGGAAGTTCGTCATATTCCTTGATGATCTTAGGAGCGGTCCTCCAAAGTTCAGGAATGCTGCCGTTTCTGCAGTTCTTAAGTATCTTCTCTCTGTATTTGTCCTTTATGGCCTGGGCGGAACCGGGTTCAACCTCATATGGCCTTGTGGCGTACAGACATCTCTGGAAAACGTCTCCATAGACTGCTGCTATGATAAGACGAGTTGCCATCTTAACGTCGATCTTGAATCCGGGGTTCTTTTCGAGGATACCGGTATTGAAGCTTATTACAGGAATCTGCTCCATGCCGAGATCCTTAAGAGCTTTACGAAGGAGTGCTACGTAATTGGATGCTCTGCAGCCGCCTCCCGTCTGAGACATGATAAGAGCTGTCTTATCGGGATCGTACTTACCAGTCTTCAGTTCTCTGATCATCTGACCCAGGGTAACCAAGGTCGGATAGCAGGCGTCATTATTGACGTATCTCAGGCCTTCCTGGATGCCCTCTCCGTTGGTATCTTCGGGAAGGAGCACTGCGTTATATCCACAGGATCTAACTGCTGCTTCCAGGTATTCGAAGTGTATAGGGCTCATCTGAGGAACAAGGATGGTATAATCCTTCTTCATTTCCTTGGTGAAGATCTTTCTGTTGAAAGGTTTGTGACCGCCTGTTGGCAATACGCCATTCTTCTCGCGCTCTTCCATGGCTGCCTTCAGGGATCTTATACGGATCTTGATGGCGCCAAGATTATTTCCTTCATCGATCTTGATGAGGGTATAGAGCTTATTGGCGGACTCCAGAAGTTCCATTACTTCGTCGGTGGTTACAGCGTCTACGCCACAGCCGAAGGAGTTCAGCTGTACCAGCTCTACATTCTCCATATCTTCTACTACGTTGGCAGCTCTGTAAAGCCTTGAGTGGTACATCCACTGGTCAAGAACTCTTACCGGTCTGTCAAGTACCTGAAGGTCGCAGATGGAGTCTTCTGAAAGCACCACAAGATCGAAGGAATTGATCATCTTATCGATGCCGTGGTTGATCTCGGTGTCAAGATGATAAGGACGACCTGCAAGTACGATGGCCTTTAATCCATGCTCTTCGGCATACTTCATGGCTCGTTTGCCCTCTTCCCTTACATCTTCCTTGAACTTGAGCTGTTCTTTTCTGGCTTCCGCAACTGCTCTTGCGATCTCCCTCTCGGTTATACCATATTCTTCGAGAAGTTCATGCATTCTCTTGACCAGTCTTTCATCGTTATCGTATGGAACGAAGGGATGGAAGAATTTTACTCCGAAGCGTTCGAAGTCGTGGTTCATGTTGTTTGCGATAACTTCAGGATATGTGGCTACTACCGGGCAGTTATAGTGGTTAGGAGCCTTGGGATCCTCCATCCACTCATAGTTTATGCATGGATAGAAGATCTTTTTCTCGCCTTCATCTATGAGTTCTCTGATGTGACCGTGAACGATCTTAGCGGGATAGCAAGCGGTATCGGAGCTGATATACTCCATGCCCTTCTGGTAAATGTCCTTGGTGGACATGGGGCTCAAAACAACATGATACTTGAGTTCCGTGAAGAAGGTGAACCAGAATGGATAATCCTCAAAAATATTAAGGACTCGGGGGATGGCGATACGTCCTCTTGCAGCCTTCTCTTCAGGGATGGGTTCATAGTATTCAAATAATCTTCTCAGCTTATACTGATATAGGTTCGGAAGTTCACCATGCTTGATATCAAGGCCTGCACCCTTTTCGCAGCGGTTTCCCGTGATGTATCTCTTGCCATCGCCGAATCTGGTGATGGTCAGCAGGCAGTTGTTCTCACACCTTCTGCAGCGACCGTTTCTGGAGTCGTAAGTGAAGTTCTCCAGTTCTTCAGGTCTCTTGATGGTGGAAACTTCACCACAGTCGCCTCTTTCCAAAGAATTAAGCGCGCAGCCGTAAGCTCCCATGATACCTGCGATATCCGGGCGCACAACTTCACGGCCCAGAACCTTTTCGATAGCTCTGAGACATGATTCGTTATAGAAAGTGCCTCCCTGAACGACGATCTTCTCGCCTGCTTCCTCAGGATTTCTGAGTTTTATTACCTTGTATAAAGCGTTCTTTATAACGGAATAAGACAGACCTGCGGCGATATCTCCTATGGAAGCACCCTCCTTCTGAGCCTGCTTTACCATGGAGTTCATGAATACAGTGCATCTGGTTCCCAGATCCACAGGTGCCTGTGACAGAAGGCCTACCTTGGCGAATTCCTCTACAGGAAGATCTACTGACTTAGCGTAGGTCTCGATGAAGGAACCGCAGCCTGAAGAGCAGGCTTCATTCAGCATGATGTTATGGATAGCTCCGTTACGGATCTTCATGCACTTCATGTCCTGTCCGCCGATATCCAAAATGAAATCAACGCCGGGCAGGAACTGTTCAGCCGCCTTATAGTGGGCCATGGTCTCGATGATACCCTCGTCCACGTTAAAGCCGGCCTGGATCAGACCTTCGCCGTAGCCTGTGACTGTGGACCTTGAAATGAAGCAGTCCTTGGGCATCTTCTCATATATTTTCTTAAGAAAGCCTCTGGTGGTCTCCAAAGGATTTCCCTCGTTGTTCTTATAGAAGCTCATGACCAGATTCTTATCCTGGTCGATGAGAGCTGCTTTGGTTGTGGTGGAACCTGCATCGATTCCTAAATAGAGCGGTTCCTCGCAAAGTTCCAGCGGTTTCCTGCTGATCTTGGCTCTGGCATGTCTCTCTCTGAAAGCTTTAAGTTCCTCCTCATCTTTAAAGAGAGGTTCAGTTCTCTTGGACGCTCTGTTCTGAGAACTGTCTATGTTAGAAAGTGCGTCAACTAAGGAACTGATGGTAACTTCTGCCTTATCGTCAGCCATAAGAGCTGCACCGATGGCGACGAAATATTTGGAGTTTTCAGGGAAGACAACCTCATCCGGTCCAAGGCCTAAGGTCTCAGTAAACCTGGCTCTAAGCTCCGATAAATAGCTCAGAGGGCCTCCTAAATATGCCACATGGCCTTCTATCTTATGTCCGCAAGCCAGACCCGAGATGGTCTGATTGACTACAGCCTGGAAGATGGATGCAGCCAGATTTGATAAGGATGCTCCCTCGTTGATGAGTGGCTGGATGTCTGTCTTGGCGAATACACCACATCTGGCAGCGATGGGATAAATGGTGTCGAAGTCTTTTGCGGCATCGTTTAATCCATCACCGTCAGTGTTAAGGAGAATTGCCATCTGGTCGATGAAAGCTCCGGTACCGCCGGCGCAGGTGCCGTTCATTCTTTGCTCTACGGTAGCTCCAAAGAACGTGATCTTGGCATCCTCGCCGCCCAGCTCGATTACGCAGTCAGTCTCGGGGATCAGATTCTTAACAGCTATGGAGCAAGTTACAACTTCCTGCTCGAAGGGAAGCTTCAAACTCTCTGCAAGCTGCAGTCCGCCTGATCCGGTGATGACCACCTTGACCTTCTCGTCCCCTCTTTCCTTCAGGATATCCTCCAGAAGTTCCTGAGCCTTCTCGAAGACGCTGGACATGTGTCTCTCGTAACGTTTATATAAAATATTGTTGTTATCGTCCATTAAAACGACCTTTACAGTCGTTGATCCGATATCGATTCCAAGTTTCATATCAAAAACCTCCGAGCATATTGTAACTCGGAGGTAATTAAAAGTGTGTTAATATTGCAAAAAATCCGCTAAGGAAGTGTTAATTTTTTACATTACATCTATTTCGTTCTTCATGAGCTTGTTCAGCATGGCGAAACTGTAGATGAGTCCCAGCACCTCCCCTATGGGGAAACTTAACCAGGAAAGTGTAACTCCGCCGATCTTAGCAAGAACATATGCGAAAGGAACGATTCCCACCAGCTGTCTAATGAAGGAACAGATAAGGCTGTATACTCCGTGACCCGTAGCCTGGAAAACAGTACCGTTCATGATACCAAAGGCAGCTGGGATGAAGTTCAAACTTATGATCCTTAAGGCCGGAACGCCGTACTCCAGCATCTTAGGCGATGCATCGAAGATCATGAGAAGCTTATCAGGTATTAGCTGGAAAAGTACTAGGCCGATGACCATGAAGATCAGAGCGAACCTGATACCCTCCTTTCTCGCTTGCTTTACCCTTTCCTTGTTGCGGGCGCCATAGTTGAATCCAATGATGGGAAGCGCACCCTGGTTAAGACCGAAGACCGGCATGAATACGAAGCTCTGGATCTTGAAGTATACTCCAAGTACCGCGACAGCAGTAGTTGAATATGCCACAAGGATCATGTTATAGAGTACGTTCATGACCGATGCGATGCTCTGCATGATGATGGATGGCAGCGCCACCTGATAGATCTCTTTGATAATGCGCATCTCAGGGTGGAAACCTTTGAATTTGATGGTAACCAGATGTTTCTTTCCGCCGAATAGGATGATGACTCCGATGGTGAAGCCTACCACCTGGCCGATGACCGTTGCTATAGCCGCGCCAACTACTCCCAGTTTAGGGAAGCCCAAAAGTCCGAAGATCATGATGGGGTCAAGGATTACGTTGGTGATGGCGCCGGACATGGAACATATCATAGGGGCTTTCATATTGCCGGTAGCCTGCAGGATCTTTTCGATATTCACCTGAATGAAAATGAAGAAGGATCCGCAAAATACTATCATCAGATACTTTGTCGCTGCATCATAAATATATGTACCGGGTTCTGCATAAGCGCTTACGAAGGTTCCCGGTAGCAGCAGTCCAACCAGCATGAAGACGAGCCAGTTGCAGACTCCAAGCAATATACCCGTGGTAGCAGCTTTGTCTGCGTCCTCCTGCCTTCTGGCACCGAGGCGCCTGGATATCAGCGAATTGATACCTACGCCGGTTCCTACTCCCATTGCGATGATCATCATCTGAAGAGGCATGATGATGGATACAGCTGTCAAAGCATCTTCAGATATCCTGGCCACGAAATAGCTGTCCACGATATTGTAGAGAGCGTTTATGGTCATGGAAATGATGGCCGGAAGAGACATGCTGAGCATGAGCGGTCTTATGGGCATATAGCCCATCTTGTTTTCCGTAATGGGCATATTATTTTCAGTTTTAAGTTTTTTTTCGTTTTCGTTCATATTCACCTCAAAAAATCACACCTGCCAATTATACAATATTAAAATTTTTAATGCAAGCACAAAAGTTGCAACACAAATCATTTGACTTTTTAATTTTTTATTATATAATATGTTTCTGGGTCCGGCAGACGGTCGCGCACTTCATGTGTGAGGAAAGTCCGGGCTCCACAGAGCAAGGGTGCCTGATAACGTCAGGCGTAGGTAACTATAGGGAAAGTGCAACAGAAAACACTCCGCCGAAACAGTTAGGCTGTGGTAAGGTTGAAATGGCGAGGTAAGAGCTCACCGGCATCCTGGAGACAGGATGGCCTTGTAAACCCCACCCGGAGCAAGACCAAATAAGGGCCAAAGGCGGCTGCTCGTCGTCTCCTGAGAGGTAGGTCGCTGGAGCTGTGCAGCAATGTACAGTCGAGATAGATGATCGTCTAATACAGAACCCGGCTTATAGCCGGGCCCATTCTAAGCAGGAGATGTCTCAATTTGAGACATCTCTTTTTTTGCTGTGGTTTATCATACTGCAGCCTGGATTGGAGAGAGATGATGCTAATCACGCAAAAAATCATCGTTTAGCATCATCCCACTATAGCGTAATGTTTTTTCGAACAAAAATAAAGAAATAGCACTATTTGTCATTCGTGTCCGGAGTTCTG
>JAFPXY010000061.1 GCA_017394515.1 Bacillota bacterium | reverse complement strand
TTCATAGTATGCGATCTTATTCAGAAGGTCTACGTATTCAGCTGTGATCTTCTCACGTTCCAGACCCTGCAGTCTTCTCAGCTGCATGTCCAGGATAGCCTTAGCCTGGATCTCAGAAAGACCGAAGCGCTCCATCAGTTTTTCCTGAGCGTCATCGTAGGATGATCTGATGATCTTGATGATCTCATCGATGTTATCCAGAGCGATGAGGTAACCTTCCAGGATGTGAGCTCTGGCTTCAGCCTTCTTTTTGTCGTACTCAGTCCTTCTGGTTACTACGTTCTTCTGATGGTTGAGATAGATGTCGATTATCTCTCTGATATTCAGGATCTTGGGCTTGCCCTCGTCGATGGCAAGCATGATCATGGATACGTTCTTCTGGAGCTGAGTGTGCTTATATAATCTGTTTAAGATTATCTGAGCGTTGGCATCCTTCTTAAGTTCGATTACGATACGAAGTCCTTCACGGGAGGACTCATCTCTGATCTCGGTGATTCCCTCAAGCTGTTTATTCTTTACGAGCTCTGCCATCTTCTGGATGAGAGCTGCCTTGTTTACCTGGAAAGGAATCTCAGTCACGATGATCTGCTGCTTACCGCGGCTTCCCTCTTCAATGGTAGCTACGGATCTTACGACCACCTTGCCCTGACCGGTTCTGTAAGCCTCTTTGGCTCCTCCCTTTCCCATGATGATTCCGCCTGTAGGGAAATCCGGTGCCTTTATTATTTTGATGATGTCATCGATGGAGCATTCAGGCTCATCGATTACTTTAACGCAGGCATCAATGGTATCTGAAAGGTTGTGAGGAGGAATGGATGTAGCCATACCTACCGCAATACCGTCGGAACCGTTGATAAGTAAGTTCGGAACGCGGGAAGGAAGTACCACAGGTTCCATTTCTTCACCGTCATAGTTAGGAACGAAGTCTACGGTATCCTTATCGATGTCTCTTAACATCTCCAAGGAGAATGGTGTCATTCTGGCTTCGGTGTAACGGGAAGCAGCAGCACCGTCTCCGTCGATGGAGCCGAAGTTTCCGTGGCCGTCAACCATCATGTATCTCATGTTCCAAGGCTGTGCCAGTCTTACCATAGCATCGTAGATGGATGAATCACCGTGAGGGTGATATTTACCCATTACTTCACCGACGATACGTGCACTCTTCTTATGGGGCTGGTTGGGAGAGATTCCCAGAGCATCCATACCATAGAGAATTCTTCTGTGAACGGGCTTAAGACCGTCACGAGCATCAGGAAGGGCACGGGAAACTATTACCGACATAGCATAGTCGATATAGCTCTTTTTCATTTCGTCGTAGATCTCATGCTGGATCATTTTTGTATCTTCAAAAAACGTCGTCATGTATTCCCCTCCTTTCCTTAAGCGTCAATTGTCGCATAATGCGCGTTATCTTCGATGAATTTCTTTCTGGGCGGAACCTTATCTCCCATGAGTGTGGAGAAAATCTCATCCGCCTGAGCAGAATCTTCGATGGTTATCTGTACTAAAGTTCTGTGGTCATAATCCATGGTGGTCTCCCAAAGCTGGGAAGCGTCCATTTCTCCAAGACCTTTGTATCTCTGGATCTCCAGCTTGCCGGGAAGGTTTTCAACTTCCTGAAGCTTTCTCTCCTGCTCCTTATCGGAATAGGTATACCACACGTCTTTACCCTTCTTGATTCTGAAGAGAGGTGGCTGTGCAGCATAAACGTAGCCATTCTCGATGAGAGGCTTCATATATCTATAGAAGAATGTGAGAAGCAGAGTTCTGATGTGAGCTCCGTCGACATCAGCATCGGTCATGATGATGATCTTATGATATCTTAATTTATCCAGATCGAAGTCCTGTCCGATACCGCAGCCGAAAGCTGTTATCATGTTCTTGATCTCATCGGAATTTAAGATTTTGTCGAGTCTTGCTTTTTCTACGTTTAAGATCTTACCTCTCAAAGGAAGGATGGCCTGACGCTTTCTGTCTCTTCCATCTTTTGCGGATCCACCAGCGGAATCTCCCTCGACCAGGAAGATCTCTGAAAGTTCAGGATTCTTTTCTGAACAGTCAGCAAGTTTACCGGGAAGGGATGTGCTGGTAAGAGCGTTGGTATTTCTGATGATGTTTCTGGCTTTACGGGCAGCTTCTCTGGCACGGGCAGCCTTAACGCACTTCTCGATGATGGTCTTGGCCTGGGAAGGATTCTGCTCAAGAAAAGCCATGAGATAATCATTGGTAGTAGTCTCTACGAAACCTCTGATCTCAGGATTTCCGAGTTTACCCTTGGTCTGGCCTTCGAATTCAGGTTCCTGAAGCTTAACGGAAACTACAGCGGTCAGACCTTCTCTTACGTCATCACCTGTTAATGCAGCATCGCTATCCTTAAGAAGCTTAGCTTTTCTGGCATAATCATTTATTACCCTGGTAAGTGCGGATTTAAACCCTACAAGATGAGTTCCGCCATCAACGGTATTTATATTATTTGCATAACCCAAAATAAGTTCGCTGTAGCTATCTGTATACTGCATGGCTATTTCAAGTTCATGAGTATCTCTTGCTACCTCGAAATATATTACATCGTTATGGATGGCATCCTTATTATGGTTCTGATAAGCTACCATCTCCTTGATTCCGCCTTCATAATGGAAGACTTCTTGTTTTTTGCGTCCGATTCTTTCATCCTTAAGGGTGATCTTGATGCCCTTGTTTAAGAAGGCCATCTCTCTTACTCTGTGCTGGATGGTATCGTAATCGAAAACTGTTGTCTCGAAGATGTCTGGATCAGGCCAGAAGGTGGACTTGGATCCTGTCTTTCTGGGAGCTTCTCCTATAACTTCAAGAGGGCTTGCATATTTACCCTGTCTGTATTCCTGGTGATAGATCTTACCGTTTCTTCTAATCTCTACTTCCATCCTGGTTGAAAGCGCGTTAACTACAGACGCGCCTACACCGTGGAGACCGCCGGAAACCTTATATCCCCCACCGCCGAATTTACCACCGGCGTGGAGCACTGTGTGGATAACTTCTACAGCGGGAATGCCCAGCTTGGGATGCTTATCTACAGGCATACCACGTCCGTCATCTTCTACTGTAACTGAATCATCCTGATTGATAGTAACTTTTATATTTTTGCAGTATCCTGCAAGTGCCTCGTCTATACTGTTATCGATGATCTCATAGACGAGGTGGTGAAGGCCTCTTGGTCCGGTGGAACCGATATACATACCGGGACGCTTACGGACTGCTTCAAGTCCTTCTAAGACCTGTATTTGCGCCGCATCATACTGGCCTGTTGTTTTTTCTTCTAAACTCATTATTATCTCCTCAAAATTTTGGGTTAAAATTTTAATTTTTGAACAAAATCATACATAATATAGTGTAGCACAAATTATAACTTTTAGCAAGGTTTTTGATATATTTAAAGAAATATTATTAAAACTTTCTAAAAATCGACGAAAAGCGAAATTTAAGCAATAAAAAACTCTAAAAATTACAGTATATAACTATAATTTTTAGAGCATTTTTTCGACTTTTCCTTTTTGGACTTTAAATCGGGTGGAATCGGGAAATTCTACTAATATTTTTTGTTGCATTTCCGCAGTTGTGATAAATAACTGATTATATGAAAGAGTTTTTATCAAATATTCCTGTCTTTCAAGGTCAAGTTCACTCAATACGTCATCGAGCAAAAGTATGGGATCCTCACCGGTTTCCTTCTTTATTATATCTATTTCAGCTAGTTTTAAGGAAAGTGCTGCAGTTCTTTGCTGACCCTGGGAACCGAAATTTCTTACATTTATTGTATTATCTTCATTTTTAATGAAGAAATCCAGATCATCCTTATGAGGTCCTCTGGTAGTGGTTCTCATTCTGAGATCATTGTCAAAGGATCTTTTGATGATATCATAGAAAATTATTTCCTGTTCTTTAATATCATCATTAAATGATATGTTAGGATCATATTTAATGGTAAGACTTTCTTTATTATTGGTTATTCCTCCATGAATATCGCTGCTGATAAGAGAGATTTTATTGATGAATTCATTTCTCTTTATCATTATTGATGCGCCATATTTAGCAAGCTGCCTATCCCAGATATCAATAAGGTCAGGATCTACATTTATTTCCTTTAAATATGTATTTCTTTCTAAAAGGACTTTTTTGTAGTTCGAAAGATCGCTGTAATATGATGGTTTTATCTGACAAAGTTCTTTATCTATGAACTTTCTTCTCTTTTCCGGTTCATCCTTTACGATCTTAAGATCATCAGGACTGAAAATTACTATATATACATTATCCAGAAGCTGAGAAGTTTTCTTTATCTTTATTCCATCTACCTTTATGATCTTTTTATGATCCTTTGATATGAGTATTTCTATATCAAGATCTCCAAGATCCTTATGAAATTCCATCTTTACCTTGGCTTGATCTGTATTAAATCTTACCATATCTGTATCTTTGGATGTTCTAAATGACCTTCCAAAAGATGAAATATATATGGCTTCCATAAGATTGGTCTTACCTTGAGCGTTGGAACCCATGATAATATTAACTTTTTCGTTAAACTCTAAATCAAGGACTTCATAATTTCTGAAATCCTTGATTTTAATATTCTTTATATACATTATTACAGATTGGTGATCCTTACAGGAAGTACCAGATATTCAAAATCATTTCCTTCGATAGGTCTTATTAAGCAAGGACTTACCGGTGTATTGAATAACATTGCTATATTTTCTTCATCTATTACTTTAAGAGAATCGAGAAGATATTTGGAGTTGAATCCTATTATGAGATCTTTACCATCTCTTGAGATGTAAACTTCTTCTCTTACATTACCTTCTTCTGATTTGGAAGTGATCTCCATCTCATTTTCTCTAATATCAAGTTTGATGAGATTATTCTTTCCTACTTTTGCAAATAAGGAAGCTCTTTCGATGGCATTCATAAGATCAGTTCTGTTAAGAACGATTCTTATCTGACTTTCCTTAGGAATGATATCATTGTATTTTACATAATCTCCATCGAGAAGTCTTACTACTGCCTTTACATTATCTATCTCAAAGGTAGCTCTCTTATCTGAAATGATAAGATTTACGTTTTCCTTTTCAGATTCGCTTTCGGTAATGATCTTAGCTACTTCATTAATGGTCCTTGCAGGAATAACGATATTCTTTTCAAAACCGTTATTGGTCATTTCCCTGGTAACAGCCATTCTGAAACCATCTAAAGCTACCATATTGAACTGATCATCCTTGATTTCAAAGAGAACTCCTGTTATAACTCCCCTGCTCTCATCAACAGATGCTGCAAAGGTGGTCTTTTTGATCATTTCCTTTAATATCTCTCTATCTAAGGTAAGTACTTCACCTTCTTCTCCTACATTTATATTAGGAAATTCATCTGAAGGGCTTCCTACGATATTGAATTCAGATGAGGAACATTTAATGATGAGATTTCCATCTTTTTCTTCTATATATATAATATCTGCAGGAAGTTTACGGATAATGTCTCCGAATAACTTAGCCTGAACGACTATTTCACCGGGTTCAAAATCTACAACTTCAAACTTATCTTCTATTGATATATCCAGATCTGATGCAGACATGGTTATGAAACCCTCTTCATCAACTTTTATAAGGATACCTTTTAAAATAGGAATGGTTGTTCTGGATGTTACTGCTTTTGATACTATATTTAAAGCTTTTACCAGAGTGCTCTGAGAACATGAAAATTTCATTTTTGTTCCTCCATTAGTTAATTATAATATGATTAAATAGTAATAATAGTAGTAGGGGCTGTTGATAATGTGGATAAGTGGTCAGAATCCTTGAATTTCAAGGAAAAGTTATTATTTTTATTTGTTAATAAGATTCCGATATTTTATTAAGATAAAATCAATAACTTCTAATAACTTTTATCAGTCCTTGATCTCTCTCTTGAGAGATTCAAGTATTTTTTTAAAATTTTCGTCCTGTTCCAACTCATCTTCTATCTTACCGCAGGCATATTTTACCGTGGTATGATCTCTGCCGCCAAACATCTCTCCGATCTTAGGGAAAGAACTGTCAGTAAGTTCTCTTATGAGATACATGGCGACCTGTCTTGGAAATGCTATATTATTAGTACGTTTTGAAGATTCTATATCAGCTACCTTTATATTATACTTCTTACATACTATCTTCTTAATCTTTTCGGGAGTGATCATTGTATCACTGTTTGAAAGAATGTCCTTAAGAACTTTTTTTGCGAAAGCTTTATTAGGCTTCTCACCGAGAGTTTCAGAGAAGAATTTAACTCTGATAAAAGCTCCTTCAAGTTCTCTTATATTATCCTTGACCTTTTCAGCGATAATATTTATTACTTCCCTCAGATCATCGTCAACTTCCATATTCATAAGAGAAGCATTCTTAAGAAGGATGGCTACTCTCGTCTCATAATCAGCCGGCTGGATATCAGCCATTAAATTCCACATGAATCTGGTAACGAGTCTTTCGTCCAGACCTTTAAGTTTGCTGGGATCCTTATCGGCGGTGATTATGATCTGCTTATTATTCTGGAAAAGTGCATTAAAGGTATAGAAAAACTCTTCCTGGATACCTTCTTTTCCTTCCAGGAATTGAATATCGTCGACAATAAGCACATCTACCTTTCTGTATTTAGACTTGAACTCGTTCATCTTGTGTTCATTGATAGCTGTAACGAATTCGTTCAAAAAATTCTCCGATGAAGTATATAATACCCTGCAGTCCGGATCCTTTTCCAAAATATGAATACCGATGGCCTGAATTAGATGAGTTTTACCAAGGCCTGATCCACCGTAAATAAATAAAGGATTTGATGCGATTCCCGGGGATTCAGCCACAGCTAAAGCAGCTGCGTGGGCAAAGCTGTTAGAGGGTCCTACGATAAAGTTATCAAAGGTATACTTTGGATTGAGATATTTTTCGGCAAGGAGCGTCTTACGGCTCTTTTTACGGGGCTTGCGGGAAATCTTTTCCACATTTTCCACAGAGTTATCCACAAGATTATCACCATCTGCGGGGCTCTTGACAACTACTCTGTAATCGTCTCCAAGGATCTCCTTAAAGCACTCCTGAAGCAGAGTCAGATACCTGGAATTGATAATATCAACAAAAAAATCCAAATCTAAAGTAGTATTAACATCCATGTAGATTATGTTAAGTGTATTGTCAATTTTTTTAATTTTTAATGGGTTAAGAAACCAAGTTTCATAACATACAGGAGTGACCTGATCCTTGATTAAAGATAAGGCTGCCTCCCACACTTCATTGTAATTGTTCATACTAACTCCTAATATAAGCGTATTTATATTATAACCAAATAGTTATCCACAGGCAAGAAAAAAATCTGTGGATAACTTATGTTTTTTTGAAGTATTTCATTGACAAAGCATGTCTTTTTTATTATAATACTTAAGTCTATGTGTCGATTGAAATTCAGATCGACATGAAATAACTTTAGTAACAATTTAGAAAGGAGACATAAGCTCATGAAAATGACTTTACAGCCTAAAAAGAGACAGAGAATGAAGGAACACGGCTTCCGTAAGAGAATGTCCACCAAGAACGGCAGAAACGTACTTAAGAGAAGAAGAGCAAAGGGCAGAAAGAAATTATCTGCTTAAGAGAAACATGCTAAGAAATGATGTTTTGAGAAATCAGGCGGATTTTGATGCCGTGTATAATAAGGGCAGATCTATCGGAGATAAGTACGTTGTCGTCTTTTATCTTAAAAATCATCTTGATCATAACAGGACAGGTTTTTTAGCAAGCAAGAAAGTGGGAAACAGCGTAAAGCGTAACCGTGCCAGAAGGCTTATGAGAGAGAGCTACAGGCACTTCAAAGACCAGCTTCCCACAGGTTATGATGTGATCATCATAGCGAGAAACACTATTTCCGGCAGAAGTTTCCGTGAAGTGGATTCGTCCATAAGGAACGCATTCAGAAGAACGGGGATGATTTCAGGTAAAAAGATATGAAATACTTAATTATTTTGCCTATCAGATTTTATCAGAAATTCATATCGCCCTTGTTTCCGCCTACCTGCCGGTTCACACCTACCTGCTCTACATATTTTATCCAGGCAGTAGAGAAATACGGTGTATTTAAAGGTAGTTATTTAGGAATCAGACGTATTTTAAGGTGTCACCCCTGGAGTGAGGGAGGTTATGATCCCGTACCTTAAATAATTTGGAGGAAACTAATGAGTTTATTAGCTACACCTTTGAGCTATTTGCTTACCTTTCTCTACAATCTCGTAGGCAACTATGGTATAGCTATCATAATTCTCACAGTCATCGTTAAGGCTGCACTTTATCCTGTATATGCCAAATCAATGAAGTCCACCATGAAAATGGGAAAACTTCAGCCTAAGATGCAGGAATTACAGCAAAAGTATGGCAAAGACAGAGAATTATATCAGCAGAAGGTATCTGAACTGTATAAAGAAGAAGGAGCTTCCATGTATGGTGGCTGTCTTCCCATGGTCGTACAGATGATCGTTATCATGGGTCTGTTCGCACTTCTTAGAACACCTATGAACTATCTGACCGATGAGAACATGCTTTATGCAATTCACGAATCTTTCCTTTGGATACCCGACCTTGCACAGCCTGACAGGTGGATCCTTCCCCTTGCGGCAGCAGCAGCGACCTTTGGTTCATATTCCATGAACTCCATGCAGTCAATGCAGGCTTCCATGGGTGGAACTCCTAACGCTCAGCAGGGCAACAATATGATGGGTAAGATGATGAAATACTTCTTCCCTATCATGATCCTTTGGTTCGCCAGAACATATCCCGCTGGACTTGCTATTTACTGGTTCGGCAGCCAGGTTATCCAGATCTTCTACAATCTGAGATTCAACAAGTGGAAAAAACAGCAGGCAGAAGAAGAAAAGCAGAAAAAAAAGAAAAAATAGCTCTATAGCAACAATGGAGGAACATTAAATCATGGATTATTCCGAAAAATGGGGCCGTGATGTCGATGAAGCCGTAAGACTTGCCTTAGATGATCTTAAGGTATCCATCGATGAAGTTAATGTTACTGTTCTTGAGGAACCATCCAGAGGATTTTTTGGAATAGGTTCCAAACTTGCTTTAGTAAGAGTTGAAAAGAAACCTAAAGAAGTAGAAATAAAGCCTGAATCTGTGGTTGAGGTTCCTAAAGAGGAGCCGGTTCCTGAAATACAGGTAAAAGAAAAAGCAAGAATAAAACAGGAAAAAGCCCCAAAAGAGAAAAAGCAGAAAAAGACAGAGAAGCACGAGGCTATAACAAAGAAGGAAGCTGAAGAAGAACTTCAGGTATTAGAAGATCATCAGGCTCTTACATTCTTAAGAGAAATGATCAAGGAAATGGGCCTTAATGTGGATGTCACCGGCAAGATGGGTAAAGAAGCCATATATCTGGACATTCAGGGCAAGGATTCCGGCACTGTTATCGGCAAGCGCGGACAGACTCTGGATGCCATCCAGTATCTGGTAAGCCTCGTAGTCAATAAAGACCAGAATAAATACGTCAGAGTAGTGGTAGATGCTGAAAACTACAGAGCAAAGAGAGAGAGAACTCTTGAAGCCTTAGCATATCGCCTTGCAAACAAGGTTTGGAAGAGCAAGAGATCAGTGAAGCTGGAGCCTATGAATCCTTATGAGAGAAAGGTTATCCACGCTACTCTTCAGAATCATCCTCATGTGACCACCAGGTCTGAGGGTGAGGATCCTTACAGAAGGGTCATTATCGAATTAAAATAGTCTTTTACACCTCACCATTTTAATGTATAATTAATTGGTGAGGTATTTTTTAACTTATTAGTGGAGAAAAATGAGAGAAGATACGATTGCGGCGATTTCAACTGCATATGGTGAGGGTGGCATAGGTGTCATCAGGGTGTCCGGAGATGATTCCAAGAAGATCATTTCCAAAATATTCGCGCCTGAACTTAAGCCTAACATCATGACTTATGGGCATATCAGGGATAATTTCAAAGGAAATGTCGTTGATGAGGTCATGGTTTGCTACTTTAAAGGGCCGAAGAGCTATACCGCTGAGGATGTGGTGGAGATCCAGTGCCATGGATCCCTGGTTTCCTTAAGAAAGATCCTTGAACTGGTAATTTCCAACGGAGCTAGATTGGCGGAACCCGGAGAATTCACCAAGAGGGCCTTCTTAAACGGCCGTCTGGACCTGAGCCAGGCGGAGGCGGTCATCGACCTCATAAAAGCCAAGACCGACAGGACTTTTGAGACGGCCATGGACCAGCTTGAGGGCGGATTTTCAAGGAAGATAAAGGCTATCCGCCAGGAGTTGGTGGATGTTTTGGTGGATCTCACGGTTAATATCGATTATCCTGATGAAGATATTGAAGAGATGACCTATGAGAAGCTGATCGCAGGATTAGGTAACATCCAGCAGGAGGTCTGGGAGTTCATCAAGACTCTTGATACGGGCAGGATCATGCGCGAGGGCTTGAGAATATCCATAATAGGTAAGCCCAACGTGGGTAAGTCTTCTCTTATGAACGCCCTTCTTAAGGAGAATCGCGCCATCGTTACGGCCATTCCGGGCACGACTCGCGATACTATCGAGGAAACGTTGTCCATTGGCGGCGTGCCCGTGATCCTTACGGACACTGCGGGTATCCGCGATACGGATGATGTCATTGAGAAGATCGGCATCGAAAAGAGCAAAGAAGCCTTTAACCGCTCTGATCTGGTGATCTTTATCGTGGATCTCAGCCGGGAGCTGGATTCCGAAGACCGTGAGATCATAGATGTCATCGGCGATCGCAAGGTCATCTGTCTCATGAACAAGTCAGACCTTGAGATAAAGCTGGATCGGGATGTTTTGCGAGGGCTTATGCCGAAGGCAGTATTTATAGAGGGCTCCATGACGGAAGATCAGGGAGTTAACGACCTGGAGAATGCCATAAAGGATATGGTCTATGGCGGCCAGGTCAGCCAGAAGACGGGTTTCGTGGTGACCAACGTGCGTCACGGCGCGCTTCTTAAGGAGGCGGACCAGGCCCTTACGGATGCACTTGGCGCAGCTGAGATGCGAGATCCCTTGGAACTTCTGGAAATCGACGTGAATCACGCCTATGAATCTCTAGGCCTGATCATCGGCGAAGAGGTGGGCGATGATATAATAAATGAAGTGTTCAGACGCTTCTGTCTGGGCAAATAACTTTTGAGAGGCAACTACATGAAACATATTTTGATGGGTGAATACGACGTAATAGTGATCGGCGGCGGCCACGCGGGATGCGAGGCTGCGCTTAGTGCTGCCCGCATGGGCATGAGCACCCTTATGTTCAGTATGAACCTGGAAGCCATCGCCATGATGCCCTGCAATCCCTCCATCGGAGGCACCGGCAAGGGCCATCTGGTTCGCGAGATCGACGCTTTAGGCGGCGAGATGGGCAGAAATATAGATAAAAGCTTCATTCAGGTGAAGATGCTTAATACCGCAAAGGGTCCCGCGGTGCATTCCTTGAGGGCTCAGGCGGATAAGAATCGTTACCATATTGAGATGAAAAAAACTCTCGAGCACACGCCTAATCTGGATATCAGACAGGGCGAGGTGACGGATATATTGGTAGAAGATGGCAAAGTCACCGGTGTTGTGACTCGCACGCATACTGTATACAAAGCTAAGGCGGTGATCCTTTGTACGGGAACCTTCTTAAGAGGCAAGATTTTCATCGGAGATTCTGCCTTTATGAGCGGTCCTAACGGTCTGGCACCCTCCGTGGAACTGGCGGAGAACTTAAAGGCCAAGGGCATGAACATGAGAAGGTTCAAGACCGGTACGCCGGCCCGCTGCCTGGGACAGAGCCTGGATTATTCCAAGATGATCGAGCAGCGGGGCGACGAGATCCCGGTACCTTTCTCCTTCATGGACGATGAGATCGGCGAAAATAAGGGACTTTGCTGGCTAAGCTATACAAATGAGGAAACTCACAAGGTCATCAGAGCCAATTTCCACCGTTCCGCTCTTTTCGGAGGACAGATAGAGGGCATCGGACCCAGATACTGTCCATCCATCGAGGACAAGGTCAATCGCTTCAAGGATAAGGAGAGACACCAGCTCTTCGTGGAGCCGGAAGGCCTGGAGACCGATGAAATGTACATCCAGGGCATGTCCTCTTCACTTCCTGAGGATGTTCAGAGGGATTTCTATAAGACCATACCCGGGTTAGAGAACCTGAGAATAGTGCGTCCGGCCTACGCCATCGAATACGATTGCATCGACCCGCTGGATCTGAAGCCGAGCCTTGAATATAAAGGGCTGGAAGGATTGTTTTGTGCGGGGCAGTTCAACGGATCTTCCGGTTATGAGGAGGCTGCATGCCAGGGTCTGATGGCCGGAATTAACGCTGTTCTTAAGATAAAGGGCGAAAATCCCTTCATTTTGGGAAGAGACGAGGCTTATATTGGCGTTCTCATCGACGATTTAGTGACCAAAGGTACTAATGAACCTTACAGAATAATGACTTCCAGAGCCGAATATAGGCTTTTGCTCCGTCAGGACAACGCAGATCAGAGGCTTACGGAGAAGTCATACAAGCTGGGACTGGCCACCAAGGAGCGCTACGACAGGTATCTTAAGAAGAAGGAAGCCGTGGAAGCTGAGATGGAAAGGCTTAAGAATAAGAGTCTTGGAGCGGCTGATCTCAAGGATTTCCTCCTTTCAAGAGGCACCACCGAGGTCGAAGGCAGGACCACCTTCATGGAACTTCTCAAGCGTCCCCAGATCAGCTATGCAGATCTTAAGGAAATAGATGACGAGACAAGACCGGAGCTCTCCTATCACGAGATCACTCAGCTTGAAGTGGAGATAAAGTACGAAGGATATATTAAAAAGCAGCTTCAGCAGATCGAAAGGTATAAGAAGCTTGAAGAAAAGCGTCTTGACGAGGATCTGGATTACGAAAGTATCGATGGATTAAGGCTTGAAGCCCGCCAGAAGCTTTCCAAGATCAGACCCTCCAGCATCGGCCAGGCATCCAGAATCTCCGGAGTTTCACCTGCCGATATCAACGTTTTAATGGTTTACCTTGAGAAAAAGAGAAGAGAAAAGAGCAAATGATAAATCTCACAGAAGACCAAAACAGAATACTTGAAAGCTATATGGCCGGAATCCTAAGCTGGAACGAGAAGGTCAACCTGACAAACATCACGGATCCGGAAGAGTTTCACGTGAAACATACCCTGGATTCCATCATGTGTCTGGATTTTCCTGAGTATGAGAAGGCAAAGTCCGTTATAGACGTGGGCACCGGCGGCGGTTTCCCCGGAATTCCTCTGGCGGTATGCTCACCGGACAAGGAATTCCTCCTTTTGGATTCTTTGAACAAAAGACTTAAGATCATAGGAGAACTCACGGAGGAACTGGGCATAAATAACGTCAAACTCCTTCATTCCAGAGCGGAAGACGCTGCGAGAAACAAGGATCATCGTGAAAAGTACGATGTCTGCGTATCCCGCGCCGTATCAAATCTGGCCACCTTGTGCGAGTACTGCCTGCCCTTCATAAAGGTAGGCGGATACCTCCTGGCATATAAGGGACCGGAGGCTGAAAAGGAACTGGAGAATGCTGCGAAAGCCTTGAAAACACTGGGCGGAGAGGCTATCGAGATCCGCGACACCCAGATGGCAGAATACGGTCTGGAGCATCGGATCCTGGTCATTAAGAAGGTGAAGCCCACCCCGAAAGCCTATCCCAGAAAGGCCGGAACGCCTCTTAAGTCGCCACTATAAAGGATATTGTATACACGTTAATATGTTAACAATGCGACCGCAAACCGGGCGGTGTTTCACGTGAAACACTGCCCTATTTTTTTAGCATTTTTTAATAATAATAGTGGAAATTATATTACAAATAAGTTATAATAAACTTAGCTAAAAATTGGAGGTTAAAAGTGGGAAAAGCAATTGCAATATTTAATCAAAAGGGTGGCGTTGGCAAAACCACTACAAATATCAACCTGGCAGCTTGCCTGGCGAAGAAGGGAAAGAAGGTTCTGATCCTGGACATCGACCCTCAGGGAAATACCACCAGTGGTATAGGTGTGCCCAAAAGGAACCTTAAAAACACAGTATATAATATCTTAATAGATAAGAACTATGACCCCAGAAAGGCCATCATCCACACATCGACGGAGAATCTCGATCTGATTCCCGCCAGCGTTGATCTGGCCGGTGCCGAAGTAGAATTGGTACAGATCGAAGAGAGAGAAAAGACTCTTAAGAAAGGTCTGGACAAGGTAAGAGACAATTATGACTACATTTTCATAGATTGTCCTCCTTCGCTTGGACTTCTTACCATCAACTCCCTTACCGCTGTGGATTCAGTACTCATTCCTATCCAGTGCGAATTCTATGCTCTGGAGGGCGTAAGCCAGCTGGTGAGCACCATCGAACTGGTCAAGAAGAGCCTCAATCCCAAGCTGGAGATTCAGGGGGTCATCTTAAGCATGTTCGACGGCAGAACCAATTTATCCGTGGCCGTCGTTCAGGAAGTTAAGAAATACTTCGGAGACAAGGTATATTCCACGGTTATTCCCAGAAACGTAAGGCTTGCGGAAGCTCCCAGCTACGGCGTGCCTATCACCAAGTACGATCCCAAGTCCAGAGGAGCCGAGGCTTACATGGACTTTGCGGATGAATTCTTAGAGCTGGAGGAGGAGTAAATGGCAGGTTCCAAAAAAGGCGGACTGGGAAGAGGACTTGATGCGCTGTTTGCGGACGCTGTGCCTGTAGCCCTTAAAGACAAAGATACCGCGGTCAAAACCAAGAAGAAGGACAAAGAAGAGCCCCAGGACGAGGGCGAAAAGGTTCAGTATCTGAGCATCCACGAGGTGATGCCCAACGAAAAGCAGCCAAGAAAGGTCTTCGACGAAGAAAAGATCCAGGATCTGGCCAGATCCATCCAGGAAAACGGCATTATCCAGCCCATCATCGTAAGAAAAAGAGGCAAGGGTTATGAGATCGTTGCCGGCGAGAGAAGATGGAGAGCTGCAGTAAAGGCTGAACTCAAGGAGATCCCCTGCATCATTAGAGAGCTCACCGACGAGCAAAACATGCTCATCGCCATCATCGAGAACATGCAGAGGGAAGATCTGAATCCCATAGAGGAAGCAGAAGGACTGGATCAGATGATCAAGACCTATGGCATGACTCAGGAGCAGATCTCAAAGAACGTGGGAAAGAGCAGACCGTATATCGCCAATTCCCTGAGACTTCTGAAACTTCCCGGAGAGATCAGGGCCCTTGTAGAGGACGGCACCTTAAGCGCCGCCCATGGCAGGACTCTTGTGGGAATCGAAGATGCTAACTTAAGGAGCAAGGTGTGCGATAAGGTGGTAGCCGAAGGACTGTCCGTAAGAGAGACGGAGAGACTTGCCGAGAAGGCCAAAGAACCCGCCAAGAAGAGAAGCCCCAGAAAGCAGAAGAACCCAGACCTGGCAAAGGTTGAGTCGGATCTGAAGGAAGCCCTGGGCACCAGAGTAAACATCAAGTATTCAGGCAAGAAAGGCAAGATCGAGCTGGAGTTCTTTTCAAGAGAAGAACTGGAGAGACTCATCGAGCTCCTTCAGAGCCTGGACAAATAACGAAAATGATGGAGTGTTTCACGTGAAACGCTCCATTTTTTATTGCCAAAGGAGAAAGGGGTGACTTGTGTAGGTCAAGGCTTGAACCCCATTTAAACCCCTACATCTTGTAGATGAAATTCATGAAGTATTGTGATATAATTATATTGAGTTTTTGTGACCAAACGGAGAGGAAAAATGGACGAGATCACTGAAATGAATATATACTGCCCTGTTCCTAAGATAGTGATCGACGATCAGGGTAAGGTACTCATGGCGAATGAGCATATAGGAGAAGTTTTCCTCTACCAGGGCATCGTGGGAGCTGATATCTTCACCCTCACAGGCCTTAAGGTAGTCGATCTCTTCGAGTGCGCCGTAACGGGCGCCCATCCTTTGGTAGAAAGGAACGACAAGGTATTTAAGATCTTCGCATATTACGAGACTG
This sequence comes from Bacillota bacterium, assembly GCA_017394515.1. GTDB lineage: Bacteria > Bacillota > Clostridia > Peptostreptococcales > Anaerovoracaceae > RUG754. The sequence goes on along the minus strand of JAFPXY010000061.1, from coordinate 9,902 downwards.
ACGATCGGCATAAGCTGGCCATCATGTTCTCGGACGTGACGGTCCTAGAGGATCTGAAGGACAGATATAACGAAGAGAAGCCTTGTATCGCCAAGGTTCAGATAGATAACTACGATGAGCTGATCGAGGCTCAGAGTGACGGTGGCGACAGGAATCTTTTGGGACAGATCGATAAGCTGATCCGCACCTGGGGCGCTGATATCAACGCATCAGTCAGCCGTGTCAAGAACAACAGATATAACATCTGGTTCGCTCAGGGCAAGATCGACAAGGGAAACTTCCTCAAGTTTGAGATTTTGGACGAGGTGAGGAAGCTGGAGACCAACGCGGATTTCCCCGCCAGCCTTTCCATAGGTATAGGCGTAGGAGGCAAGACCATGGATCTCACGGAGACCTACGCTAATGCGGCTTTGGATCTGGCTCTCGGAAGAGGCGGTGACCAGGCGGTCATCAAGAGACTGAGCAAGATCGAATACTACGGCGGCAAGCTCCAGACCGTAGAGAAGAGCAACAAGGGTAAGTCCAGGATCGTGGGACACGCCCTGCTGCCTTTGATCGCCCAGGCTTCAAGGATCTTCATCATGGGACATAAAGCGTCCGACATGGACAGCTTCGGTGCTTCCATGGGAATGGCAAGGCTTTGCCTTTCCAATGAAAAGAATCCCTTCATAGTCATCGAGAAGCCCAATGAGTCTTTGGACGACCTGTTCTATCAGGCCAAAAGCCTTGATAAGTACAACTTTATAGGAAGAGACAGGGCCATGGAGCTCTGCGATAAGGACAGCCTCATCATCGTGGTGGACACTCATAGGCCTGATATGGTCCAGTGTCCGGAGCTTTTGCAGCTGGCGGAGAAGGTGGTAGTCATCGATCATCACAGAAAGATGGAGCTGGCTATCGAAAATCCTGTCCTTAACTACATGGAGTCCTACGCATCATCGGCTTCAGAGCTGGTGGCGGAGATACTCCAGTACATCTTACCTAAGAAAAAACTAGAAAAGATCGAAGCCGAGGCCCTGCTCGCAGGGATCACGGTGGATACGAATAAATTTTCCATAAGATCAGGTGTCAGAACCTTTGAGGCGGCGGCTTGGCTCAGACGTCAGGGTGCAGATCCTGCGGAGGTCAAGCGCTTCTTCCAGGAAGACCTGGAGCGCATGCAGACCAAGGTCAAGGCCATAACCAACGTTACCATCATGGCTAATGGCGTGGCTTTATCCTCACTGGACGCCATCAGAAGCGATGCGCAGCTTCTTTGCGCACAGGTTGCTGATAAACTGCTGACCATCAAGGGCATCAAGGCCTCCTTCGTCTGCGGACGAGACCTGGACAGAAGGACCGTCATAAGCGCCAGATCCCTTGGCGAGATCAACGTTCAGCTTGTTATGGAAAAACTCGGAGGCGGCGGCCATCTGACTAACGCCGCAGCCCAGGTGGACATCTCAATCGAAGGTGCCATCAGGAAAATAATGGAGATCACGGAGGAAATGACCATATGAAAGTAATCTTATTACAGGACGTACAGGGTTCCGGCAAGGCCGGAGATATCGTTAAGGTAAGCGACGGATACGGCAGAAACATGCTGATCCCAAGGGGTCTTGCTTTAGAAGCTACCCCTGCAAACCTTAAACAGCACGAAAAGAAGAAGGAAGCCCAGGAAAAGAAGTTCAGAGAGGACAAGGCTAAGGCCCAGGAAATGGCCGAAAAGCTTCTTAAGGAAGGCATCGAGATCAAGACCAAGGCCGGCGCCAACGGCAAGGTCTTTGGATCCATCACTTCCAAGGATATCGCCGATGCCCTTCAGGCTCTGGGATATGATATCGATAAGAAAAAGATCCTTTTGGACGCTCCGATCAAGACTACCGGCGTGACCGTAGTGCCCATTAAGCTCTTCACCGAAGTCACCGGCAAGGTAAAGATCAACGTAGTAGCAGAGTAAACCGGAGGAGAGACATGGCAGAGAGGATACCTCCCCATAATGAAGAAGCTGAAAAGTCCGTCCTTGGAGCGGTGATGCTCAACAGGGAAGTGCTTTTTGATGTCCTTGAAGAGGTGGATGCAGACGATTTCTACAACGCCGCCCACAAGGAGATCTTTAACGCTATCTGGGAACTGTATAAACAAAACAAGGCTGTGGACGTGCTGACCGTCTCTGAGGAACTCAAGAAAAGAGGAGTCCTTCAGATGGTTGGCGGCCGTGCCTACGTGGCACAGCTCACTCTTGACGTGCCTTCCACCATCAACGCCGTGGAATACGCCAAGATCGTTCGCGAGAAGGCCACCATCAGAAAGATGGTCCTGGCTTCAGAAGACATAACGGACAAGGGATATCAGGCATCCATGGACGCCAAGGACATCCTGGACTATGCCGAAAAGAGCATTTTCTCTATCGCTCAGCGCAACCAGAAGAGCGATTATTCTGACGTGCAGTCCGTACTTCTTACCAACATCCAGGAAATCGATGAAGCCGCAAAAAATCAAGGCAAGGTCTTAGGCACCCCCACAGGTTTCAAGGATCTTGACGACGTATTAAACGGTCTTCAGAAGTCCAACCTTGTAATAATCGCGGCCAGACCTGCCATGGGTAAGACCGCCTTCGCCCTTAACATCGCCCAGCAGAGCGCTGTAAGCGGCGGATCATCTGTTTTGATCTTCAGTCTTGAGATGTCCAAGGAGCAGCTGGGCCAGAGACTTTTGAGCTCTCAGTCCAGGGTCGAGATGACCAAGCTCCAGAGAGGAACCCTGGACAAGAAGGATTGGGAAAGAGTGAACCTGGCGTTGGATGAGATGCAGAACGCCAAGATCCACATCGACGATACCCCCGGCATCTCCATGGTGGAGATCAGAAACAAGTGCAGAAGGCTCAAGGCTGACAAGGGTCTGGATCTGATCCTGATCGACTACCTGCAGCTCATGAGCTCCCCCGAAAGAAGCGACAACAGAGTAGGCGAGATCTCAGCGATCTCAAGGAATCTGAAGCTTCTCGCAAGGGAAATGGACTGCCCTGTAGTGGCCCTTTCCCAGCTGTCCCGTGCTCCGGAGCAGAGACCCGACCACCATCCGAACCTGGCAGACCTTAGAGAGTCCGGTTCCATCGAGCAGGATGCGGACGTGGTAATGTTCCTCTATAGAGACGACTACTATAACAAGGAAAACTCCGAGAAGCCGGGCGTCTGCGAGATTAATATTGCAAAAAACCGTTCAGGCCCCACCAAGACCATAGAGCTCACCTGGGTATCCAGATACACCAAGTTCAGCGACATGGCACTGTAGCCTGAGATCCGGGAGAAGGATAATGAGATTCACAAAGAGTAAGACCAGAGATTACTATCTCCTTACCACAAACATCGAAAACGTATATATAAACGAATATATGGCGGAGGCACCGGGAGATTACGTGAAAGCCTATCTTTACGGATGTTTTTGCGCGGAACACGGCATGGAACTGAAGAATTCCATCATGGCCGGAGCTCTTAAAATGGACGAGGTGACCTTAAGAGAAGCCTGGGAATACTGGCAGTCCAAGGGGGCTGTAGTTTTGGAAGAGGCCGGGGATGACTACAACGTGACCATCCTGAGCCTGAGAGAAAAGCTCTATTCCGGTTCGCAGATTCTGCCTCAGGAGCCAAAAGACCTTAAGGAAGACGAAGACGCCCGTGAATTCAGGGAGGTCATCGAGTATGCCGAATCCATCATCGGAAGACCCCTCAATGCCAAGGAACTCAGGGAGATCAACTCCTGGAACACGGAGCTTGAAGCCCCAAGAGAAGTCATCCGCGAAGCCTTTGAGTACTGCAGCGAGATTGGAAAGACCGGCATCAGCTACATTTCCAAGGTTATCTTAAGCTGGAGCAGGGAAGGCCTCAAGACCTCTGAAGAGGTCAGGGAGTATCTCGAGAAAGTATCCGAGCGCCAGGGAATCTACAGGAGGATCCTGAACTCCATCGGCCTTAAGAGAAACATCACCGAAGCCGAGCGCAAAATGGTGGACAACTGGTTCGACGACATGCACTTCACCTTAGAAAGGGTGCTTGAAGCCTGCGAAAAGGCCAGTTTCACCCAGAGCCCCAACCTTAAATACGTGAACAAGGTCCTGGAAAACTGGAAGGAAGAAGCTGATCAGTGGGGAAGAGACGTAAATCAGAGAAACACCGTGACCCAGAATACTTTGAACAAGTATTATGAGTACCTGAGAACCCAGGCAGAGAAACGCGCCGAGGGCAGAAAGCAGGAAGTGTACGAAAAATTACCTGAAATTCGTCAAATCGACATGAATCTTCAGCAATTATCTAGTAAAATATCAAGAGGACTCTTAGGTGGATCATCCAGACAGGACATCGACTCCATCAAGAAGGAGATCAGAGATCTAGAGAAAGAAAGGGCGATCATGTTAACAGAAAACAACTATGCCCTTGACTATACAGATATAAAATATCTTTGCGCCAAGTGCCAGGACACCGGTATCGACGAGAACGGTCAGCGCTGCACCTGCGTGAAGGATAGAATGGGAGAAGCAGAATTATGGCAAAATGGCAAACTATAGTAATCGAGAAAATCTGGTTATTAGGAGCCATCATAATAGAAGTATTAGACGGAATAATAGATGATGTCAGCGAGATTTTAAAGAGCGGAGCCTTTTGGTTTTTGGACCTTATGGGCGGTATTATTGCGGTCTACGACTGGATCTATGACTGGATCGCCTGGGGTGTTTCATATTTTTGGATCACCACGCTTAGGAAAATTCATAATACCAGGATCTGGATCCATACCTACAGAAGGCAGATCATAAGCGGCGCTCTCTATTTCATCATCACAGGAGCCTTTACCATCTGGCTCATAGCAAGCGTTGTGGACTATTCCTACTCATATAACGGCCGTGTTCTCGGTATTGTTAAAGAGCAAAGGGATGTTTTGGAGATCCTGGATCTGGTATCGGAAGAGCTGACCCAGGAGTATAAGGCGCCCATCGCCATCAACGGAGATGAGGACATCTCCTTCAATACCGTCATTTCCGTAGGCAAACAGGTGGATAAGCCCGACGACGTACTGAAGAAGTTCACCTACATGGGCGACATCCAGACCAAGGCTTACGGCCTCTTCGTCGATGGAAACAGGATAGGAATCCTCCAGTCCGAGAAGGAGGCTAATGCGGTAGTCGACAATATCATCGCAAAATATCTTAAGAAGGACAAGGATTACGAGTCCTACGGCGTAGAGGAGAAGGTTGAGGTCCAGGAGGTAGATACCACCCTGGCCAAGATCAGTTCCAGACCGGCCATCGTAAGACTCATCGAAGCCGGTACCGTCAAAGAGACCGTATATACAGCAAGCGAAGGTGACACCTTCAAGTCCGTAGCAGAAGAGCTTGACGTAAGCGTCAAGAGCCTTAAGGATCTGAACCCTGCACTGGCGGATCTCAACACCTTCAGTGAGGGACAGAACATCGTTTCACAGTCAGAAGCTCCTATCCTTACGGTAAGAACCGTAGGACTGGAAGTCTTCGCTGAGACCATCAAGTATGAGACAGAGACCATAGAATCCGATGAATACTACGATGATGAAGAGTTCGTAAGGACTGAAGGATCTGATGGTAAGATGAGAGTAACAGCCAGGGTAACCAGATTGAACGGTGAACTTGTGGACAGAGAAGATGTGGAGACGGAAGTCATCACAGAGGCTGTAAACAAGGTAATCGTCAAGGGTACCAAGGAGAGACCGCTCACAGAAGCTACCGGAACCTTCATCAGACCTGTACCTGCAGGAGTTTTCTCAGGTTTTGGATGGCGTTGGGGAAGAATGCATGAAGGTGTAGACCTTGCCATCTCATCCGGCACACCTATCAAGGCTGCCGACGGCGGAACCGTTGTAAGAGCCGGCTGGTACGGCGCATACGGTTTGTGCGTAGATATCGATCACGGTAAGGGAATCATGACCAGATACGGTCACTGCTCCAGCATCAACGTTTCCGTGGGAGATCAGGTATTCCAGGGACAGGTAATCGCTAGAGTAGGTTCTACCGGAAGGTCCACAGGACCACACTGTCACTTTGAGATTAGAGTCAATGGCGTAGCCATCGATCCAACGGGGTATATTTAAAGATGAAAAGCAAGACCAAATTCAAGGCTAAAAAGAAAAAGATCAACGTGCTGAGGCTGGCTCTGGTCGGAGTCGTAGCCCTGGTGGTGGTGTATTTTGTGATATCAGCTGTGAAGATCGTAAACCTGAACAAAGAACGGGCGGAGATCGAAGAGCAGAACAAGGAGCTCAAGGAGACCGTGGAGGATCTGAACCAGCAGCTGGAGATCATCAACACCGACAAGTACATGGAAGGACTTGCCAGAAAGAGGCTTAAACTGGTTCGCTCCAATGAGATACTCTTCATTTTGCCGGACCTGAGGGTCAACGATAAGGATGAGACCGTGGCCCCTACGGACATGGCTATGGAAGAGGCTCAGAGGCTGGTGGACGAGAAGGAAGCTGAAGAGGCCGACAAGGCCAAGGAGGAAAAGTCTAAGGATAAGTCCAAAGACAAGGACTCCAAAGATAAAGATAAAGAGGAGGATAACAATGGCTGACAAACCTAAGATCAGGGAGGCCATCGTTGTCGAAGGAAGAGATGATACTATAAATCTTAAACGAGCCGTGGACTGCTTTACCATAGAGACCCACGGCTTCGGCATAAGACGGGAAACTATAGAAGAGATCCGTAAGGCCTACGAGACCACAGGTATCATCATTTTCACAGACCCTGACCATTCCGGAGAGGAGATCAGAAGGAAGCTTAAAGAGCAGTTTCCCAAGGCCAAGCATGCCTACCTTCTCAAGAAGGACGCCCTTAAAGCAGGCGACATCGGCGTGGAAAACGCCGAGCCCGGGGCGGTCATAGAGGCCCTCAACAAGTGCAGGGCAGTACTTGAAGACGATGGCCCGGATGAGATCACCATGGAAGATCTGGACAGGGCGGGCCTCGTGGGAGGCAAGGACTCCAGAACAAGAAGAGAACAGGTGGCAGGCATTCTCGGTATCGGATATTCCAACGCCGGGGCCATGCTTAAGAAGCTCAAGGGTTTCAGAATAACAAAAGAGGATTTTTATGAAGCTGTACGCACCGTCGACAATCAGAGAGATCAGGGATAGATTCGGTTTCAGGTTCTCCAAGAGCCTGGGCCAGAACTTTCTGACGGATAAAAACATCATAGACCAGATCCTGGAGGGTTCCGGCATCACCGGCGATGACCTGGTCATCGAGATCGGCCCCGGAATCGGCGTCATCACCAGGGAAGCAGCCCAGGTGGCCCACAAGGTAATCGCCATCGAGATCGATACGAACCTTATTCCCATACTGAATTGGACCCTGGGGGATCTGGAAAACGTGGAAATAGTCAACCAGGATGTGCTCAAAACGCAATTAAACGATTTGATCGCAAAAGAATCCTTCCCTGGGGTCGTTAGGGTGGTCGGAAACCTTCCCTACTACATCACGACGCCCATAATCATGAAGCTTCTGGAGGATCAGGTGCCCGCTGCGTCCATAACCGTTATGATGCAAAAGGAAGTGGCTGACAGATTAACCGCCAAGCCAGGCACAAAGGACTTCGGAGCCATATCCCTCATGGTGGAGTATTTTGCGGAAGCAAAGGAGATCGTCAAGGTGCCGAGGACCGTTTTCGTGCCTCAGCCTAATGTGGACAGCACGGTGCTTCGCTTAGATATTCGTGACGAAAAGCCTGTGAAGGTCGAGGATGAGGAGTTCCTCTTCAAGGTCATCAAGGCGGGCTTCGGCCAGAGGAGAAAGACCTTATCCAACGCCCTGTCAGTCCTTAAGGGCTACGATAAGGCCACCATACTTCGCTGTCTTGAAGAGGCGGGAATCGACCCGGTGAGAAGGGGCGAGACCCTGAGCCTCGAGGAATACGCACGGCTTAGTGATGTTTTAAGGAGCGCCATTTAAGGAGGAAAAAATGAGAGAAGAAAGATACATCGAGACCGAAAGACTCCTTCTCACGCCCTGGGAGGACACGGACGAGTGCGCCGAGGGACTCTATAGCTGGGCAAAGGATCCTCGAGTTGGTCCGAATGCCGGCTGGGCGCCTCATGCAAGCGTCGAGGAATCCCGGAAGATCATAAGGGAGATGTTCATCCCCGGGGGCGATGGGTTTGCCGTTAGAGACAAGGCTACCCGGGAGATCATCGGAAATATCTCCGTTTACGAGGACACCGCCCGCGAAGGCGTGGCGTCTATGGAGCTGGGCTACGCCCTGAAATATGAATGCTGGGGCAAGGGTTACATGACGGAGGCCAGCAGGGCCATCATGGACTATGCTTTTAAGAAATATGATCTGGTGATCATGGCCATCCGCACCTCCGAGGTGAATGCCAGATCCCAGAGGGTCATCGAAAAGCTCGGCTTCAAGTACGAGGGAACTCTTCGGAAGACTTATCACATTTACACCGGAGAGGACAGAGACAGCAGATTCTACTCAATCACAAGAGAGGAATGGGAAAATCATGAGAAATAGATTTGGAAATAAACTGATCGCGATATTGCTTATGGGAGCCATGTGCTTCACCTTCACTGCCTGCGGTTCCGGCGGTTCCGGCGGGGCGGGCAATAATCCTGCACCGGAAGATATCCAGTGGGAAGATGACGGCGCAAGCTACATAGCAGAGTACGACTTCGGTCTGGAGCTCACAGCTGATGGAAGCATGCTGAGCACCCTGGACAAGATGGACTATACGGACCTTGGAAGCCAGAAAGAAAGCTTACAGAAAAAGGTTGAGGAAGGCATCGAGGCGGCAGGCCTCGGCAAGTACGAGCTCATAACCGAGTTCGAAGAGATGGAAGAATCCATGGAAGAGGCCATCGAGAACGAGTTCGAGATGGGCGATATTCTTTACAGTTCCGGAACTGAAGAGGACGACTTCGACCTGGGCGTTTTGGAGGTTGCGGCCTATCAGAGACCTATGGACGGCAAGTACTATCAGTACATCATCTATAACACTAAATCTTATTATGGATCAGAGGCTGTGGACGCTCAGGAGATCGTGGATCTCTTGGGTTCGGCTTTGGGGGTTAAGGTAGATCCGGAGATCATCAAAGCGGCGGCTGCCATCGTGGAGGAAAAGGCTCTGTCTCAGGAAACTGAAGAGGGCGAAGATGGCGATGATGATGGTGAAGAGGTCATTGAAGACGGCGAAGTCGAAGATGAAGATGTAGAGCTTGAGGATGGCGAACTTGAGGACAGCGATGACGAGATCGTCCTTGACCAGGATGACCTGGAAGATGGCGATATCGAGATCGGTGAAGATGCTGAAGAGGGCTCTGAAAGTGCAGAAGAAGGCTCTGAAGACGTGGAATCCGAAGGCGAAAAAGTCGGCGATGACACCGACGAAGAGCTGGAGCTTGGCGAAAGCGACGAAGGAATCGTTGTCGAGGAAGGAGACGAGGATTCTGAGGACGGCACCATCGAACTGGAAGAAGGCGAGGATGGCGAATTCGTAGACGAAGACGGAAATCCCATCTCCCTGGACGATCTGGATTTCGAGTGGGGCGATGAAGAAGGCGGAGAATACTACCCTTGCTTCATGAAGCAGGAAGCTGAGTTCAAAGGTGACGGATACACCGACAACTGCACCTTCTACCTCATCGGTGAAAACGTAGGCGACGGAAGCATCGTAATCTACGCTGCTGTGGAAAGATACAGATGCTATGATGAGCAGTAAAATTGAATGATATTTATGCAGTGGAGGCTGCCGCCCGGATGAACCGCATCCCGTCAAGTAGACAATTAAAAAAAGTAAAATTTTTAGCTCCAGCTTCTTCGTAAAGCTGGAGTTTTTTATGCAGCCATCAGATATTGTTCGTGCTTCTCAAATGGTGTAAGCCTTCCCAGCTTTCTCTG
>JAFPXY010000060.1 GCA_017394515.1 Bacillota bacterium | reverse complement strand
TTAAAGCTGCCTTCAGATCCCACGGCCTTACACCTCGATTTCAGCACTTTAGGCCGTCACCAAAAAAATCCACACGGCCTAATCGTACCATGCAGCCATTTTAGGCCGTGAGTAGGATAAAACTCTTCAATTAAGCATTTTTATCCTACTGCAAAAAATCCCCCTAGGATACAAATCCTGTTTTGACCATTTTTATCCTATAGTCCTTCAGCCATGTAGGATAAAAAACTGGCAATATCAAAGTTTTTATCCTATTCTGCTGCAACACTCTTTAACCGATACATCAAAAAAGGGCTGTCTCAAAATGAGATGGCCCCTTTTTTGTTATAAATTTGACTATGTACATTTCCGTGGTAATATGGTAAAATGTTAAAGACTTTATTTTAAAATTACAAGGAGTATCCCATGAGCGATAATAATATACTTACTCTGCTCAAGAACCCTCGCAAGAGTTTTTTGCGGATCATCTTCAGCAGACTCGGGCTCGTCGCCCTTTTAATAATCGCGGAGATTTTGCTGATCGTCACCATCTATCTTTGGGCCATAGATTACTTTAAATGGCTCATGCTCATACAGATCGTCTTTTCGGTGGCCATGGTGTTCTATCTCTTTAACTGCGGCATGGACGCCACGGCCAAGCTGACGTGGCTTTTTCTGATCATGCTTGTGCCAATTCCGGCCACCATCTTCCTATGGTTCACCCAAAGGAATTTCGGCCACGGCATAATCAAAGCGCGAACTAAAGTGCTTATCGATGCCACGAAGGACACCTTGAAGCAGGACGAGGAAACCATCGCTCGACCGGAACTCATAGACTCAGGCACCGACGATCTCTGCCGCTACCTGAATAGAAGCGGCTGCTTCCCCATCTATGACCACACGGAAACCACCTTCTTCCCTTCAGGTGAGGCTAAGTTTGAAGCAATGCTAGAGGAACTGAAGAAGGCCGAAAAGTTCATCTTCCTCGAATATTTCATCATAACCGAGGGCTACATGTGGGGCAGCATTCTTAAGATACTTGCTGACAAGGCGGCTCAAGGCGTGGACGTGCGCGTCATGTATGACGGCATGTGCGAGATCTCGACTCTGACCTCAGACTATCCCAAGCGGCTGGAAGCTCTGGGCATCAAGGCCAAGCCCTTCGCCCGCATCCATCCTTTCCTGTCCAGCCATTACAACTACCGCGACCACCGCAAAATATTAGTGATCGACGGCAAGGTGGCCTTCACGGGCGGAGTCAATCTGGCAGATGAATACATCAACCGCGAGGAGCGCTTCGGCCACTGGAAGGATACAGCCCTCATGCTCCAGGGCAAAGCCGTCGAAAGCTTCACCCTCATGTTCCTCCAGATGTGGAACATCAACGAAGAAGTGCCCACCTGGGATCAGTGTCAGGTCAAAGCTTCCGCTGAGTCCGACGGCTACGTAATGCCTTACTGTGACTGTCCTTTGGATGACGACAAGGTGGGCGAAAGCGTCTACATGGACATCCTTTACCGTGCAAAACACTATGTGCACATTATGACTCCTTATCTCATACTGGATAATGAGCTGGAGATGGCTCTTAAATATGCAGCTCAGCGCGGCGTGGATGTGAAGATCATACTTCCCGGAATACCTGACAAGAAGATGGCTTACGCCCTGGCAAAGTCACACTATAAGTCACTGGTCGCTTCCGGCGTCAAGATCTACGAATACACACCGGGCTTCGTCCACGCTAAGGTCTTCGTCTCCGATGACGAAAAAGCGGTAGTAGGTACTATCAACCTGGACTACCGCAGTCTGTATCATCATTTTGAGTGCGCAGCCTACATGTACAAGACCAGCTGTGTGGCGGATATAGAGAAGGATTATCAGGAGACTCTCATGAAGTGCGCTGAAGTCACTCCCGAAACCATAAAACACGAAAAGATCACCTACAAGATCATGGGCGCCATCATGAAGATCATCGCGCCGTTAATGTAAATAAAAGACGTTCAAGCTTAATGGCGCAAAAAATCCCGCGCCGAAGTGCGGGACTTTAAAGCAAACTTTTATCTTTATCCGTATATATAATTCAAGTTCTCTCTCTTGAACTCCTCTACTCTCTGCTCGTAGGCGGCCATGGCGGCGCCCATGTGAGGCGGCTTGATGTTGGTGCCTCCGCATTCGATGAGGAATCTGATCATGAACTTAGGGTTCAGCACCATGAGAGGACCCGTCAGGTAGGTGGCCATGAAGTTCTTGTAGCGAATTCCTTCGCCGGTACCTTCTGCTTTGTCCAGCCCGGGGCCGCGAGTGGTCTCGAAGAGCGCAGGAATGTCGGTATTCTTTTCAGCGTAAGTGAAGATGCTCTTGAAGCCCACCACGTCCAGGTCGCCGTATTTACCTAGGTACAGGGAGTTCAGTCTGTGCATTACCGCCCTCTTCACGGTGATATCGAAGATGCCCAGGCACTGGGTGGTCTTGGTCTCCGCGTTGACGCGTTCAGGGAAGCGATTTATGGGCATGTCGTCCAGGTCTTTGATCTCATTGCAAAATATCTCGAAGGCATTTCCAGTCATAAGGAAACGCTGTCCGCTTTCGATAGCTCTTCTGATCTCGTCCTTGTAGGGTTCCAGGTGCTCCATGGCCACGATCTGGTTGTTTTCAGTCATGGTGCCCATGTACACCAGATCCACGTCGCCCTCTGTCAGGAAGGCCGGTTTGGTGTTAAGATCAGTGCCGACTACCTTGCAGCCGGGGGTGGAGGCCATGATATATTTGATGTTTGCCAGATCTCCAAACAGATTGGCGATCTCGGGATAGAGTATTTCTATTTTCATGATCTCACCTCCTCTCCATCGGTAGGTTCCGCAGGTACTTCAGGTGCCTCCTGTTCAACAGGTGCAGGCTCCTTCGTCTTCTCTCTGAGCATTGCAGCTAAGGCTTTAGCCTGCTTGTTACCAAGAGCAAAGGATCCGGGGTCAGCTCCGTAGAGCACGTAGTAGTTCATGTTGGGAACTATGTCCACCTGCTTGATGGCATCCTCCATCTTCATGACGTGGACGATCTTTTCTTCGGGGATTCCCGCGAAAAGCATTCTCAGCTGGTAGTCCAGGCCTCGGTCTCCAACGACCACTATCTTCTTGATGGAATCCACGTTCAGGGTCTCGAAATCCGTGTCATAGATCCAGCTTATGTTCTCCGACCAATGAGCAGCCAGGCCCAAATCGTTAATAAACATTATGAGCTCTTTATCACCGGGCTGATCCACGATGGTCTCGTAAACTCTGGATTCAGCAAAGGCGTTGAGCCCTTTTCCCAGGACGTTGTAGACCTTCATGGTGCCTACAACCTCGTGGTTGAATCTGGTCTTTACCACTTCTACGGTTCCCAGCTTGTCCTTGATCTCGTCCATGGAATATCCCAGCTGAAGGAGCAGGGTCAACAGAGCGGTCTCGTTATAGAGGTTGACGAATCTGTCGTCTATGATGGGAAGCTCCGTTTCAAAGTCAGGTCCGCGGAAGGTGAACTTCATGTTTTCGTAGTCCACGTTGCCCGCACTGTAGTTGTAATCAGGAGATCCGAAATCGCAGTTTGTGCAGTGTGCCCGTCCCACGTTGGAATATCTTCTGTACTCGTATTTGAGCTTATGGTCGCATTTAGGACAGATCTGCAGGTCATCTATGAGATTATAGCACCTAACGGTGTCGGTTGGCAGCTTTTCAATGCCAAAATACACTCTCTCGTTGTTAGGAAGCATATAACATGACATGAGGTCGTCGGCATTTAAGACCAATTTGGTGGTCTTGGGCACATACTTCTCAAGGAGCCATCTGATATACTCCGGATGAGCGTTTCTCATGATGGAATCTCTGGAAAGGTTGGTCACGATCATATAGTCAGGCTTAACATAAGGGAAAAGTCTCGCCGCGGATCTCTCATCCATCTCCAGGACTGCAGTCTCATATTTCTCATGGTTGAAGATGTTAACACCGTTAAGCAGTGCCGATGAGATGCCGCTGTTGATGTTAGACCCCCTGGAATTGTTCAGGGTGACCACGCCGAAGCGCTTCAGCATGTCGATTACCAGGTTCGCCGTGCTGGTCTTACCGTTGGTGCCGGTGACTGCGATGATCTTCTTAGGCTTGGCCACGTATTTAAGGAAGTCCGGGCAGATCTTAAGGGCGACCTTCCCCGGGAAGTCCGTGGCGTTATGACCGGTGATCTTCAGCGCCGGTATTGATAATTTTGCGATTATCAATGCAATAAAGAATCTGAATTTCATTGTTTTACTCCGTCGTAAAAAAAGGAACATTTAACTATAAAATTATAGCACAATGTTCCCTTGATATCAATTATGTGGTTTATTTCTCTGTAGCATTTTCGGGTTTCTTAGGCTGATCAAGCTCGCTCACCAGGTAGAGTGCCACCGCCGACAGGGCCTCAGTCTCCTTGCGGACGTTGAGTTTCAGAGTCTCACCGAAGCTGAGGGCCTTTGGACGGATCTCAGCCACCGTGTGAAGGCCTTCCATTATCTTAAGACTCTTCTTGGCGAAGTCACCCTTCAAAGTCCAGCCCAGCTGCTTGGCGCGATATTCGGGCACCTTCCTCATGGTATCGATCCTGAAGACCTCCACCTCCTCAGATCCGGACTTGATGATATATACTTCTCTTATGGCGAGCTTCTTTTCAGCCACAGTAGCTACTTCGTGGCCCAGAGCATTATTGATCCTCAGGTGCTTTCCAAAAGATACCAGCTCGCCCTTAATATCATAGATCTTGTTGCCCTTATTATCTGTAACCTCGTACTTGTCGAGGACTGTGAGTTTGGCTTTTTTGATGTAAAGTTCCATGTGTGCTCCTTTATATAATGTCTTCTATCATTTCACCCTCATAAGGATGTTCCGGCCGTTTTCCTTGAGCCACTTGTCCCACTTTCTGTATTCCGGGAAGGCTTTGATGACTTCAGCGTAGAAGCTTCTGGAATGGTTCATCTCCTTGCGATGACAGAGTTCGTGGACCACCACGCTGTCGATTACTTCCGGCGGAGTCAGCATAAGCAAGCAGTTGAAGTTCAGGTTGCCCTTGGCGCTGCAGCTGCCCCAGCGGGTCTTCTGGCATCTGATGGTGATATTCCCGTAGGTCACTCCGATGATGGATGCATAGTGAGCCACCCTCTCAGGGATGTGCTTCTTGGCTTCTTCCCTTAAAGTCTGCAGTTCCTCCTTGGTCAGGGGGTCCAGGCTTTCGGCTAAGGCTTTGCGCTCTTCAATGATGGCAAGGCGCTTTTCGATCCAGCCCTTGTGACTTTCAACGAAGCGGTCTATCTCCCTCCTGGTGGCCAAAACCGGCGCACGCACTATGATCTCCTCATCTCTGATCTCCAGGGACATGGTCTTTCTATGGCTTCTGATTATCCTAAATCTCATTTCTTTATCTTAAGTGTCCTCAAATATTCCTTTTGTTCCGGGGTTATGCGGTAGCTTTCGATGGCCTTTTGGATGGCTTTGTTGTGGGTCCAGGTGTCCAATCGTCTATTTTCGATATATGGAATGATGGCCTCCCACTGCTTGGCCAGGGCCGTCGCAAAGTACCAGGCGATCATCATGTTCACGTAGTATTCATCAGATCTCAGATCTGCCACCCTCTCCGGATACTTCAGATCGAAGTCCTCGTCCAAAAAATGCTCCATGAGCATTCCGATCCCGAAGCGGATGGTATAGGTCTCCGTGGAATCCAGCCATCTGTCAGCCTGGATGGCCAGAGCCTGCCTGTGTTTCTTAAAGACCTTGGGCGACATCTGATCACAGGTGGCCCAGTTATCAACGTAAGGAAGGAAGCGGCAGACCTGATCCATACAGGCCGCATAGTCCTTCATACCTGAAAGGATGAAGGCATGGAGTTGGTCCTCGTCGAAATAATCGTGCGGAAGGTCTTCGAGGAATTCTCCGATGCGAGGATTTTTTGCGAATTCCTTGGCCAGCTTCCTAAGCTCAGGCGTCCTGACGCCGATCATGACATCCGCGTTCTTTCCGGGGATGAGCTTCGCCTGAAAGTCTCTGTATTTCACGTCCTGATGGGCAAATAATTCTCTTCTGATGTCGTCTTTGATCATGGTATCTTCCCCTGCTTACAGATGGTTTCTTTAGATATTATAAAAGGTCTGCCTGAACTGTGTCAAGCAGACCTGAATGACATTTTGGGCTTACAGGTATTTCTCAAAGAATTCCTGCAGCTTGTCAAAGGGGATTCTGTCCTTGTTTTCTCCACCATCGTAGAGATCCGTGTGGGAAGCTCCGGGGATCACCAGAAGTTCCTTGTTGTCGGCGTATTTGTTGCCCTTTACCATGTTGTCATAGGCATCCTTTCCGAAATAGAAGGAGTGGGCCTTATCGCCGTGCATTACCATGACTGCGGATCTGATCTCGTTGGAGTATTTCAGGATGGGCTGATTCATAAAGGACATGCAGCCGATGGCGTTCCAGCCTCCGTTGGAGTTGAGCGATCTCTCGTGATATCCGCGGGGAGTCTTGTAGTATGCATGATAATCCTTCACGAAGTAAGGTGCGTCTTCGGGAAGTGGATCGATGACGCCGCCACCCAGCTTGTAGTTTCCGGCCTTAAGGTCTTCAAGTCTCTGAGCGTTCAGGGCGACCTTTCTGTCATATCTGGACTCTTCGCTGTCCTCAGAATCGAAGTATCCGTTGGCGTTTACTCTGGTCATGTCGTACATGGTGGATGCCACGGTGGCCTTGATCCTGGTATCAAGAGCTGCCACGTTAATAGCCATGCCGCCCCAGCCACAGATGCCGATGATGCCGATCCTGTCGGGATCAACCCTGTCGTTCAGTGAAAGGAAATCCACTGCCGCCTGGAAATCTTCTGTATTTATGTCAGGAGACGCCATGTATCTGGGCTCGCCGCTGCTTTCGCCTGTGAAGGATGGATCGAAAGCTATGGTGAGGAAACCGCGCTCTGCCATGGTCTGGGCATAGAGTCCGGAGCACTGTTCCTTGACTGCTCCGAAAGGTCCGGAAACTGCGATGGCGGGGAGCTTTCCTTCTGCGCCCTTCGGCACGTACATGTCAGCTGCCAGAGTGAAGCCGTAACGGTTCACGAAGGTTACCTTGGAGTGTTCAACTTTGTCGCTTAAAGGGAAGGTCTTATCCCAGTTATTTACGAGGTTTAATTCTGCTTTATTGATCATGGTGCGTTCCTTTCTGTCTATTTTTCTGATTATATTATACGGGCTTGAAGTTTTTTGCGCTAATGGTTATAATGAATATGATGATATTCTAATTTTGCATATCACCGCAAAAAACTCCCGGAGGCAGAATAATGGAGATCCGAAATTTAAGATATTTCCTGGCAGTGGCCAGACTCGAAAATATGAGCCGGGCAGCGGAGGTCCTGCATGTGACACAGCCCACCCTTTCCAAAGCAATCAGGTCCCTGGAGGACGAGCTTGGTAAAAAACTCTTCACCCGCCACAGTTTCAGCATCGAACTCACCGAAGAGGGCATGCTTTTAAGAGACCGAGCTTCTGACTTGATTGACATGGCTGACAAGATAGAGAACGAATTCCGCGTGCTGGACGATATCACAGGCGGCGACCTCTACCTGGGTCTCGCGGAATCCTACCAGATACGCTATCTGGCTCGGGGCATCCACGATTTCAAGGAAACCTATCCCAATCTCCGCTACCACATAACAAGCGGCGACACGGAGCAGGTCACGGAGAAGCTGGACAAGGGCCTGCTGGACTTCGCCGTCATCTGTGATGAGCCCAATGCACTCAAGTACGAGTTTCTGCCCTTCCCGGAGGCCGATATCTGGGGCGTCGTCATGCCTGAAGACTCGCCTCTGGCATCAAAAAAGGCCATCAGATTTGATGACCTTAAGGGTTTACCTCTCTTCGTTTCCGACCAAAGCTGGCGTTACGACCTGCCCCGCTGGTGCGGCGAAGGCGTCAAGGAGCTTCATCAGGAAGGTTCCTTCCGCCTCTCCTACAACGCTTCCATGTTTGTGAAGGAAGGTCTGGGTTATCTTCTGACCTTCGACAAGCTCATCAACACATTACCTGGAAGCGGCCTGGTCTTCAGGCCTCTGGAACCCGCTCTTGAGACGATCTTTTATCTGATCTGGGGTAAAGATCAGACCTTCACGCCCATAGCGGAAAGGTTCCTGGAGCATATGAAAAAGTTTCTTAGGAGATAATTTTGCTTATTCAAACCATGCTACGGCTCTGATGGGTGCACCGTCAGAGTCGCCTATTTTTATGGGGAAACAGCTGAACCAGAAAAGTTCAGAACCGCACTGCTCCAAGTTGCAGAGATTCTCGATGTTCACGATGTCCGTCTCCTTGAAAAGCTTGTTATGTCTCACGAGTTTCAGATCTGCTATGGGATCCAGGCCGATGACATCGAAGCCGATACCCTTGTAGCCACCCTTCATAATAAGATCCAGCACCTCATCGTCCACGCAAGGATAATCGCCGAAGTAATCGTCAGTGCCCCAGCGCTTGTCCCAGCCCAGATTGAAGAGCAAAAATTCCGCCTTCTCAACCAGATCTCCGTAAGGTTTGAGCTGTTCCATGGTGATGGCTTCGCCCTCCTTAAGCATCCTGCAGTCTATGACGAGAGCCTTACCGATGAACTGCTCCGCAGGGAACTGGTCCAGGGTAGTCCTGTCAGCATAGAGATGCGCCGGCGGGTCCATGTGAGTACCGGTGTGGGAAAACATGGTTATCAGGGTCTCCTTGTATCCGTCCTTCTCATAGCTGCTGATGGGCTCAAGTGTCGGCGGTTTAGTGCCGGGATATACGGGCGTGTTATTAGTTATGGTGTGTGTCAGATCGATTACTTTCATTTTTATTTCCTCTGTTTCGTTACGGTTTTACTTTATCGCTAATTTGTATTATACTATATTCATCTAAATAAAGCAAAAAACACAGGAGGTCCACTATGAATTTTAAGAACGATCACGCAAAAGCTCCCGAGACCTGGTTTGGTCTCAACAAGCCCGAAAAAGATGCAAAAAATGTCGATGCTGTAATCTTCGGTATTCCCTTTGATGGCGGAGTAAGCTACAGAGGAGGCGCCGCTCAGGCCCCGGATCTCCTGAGAGCCAATACAGACCATGCCACTCCTTGCACCGAGAGGCTGGACTTCTTCAGCGACTTTCATATCCTCGACCTGGGAAACTTCCAGGGAGACGACAGAGATGAAATCTTCTCTGAGGTTCAGGCCTGCGTGGAAGAACTGGTCAAACAGGGAAAGCATTTCACTATGGTAGGCGGCGATCACTCCGTGACCATTCCCGTCGAAAGAGGCATTAACGCCGCCCTCGATGAGCCCTTTGGCATCATTCATATTGACGCTCACATGGACATGAGTGAAGCCCTTGAGGGGGACCTGCTCTCCCACGGCAGCACCGAAAGACGTGCTCTGGAAATGTCAAATATCGGCGGCTTGGAAAACCTTTACTTCATCGGTATCCGTTCCATTGAACCCGATGAATTCGAATTCCACATGGCTAACGACATTCAGGTTAAGACCTCCTATGACTGCTATCACGAGGGCATTGAAGCCGTAGCGGACGACTGCATTTCCAAGATGAAAAAGTTCAATAAAGTTTATCTGACTTTCGATATCGATGCTCTGGATCCGGCCTATGCAGGAGGCACCGGCACACCTCAGTTCGGCGGTCTTACTTCCAGAATGGCCCTGACCCTCATCCAAAAGCTCTTCACCGAGCTTAACATCATCGGCTTCGACGTGGTGGAGATCGCACCACCTTTGGACGACTCTTTGGCAGCCATGTATGCAGGCCGCAAGCTCATAACCGAAGCCTGGGGCATCTGGGCAGATCAAGCAGGAAAGCTCGTAAAGAAAAACAAATAGAAACCACAAAAAATGCGCCTCATTGGCGCATTTTTTAATGTCTTTATTCTTCAGCCTCATCCACATATTCTGCAATCATGGCACCTACATTCTTGTTGGAACCCATGATCCAAAGAATATCGTCCTTTTTAAGGAGCATGTTTGGATCTGGCATGATGATTGGAAGGCCTCCGGTTTGAAGACCCAGAATTCCTACTTTATATTTGTCTCTTATGCCCCCCTGTCTTATGCTCTTGCTGACGAAACTCTCATCTCCCTTAAGCCTCAAAGGGCAAACGGCCAGAGCATTATTTATATCAGGATAACCAGTATCCATGAACTGTTTTAGGGTCCTGAACTTTCTGGTCTGGTCCAGGTCATACAGAGTGTGGAAGTTTAAGAGAGCCTGATTTTCACCTACTACATAGATTTTATCTCCTTTTTCCAGACGTGTTTCAGGGTCAGGCAAAAGGATTTGTTTACCGCTCGCAGCCTTCCGGATCTTTACTACATAAACATTATATAAATTACCCCAATCGGTATCCCTTAAGGTCTTTCCCACGAAGTCACTATCTCCGGCAATGAAGCTCATAATATGAAGCTTCATATCCAACCATTCTTCATTTTTATGACCATGGGCCTCTTCTTGTTTGATGAGCCTCTCATTGAAATTCTTGAGGAAAGCTGTCTCAAGGTTAAGATACCATGTAGATATGAAATGTGTCCTCATAAGAACAGGTATTATCGCCAGTATCGCCGCGAGGAATAGCAGCGGATTCACTCTGAAAAGCACTCTCAGCGGGATAACACACAGCACTGCTATGAGAGCTATCTTGATTCCTGAAAGGGCTATAAGCGGTAATCTGAAGCTGAAACGCTTGAGCCAAAGGGCTGTAAAAGGTGTGCTATGTGGATTAAGAAGCGGTCTCAGGAATATTGCAACAATAATATATATTATGAGGCATGAGACGGTCTTAGCCCCAGTAGCTTCCATGATTCCCTGAAGTGCGGGATAAAGCTTTCTTACTCCAACCAAAACGGTAACCGCCATTATCCCTCCAAAGATGATGAGTCGCAGGAAGTAGTCTTTAAGATAAACTGCCCAGTCGGTATCCTTTTCGTCATCGCCTTGAGCGTCCGAAGTCATCTTGATGAGTTTGGCTTTAAGGCCATCCGGCAATTTGCAATCCAAAAAATCAGCAGCCTTCGGTGCGTTCTTGATGTAAACAGGTGTTGTTAGAATGGTAGCAACGGACACAGTGACCGCTATGGGATACATGAAGTTATCCAGTATGCCCAGATTTATTCCCAGAGATGCTATGATAAAGGAAAATTCTCCAATCTGACAGAAACTCATACCTCCCAGAATTGCTGACCTGGGGCTCTGCCCGGAAATGATCATTCCGATGATACCAAAGATGGGCTGCCCAATCACGGTCACCAGGAAGATCACCAGGATTGGAAGCCAGTATTTAACTATCATTTCTGGGTCTACCATCATTCCAACGGATACGAAAAAAATAGCTCCAAACATATCCTTGATTCCGCGAGTCAAATGTTCTACCCTTTCCACATGCACAGTCCCTGCCAGAAGAGACCCCGCAAGGAAGGCACCAAGCGCGGTGCTGAAACCCAACCATTGGGCCAGCATGACCATGCCAAAACAAATGCCAAGAGATGTCACTATTAACATCTCGTCATTCATATATTTAATGGTCTTATCAAGGAAGGTGGGAAGGAAAAATATCCCAAGTACCAGCCAAATGACCAGATAAAGAATCATCATGATAAGCTGTCCTGCAACTTCCATCCCTGACACATTCTTGGAAACGGAAATGGTGGAAAGTATGACCATAAAGAAGATACCGACGATATCCTCTACTACAAGAGTTCCCATTACGCTGTCAACAAACTTACCTTTGACTTTAAGCTCCTCAAATACCTTGATGATAACCATGGTAGAACTCATGGCCAGCATTCCGCCAAGCACCACCGAATCCATATCCGTAAAACCGAGAGCTGATCCCGTCAAATATCCAATGACCATCATTCCTATTACCTCCATAAGGCAGGTGATGATGGCAGTGGATCCGATTCGGGCCATTTTGTGCAAATTAAACTCAAGGCCCAGATGAAACATGATGAATATTATGCCTATCTCCGACCAGGTCTCTATGCTCTCCCCATCTGAAATGGTGCTAAACCACGGGAAATGAGGCGAGATCAAAAATCCCGCCAGTATGTACCCTAGCACCAGGGGTTGCTTTATTTTTTTAAATACGATTGCTATGATCCCTGCCGTAAGAAGAATTATGGCGAGATCGCTGATTATTGCAGGAATATGCATTTCTCTACAGCAGCAAGTTAATGTCTGCCCTATCCTCCTGTAATTAGTCTATCACATGTTTAATAGTAATTTGTATATATTTTTTGCCAAAAAATCTTTACCACAAGGCTATCATCTTGAAGTATAATACAGGCATGAAGATCATTATCGCACTTACAATTATATTGATCATACTGGTCATCGCAATTGCCCTGGTTTATCTGGAGTATCGAAGGACTTTCTATATCCGGATGTGTGAACCGACGGGTTTCCTTGATAATTATCTCGCTGAACATCCGGAGCTTGATCACACAGACTTCAGTTGCATGTCTTCCAGAGGCAGTCTCATCCATGGCGTACTTTTCACTCCGAAAAGCGCCCCCAAGGCTTTGATCGTCATGACCCACGGCTACAACATGTCCTGTGAGAACTATCTGCCCCTGGGGAGGATTTTTTGCGAAGCGGGTTTTATGGTGCTCATGTTTGACGGAATTGGTGTTGGAATGAGCGAAGGCCAGAGCATATATGGCCTGCCCCAGCACATTTTCGACATGAAGAGCGTGCTGGATGCGGTGGAGGTCGATCCTGAACTCGGCAAGCTGCCGCTTTTGCTCTTCGGGCATTCCTGGGGGGGCTATGCAGTCTGCACGGTTCCATGTCTTAAGGATTATCCTATCCGAGGTATCCTGGCCTGCGCTCCTTTCAGGAAGTCCTCTTCGTCCATGACACCCTCCATCAAAAGGCGTTACCCGGCGGTCGCTTCCATGCTGGTCGCCTCGGTGGAGTTTCTGGAAAGGCTGATCTTCGGGTCGATTGCCTCGGTCACATCATCTGATGGCCTTAAAAAGATTGATTGTCCCGTTAAGCTATATCACAGCAGGGATGACTCGGTGATTTCCTTCAAGGAGTCCTTTGAAACTATGAAAGAAGAGCTTTCAGGGTGTGACAACATAACTTTCATCGAGATGGATGGGCGAAATCACGATCTCTATCTACGGCCCGAAAACGACAGAAGGCAGAGAGCTATCCTTAAAGAAATGAAGTGCTCTGGTGACACAAATGCTTTAAGATCCGAGCTTTGGCAGCTCATGTCGGAGACCGACGAGGAGCTGGCTGCGGAGTTCGTGGACTTTTTCAACAGTTGCCCTATTTAACTCTAAATTATCGCGCGGCAGGGTGCGAAAAAAAGGCCCGCGCAGGGCGCGGACCAATAAAACAGCCGGGCCTAAGCCCAGCTTTAGTTCTAATATTTAGAAAGTCAGCGTATCCAGCTTGTCCACAAGCTCCAGGATATGCTTTTTTGCATTCTCGATCTCGATTCTGCCTTCTTCAGTATCGAAACCGTTTCTTCTGATGCGGCGTCTCATGATTCTGGTGTAACCGATGAGCATAGCCTTTTCTTCGACGCTCCTCATGGTCTCTTCATCAGCATCGTCGAGATAAAGTCTCAGGGTCTCTTTCCAGAACTTTCTTGCGGTCTCGTAGGGAATGCCGATGAAGTCCTGAACTACCTGATGATCCACGTCGGAGTAACCCTGGTATGCGTTATATATGCTGGCCAGCTCGAAGACGGGATGTCCATGGCACAGGGTGTCCATATCGATCAGGAGCACTTCTCCGTTCTGGAGCATGACGTTCTTGATGTGGTAATCTCCATGCATCATGTGCATGTCCTCAGGAACGTCGGCTACCAGCTTGTGGAGCTTGACCCACTTGTCTTCAGGGAGGTAGTCCTTTAAGAAGTCCGCCCAGTCAAGGGCTACTGCCTTCATGTCGGGCATGGTGCCGGGCTTGATCTTGGTCGAGTGGATCTGCTTCAAAAGATCCACGCTCATGGCTGCCACCTCTTCAAGGGGCTTTTCTTTGTTGATCAAAAGCTTGGCGAAGCTCTTGGCATTCAGAAGCTCGAATACTGAGCCGTAGCCCTCGCCTACCCTTACAACATCGTATGGAATGGCTGTGGGTATGCCTAAGATAAAGGCTGCTCTGGCCAGTTCGCGCTCTCTGTGGATTTCAGGAAGGGCGTCGGGATTGAAATATACCTTGACGACCGTGTCGGGGTCTATTCTGTAGACCTTACCGTTGGCTCCCTGCCCGATGACTTCGCAGCCGTCTACCGAGATCACTCTGTATGCCTTGCTGATATCCATCATTTCGGTGAAGCCCGTCATGTCAAAGATCTCATAGACATCGGAAGATACGTTGATGATCTTCAGGTCTGCATATTCTTTTCTGAGTCTCAGGATTATCCTGAGGCCGGCGCTGGATATGTAATTTAACTGGTCCGCGTCAAGAACAAGGTCGCTGGGTTTTTCGGCGTCCAGAATCTCGCGGATCTCCTTCTCTACATCTCCGGCGTTGGCAGAATCAATATGGCCAATGAGTGCTACCGTCAACCGGTTTCCTTCTTTTTTAAAGTTAATATTCCCCATTATCTTCCTCCTACATGTTTTTGCGGATTCTAAGGATGTTCTGTCCGTTCTTGTATTCGTAAGTAACGTCATCCATGGTCTTCTTTACCAGGAAAACACCCAAACCGCCGATATTTCTTTCCTCTGCGCCGAGACTTGTGTCCGGATCTTCGCTTTCCAAAGGATCATAGGGTTTGCCGTGGTCGATGAATGTGATGATTACCGCCATGGGATCATCTTCTACTTCGACTCTAACGGTCGCCGGTCCGGTCAAAGGGTCATAGGCGTACTGTGCGATGTTGCCGAAGAGTTCGTCGATGGCAACATCGATCTGCATCTGGACCTTTAAAGGGCAGCCCAGAGTTTCCAGTTCCTCATTTACGAAGTCCGTAACTTTGGGAATATTAGTAATCGTTGCTTCAAGTGTGAGTTCTTTCATGTATTTATCCTCTCTTTGAGCTTCAGTCTTCGCTTTTTCTACTTCAAGCCATGCATTAGGTCCCTTAAAACTAAAGCATAGCATAGTTATATCGTCAAATTGCGGCGCCTTCCCCACAAAGGAATTAGCCGATCTGATTACATTGTCGAGCACCTCTTTAGGTGTATCAAATGCCTTGGAATTCAAGGCCTCAAGCAATCTTCCGGTACCGAAGAGTTCCTCCCTTTCTGAAGTGGATTCGGTAACTCCGTCGGTATATACGAACACTTCAGAGCCGGGTTCAAGTTGGATCTCGTAGGACGTGTATTTCATGTTCTCCATGCCGCCCATGACGAAGCCATGCTTGTCTTTTATGAGCTCATACTGTCCGGATGCCTTCTTGATCATGGGATATTCGTGGCCTGCATTGGCTGCAGTAAGTTTGCCCGTGCTGAGTTCCACGATGCCCAGCCAGACGGTAACGAACATCTCCTGACTGTTGTGATTGCAGATCTGGTTGTTGACTCTTTCCAGTATTTTTGCAGGATCTGATATGGACATGGACGTGGTCTTTATGAGGATCTTGGAAGCCATCATAAAGAGAGCAGCCGGCACGCCTTTACCGCTTACGTCGGCCATGACAAGGCAAAGATGGTCGTCATCTATCAGGAAATAGTCGTAGAAATCTCCGCCTACTTCTTTTGCAGGTATCATGGTTGCATAGATATCGAAATCCGGCCTTTCGGGGAAGGGCGGGAAAATCGTGGGAAGCATATCCCTCTGGATGCGCATGGCAAGGTTGAGTTCCGTACCTATTCTTTCCTTATCCTTGATAGCCTTCGTCAGGTCGCGCTCATAGTTGTTGAGATCATTCTCCATGCCGGAAAGGGTCAGATACAGGTTTTCAATTTCATCTCCTGTATCAATCTTGAGCCCCTCAAAATGATTGGTAGTGGTGGCTCCGCTGTCACGCTTGGAACGGACGTACTCCTCAGCTGCACCGGCGATCTCATTGATGGGCACCACCATGTTTTTCTTGATGTGCCTTTTCATCAGGTATCCCAAAAGGAGGACCGTTATGGCCGTTGCAATGACATAATTGGTCACGAAGCCCCTCATGCCGTTGAAAAGTTCCGTAAGCGAAACATCCGCCAAAACGAAGGCGCAGATGTTGCCGTCATGAGAATAGATCGGGACACCGGTAGTGCAGAGCCAACCATATTTTGCGGTGTAAGACAGATCATACAGCGTACCCTTTCCGTCCCAGGACAGGAATCTGCGCAGCTCTCGCTCTTCAACTTCCTCCCAGGTGCCGGTGGGATATGGTCTCTTCTCATCCGGATCAGCTATGTACAAAAGTGTGCAGGTTTCTTCATCATACATTGCGATGAAGATATCTCCCACATTGTTGTTATCATAGAAATCCTTCAGCACCCTGCCGGCGCTGATCACTGTTGGATCCTGCGCTATTTCTGAATACCGCTCATAGTAAGCTTCATCCTGAACCGCTTTCTCCTCTTCAGAAAGACTGTGATATATATCGACAGTCCTTCGGCAAGGTCCGCTTATATCTATGGATCCATCCAAGACCATCTTTAAAGAGGCCGTGAGATTGAAGGAATCTTTTATAAGCTGATTGCCAAGAGAATAGGCGTATAGACCCAGTCCCATTATAAGAGAAACTATGCCCAAAAGCAGAGAGACCATCAAGACTGCATGGAAGGTCTTGGCTTCGAGAGAATGTCGTCTTCTCTCACTAGCAGACATTTCCTTTATGGTCTTTTTAGGCATTTCGTCCTCCTTATTATTCTATGGTAAGGATATCGCTGAATCCGGTGATCTCAAAGATCTCCATAATTACATCGTTAACGTTGGTGACCTTCATTCCTCCCTTTAAGCCCATTTTTTTCTGGGTTGCCAGAAGGATTCTCAGTCCGGCTGAAGACATATATTCAAGTCCTTCAAGGTCGAAAACGAGTTCATCTGCTTTATCGAGAACTTCAGCAAGCTCAGCTTCCAGTTCAGGTGCTGTGGCTGTGTCCAGTCTTCCTTCTACCTTGACATTAAGTAATTTGTCTTCAAGATTTTTTGTAACTACCATTGTTCAATACTCCTTTAAAAATTCGCAAAAAACTATAAGGGTTTCCGTAAAATATCTTTATCCAACATATTAAGTCTGTCCGCCTCACGGATAAGCTCAAGCTGCAACATGGCCTGATTGACCGCTGATGAGATGAACAGGAAAATAATATCACATATAATGGCCATGATCAGAGCTTCAGATGGAATGCTCAATCTGCTGAATATAGCAGCATATGCCAGGGTATCCACGCCGGACACCGGAGGGCTGGCTGCCTGAAGGGCTACTACGAGGATCATGGCGAGGATGAGCCAAAGGCTCGTTATGGTCAAATTATAGCATTTAACGGCAAACAGGGTGCTAGCCATAAGGCTTACGGTGCTGGCCGGCATGTAGATTACCAATCCCAGAGGAAGGCCGAAGTCAGCAAGCTTACCGTTGATGCCCAGCCTCTTCTCACAGCAGAGGCGGTTCTGTCCGAAAGCACTGTCCACGCTGGCATTCCTGAATGCTATCATAAACGAAGGTTTGATCTTAGCCCATAAATTGCCCACCGTTGTTCCGTATCTCTTGGCTGCGAGGAACATAGCAATGAAGAGCGCTGCCACAATGAACACATGGAAAAGCACCAGAGGGATCCATATGCCTATGAATCTGGTGAAAGTACCATCGAGTATCCTCATGGCTAACAGGAGAGCAACGAAAAGCGGTATAATCCTGCTGATCCAGTTAGCTATAAGCAGTCCTACGGAGTTGGCTTGGTTGGCAATTTTGACCAGTCGGCTTCCCTGAGTGCCCAGCACCAGAAGGGCGTTTCCGATGATTATGGCAAGCATGATGAGCTGCGGTGAGTCGGTATTTAAGAAGGGTGACACGATGTCCTTGGGAATGAATTCCAGAAGGGATTCAAACACAGAAAATCCCGTGCGCAAAATGGGAGAAGATATGTATTCCGCTCTCATGATGATGGCGCCCAATACCGCAAAGATAACCGTCATCAGCGTACTGAAGAACAGGAACCTTACGATCAATCGCTTGCCGCTCTTGTTCATCATGGCGGCACTTCCGATACCGCAGATGGCCGTAAGCACCGTGAAGAAGATGACCGGTCCGGCTGTAGCCTGAAGCAGTCTGAAGAAGACGCTCTGCACAGGGTCGAAGAAGTAGGTGGTTATTCCTTCCAGCATGGCGTCTGTCAGGATGGCCTTCCCCAGTAAGCCTATGACAAGTCCCAATACGATGCCCATGACAAGTCCCATTCCGGGGTTCCTGCGAGGCGGATTGAGCCTGATCGAGATGGTGTTTACGCCCTTTGAGTAAGCGTATCTGGGGGAGAGGCCGATGTTTTCCATGACGGTGCCCACCCAGTCGCCGGTGTCGGTGTCCGGATCGTCAGGATCCAGAGGATCTATGCTTTCACCCTTAAGGCTGATCTCGATGACAGGTCTGAAGAACCTTTTACCCGCAAAAAACTCTACCTGGGGTTCTTCGCCTTTCTTACGGAAGTGGTCATACCACCGAAGAAGCGCTTCTTCCAGGGACAGTCTGATGCCCAGAACATTGGCTCTTTCCATTTCAAGAGAGTACAAAAACTCCTCGACCTTGGCCGCGATCTGGTCTATTCCCTCGCCGTTCAATATGTATTCTTCATTGAAGTCTTCATACTTTATAATAGACACTTCTTCCTCCGTTTGGTCATACTGACCCATTATGGTTATACTATATCACATACTTTTGAATATTTCCACTAAAAAAGGCGCCCTTTGCTAAGCAAAAGGTGCCTCGAATGCGGATTTTTTGCAAAAAATCAGATATATTCCTTGGTTACATAGGGTGAAGTTGCCAGTTTCAGCATGGCGCCGTACTCCAGCTTGAAGCTGACCACATCGCCTACCTTGTATTCCTTGTCGGACTTGGTAACGTCCAGTATGGTATGGTCTGAGGATCCGCCCAGGATGTCGACCTTCTCGTCAAGAGGGATCATGCCGCCAAGATCTGTGTCCTGCTTACCAACGGCGATGATGGCGCGCTTGATGATGCCACGGTCTTCGTACTCGGGCTTCTCGCCAAAGGCGTCAACACCCACGTCTCCGATGGGAAGGGATGGCTTCTCTTTGAGCTCTACGATCTGAGCTTCCAGAATGAGAGCGTCGTCCACGGTGCCGGGAAGCTTGGTGAGATATGCGGTATCGTTTCCGAGAAGGAAGGATTCGCCCAGTCTCAGGTTGGTGATTCCTTCGGGAAGCTGTTCTTTGTCAGCCAGATAGATGGATGAGGAGTTTCCTCCGGAAACCATCTTAAGCTTGATGCCGAACTTTTCTTCGATCTTGCGAGCGATCTTTACCAGGCCGCCCAGATTGTCTTCTTTGGGAATGATGGCTCCGTAGCAGGTCAGGTTTACGCCGACTCCATAGAGTTCGATGTTCTCCATGCCGAGGATCTCCTGAACGGTCTCCATGATGGTGTCCTCGTTCTGGAAGAAAATACCCTCTCTCAGGTCTCCCATGTCGATCATGAGAAGGATCTTATGAACCTTGCCTGCCTTGGCTGCTGCCTCGTTCAAAAGTCTGATGGTGCTGATCTCGGAGTTGAAGCTGAGATCCACATACTTGACCACGTCTTCCACTTCACAGGGCATGGGGATCCTGAGAAGTACGGTCTGCTTCAGGTATTCGTGAGCCAGATCCGTGAAGGAAGCGATGTTCTTGGTTCTGGAATCTGCCATGAAGTCCACCATGGGATGCTCTGCGATAAGACGGCTTACCATCGGGTCAGCGCAAAGGCATTTGGTAACGATCATCATGGAGTCGCAGCCACCTTTGTCCTTGGTGATATGGGCTACGGCGTCAAGATTTCCTTTAAGCTTTTTCATGTCTATTACTAATCTGGGATACATGTCTTTTCCTCCTTGATCTTTAGCTCAGTCTTCGTAGTTGGTATTTCTCCACCTGCAGTGGGTGCGGTAGCAAAGCTTGCACTTGTGATCGCAGCCGGGCTTGGTAACGTTGGGATCGTAATCCAGCTCTTCTTTGTTTTCGCCGCCCTCATGGTGCTTGTCCTCTCCCTTTAAGGCTGCCTGTGCTGCCTTGTAGGCTTCTGAAGGGCTCATGCCGGCTGTGTTAGGCATTGCCACGCTCTCAGCGAGAGCATCTTTTGCGGTCTTCATGGAGCGATCATTCATCAGAGCTTCTCTCTTGGCGGCTTCCACCTCTTCCTTGGTAGCTCCGCCGATGTTGCCCTTTAAGGACTCCTTGTACTCCGTCAGGTCGTAACCCATATCTTCCATATCTTTGATGTGCTGCTGGAGTTCTTCCTGCTTGTCATGGGCTGCTTTGGCCATGGACTGGAGTTCCTTGATGAACTTATCCTTCTCGATATCCTGATGTCTCTCCTTGAGCTCCATTCCAAGGGACTGTCCAAGGAGCTTGATAGCGCCCTGCCTGTGGGTCTTACTGAGAACTCCCAGAGATGCCATGATGTAGTAATTGTCCACCAGGATCTTTACTGCGTCTGAAGGATAGAGCTTCATGCCGGTCTCGTTGTCCTTTGGAATCATTTCCATGATATCAACTCTGTGAGGCAGTCTGGTAAGGGCTCCGCCGGTACCGACGATGTATTTGATCTGGGTCAGGTCTTTACCTTCAGCTACGGTGGTCCTTCCGGAAGGGCCATAGACGTAGCGGATGGAGCCTGCGTGTCTTTCAACGGCCTTCAAAGTGGCTTCCTGACAAAGTCTTTCAACCAGCTTGAACTCGTTCTCCTTCTTGGGAATCGCCACGTAGGTGGAAAGGGTGTCATCCAGATCGATATGGAGTTTCTCTTCGCATTCTTTTCTGAGCTTTTCCTCACCGATGGATTCGATTACCTTGTATCTGTTTACGTAAAGTCCCAGGTCTCCTTCTACGGTACGCTTAGCCTTAGGCTCCGGTGCGATGAGCACGCGGGCGATGGCTTCGCTGTCCTCGGACACTGCGTGAACGTCGGTGGTGGCTCCGCCAACGTCGATGGTCATGACCTCGCCCAGGCAGTCATAGAGGAGTTTGGTGCACTCCATAACAGCGCCGGGTGTGGGAATGATGGGACCGTTTACCATGTCTCTTACATGTTCCATGCCGGGAGCCTTGGTGATGTTATCCTCAAAAGCATCCTGGATGACCTTACGGCAGGGTTCTACGTTAAGAGTATCGATCTTCGGGTATACATTATCCACCAGATAGAGTCTCTGGCCGCTCTCCTCATCGAAGATCAGCTTCATCTCCTCCTGGTTTTCAATGTTTCCTGCGTAAACCACGGGCGTCTTAAGTCCCATGGAGCGGATGAGTTCCGCATTGTAGATGGCTGTGTCCCTCTCACCGAAGTCAACGCCTCCGGCGATGAGGATAAGGTTGGGATTGATCTCTTTGATCTTTGCGAGATCTGTCCTTCTTAAGCGACCTACGGTTATATTGTGAATGATGCCGCCTGCGCCAAGAGCTGCCTCTCTGGCTGCCTTGGCTGTCATGTCATAGACCAGGCCGTGGACCGTCATCTTAAGTCCGCCGGCAGCGGAGGATGTGGCCAGCATCTCGTCGTATTCAAGCTCATCAATGCCCATTTTCGCCTTCAGATCGTCGATGGCTCCCTGAAGTCCGATCCTGACGTCTCCCTCAAGAACTGAGGTTGGCGCCTGTCCCTGTGCCCAAAAAATTGGCTTCTCGGAATCAAGATCCTTAAAGGCATTTACTACAGTTGTGGTTGAGCCGATCTCGGCTACTAATACGTCTACTTTCATAATTCTATTTCCTTAAAAAATCACCGCCCACCGCATGGCGCGGCAGGCGGCATTGTGATCTAAAAATTATTCTTCGGGATTAAGATCTTCGGGTCTGAATCCGTGAGGAACTTCTCCTCTTCTTCTCTGTCTCTCCTGAGCAAGGAAGGTAGCTACGTCGATACCGTGGGAGTTTCTGCCGAATCCCATGTCGATACCGGTCTTAACAGCTTCTTCAGGAATTACCTGAGTACCACCTGCGCAGATGATGATCTTGTCTCTGATACCCTTTTCGATAGCGAGGTCGTTGATCCTCTTCATGTTCTTGTAGTGAACGTTATCGTGAGAGATGATGGTGGAAGCGAGGATTGCCTGAGCGTTTTCTTCGATGCAAGCGTCTACGATCTTTTCAACAGGTACGGAGGTTCCCAGGTATATGCATTCGATACCCCACTTCTCGATTCCGCCGTGCTTGATGTTGATGATCTCACGCATACCTACGGAGTGCTCGTCATCGCCGACTGTTCCGCAAACGACCTTCATGTGCTCATGTCCTTCGAACTCTTCATAAAGTTCTTTGTCAGACATTACATACGGTTCAGGAGGTACGTCGAGGGTTGTAAGGTCGATATCGAAATCAACTTTACCCTTGAGTTCGATTCTGGTACCTTCAGCTTCCTGCATAACTTCTGCATTGATAACTTCGGGGTTGACCAGCCCGAGTTTCTTACCGAGTTCTACAGCTGCAGCTTCTGCTACACGCTTTTCAGCAGGGAGCATCATGGTGAGCATGATTACTCTGTCGCCGCACCACTCAACTTCAGGTGTGATGCATTCGCCTGTTCTGTATTTAGCAACCTTTTCAAGTCTTTTCTCTACGCAATCTTCAGGGTCAAGCTCGTCGATAAATACGATCTTGGAGTGATCCTCGAAGGTGCAGCCGCCGATAAGGGCTGACGGATTCTCAGGATCTCCGCCGTACTGCTCAACGTTGTTGTATCCATAGTGAGCTGTAACAGGAGCCATGTAGTCTTCGTCTCTCTTGAAGATGAAGCCTGCACCGAATCCTCCGTCGATCTTACGAGCGATACCGTCGCCGTTTCTCTCGGGATATTTTCCTGAGTCTACGAAGAAGCCTTCCTGAACGGCGTTGAAGTATCCGCCTACTTCAAGGATCTCTTCTACGTAAAGAACTGCTCTTTCCTTAAGTTCACGAGCGTTCTCTCTTAAAGGACCATCCTTCTTCAGTTCGATCATGTCCATGATACCATCTAAGCCGATAAGGGTCTGCTTAGCTGTATCGGTAGCTTCGATGTTGTAGATGTGCCAAGGTACGTTTCTTCCTTCGTCCGGTGTGATGGTGGACTGGATATCTGCAGAAGTCAGCTTGGAAATGAACATGTTCATTACGTGAGTTACTGTAGCTTCACGAGCTGAGCTCTGGATGTACTTGGTGTTCATCTGTGCTCTCATCTTGTACTTTCTCAGGAAGTCACGAAGGGCTACTGCATAAGGCAGGTCGAGATACATACAAGGAGCGGGAGTTGCTGAAGGAGGTACTGTTGAAAGTGAGATCAGGTCAGGGCTGATACCAACTCTCTCTGAGAAGTAGGAGTTGATAGCGTGCTGTACGATGAGCTCAGGCATTACCTTCCAAGCGTCTCTGGCTGTAGCGTTAGCATTGTGAGCTCCGTCGATCTGGAGCATGCCGGACCAAGCCATGATCTTCTTGGATTCGCAAGCGTCTACGAAGGATCTTACCATGTTAACGTCTCTGTAAAGTACGTTGTACTGAGGATCCTGGTGAGCGCCGTTGATACCTTCTTCTGCGAACATTACAGCGATATCAGGTCCTGCAACTCCGGAAATGTATGAATGGTAGTTGATAGGACGGCCAACTTCGTCCTCGATGAGGTCGATAGCCTTACGCTGTGCTCTTACCTGTTTACGTGTTACAGGAACTCCGCCGATACCCTGAGGAGTACCTTCCATGAGTCCGTCGATATGGGACTGACCCATGTGACGAATTACCATGAGGTGGTCAGCACCATGCCATGCTGCCATTCTCATACGACGGATATCGTCTTCGAATCTACCTGAAGCGATCTCAGTTGTGATGGTCTGCATGGGCTGAGGGTCGATATTGTCCAGGAATTTTGCGGGAGGAAGAGGAACGCTCTGTTTCAGAGGTTCTGACAGTTCATGATATTCGAACTGATACATGTGCTGATCTTCAGCTCTCTTTCTCCATACCCAATTTCTTCTTCTGGGTTCATATTTGTCGAGGTCCTTAAGGATTTCAACGACGTCAAGCTTTTTATTCTTCTTTAAAGGCTCCATCTTTACTTTCCTCCTTTGAACGCTGCGACTACCTTATCCCAACCTTCGCCCTTTGCGAGCTTAATGGATGCTTCACGGATAGAGATGTCTTCTAATTTTGATAACTTATATACGCAGTGACCTGCGCCTTTTCCCATGAGGCCGTGATCCATGCAGTGGTTAACGATGGGCTGTGTATCAAGGGAAGATACACCCATTCTTAAGAGAACTGCACGTTCTACGGATGGAGTGGTGTTCTCGTAACCTAATTTAAGCATGGGTTCGTCAACCTGCCTAATAAGGTCCCAGAATCTGTCGTAAAGTTCTTCGTCGGTAAGATTGACTAAATGCTGTCTTCTTACTTCGAAATCGTCTTCTCTTTTCATCCTTTTTCTCCTTAAATATTTTTGTTCCGCCTATTGTGCTCGTTTTGCGGATGACCGGTCCGGACAGGTCAAGCCTGCCCGGGCCGATTATAAGCGATTATTAAAGACCAAGGGTCTCCTTTACGAATGCAACGTCTTCCTTAACTTCCTCTGCGAGGTAAACAAGGTCAGCTTCGTTGGGTTCGCAGCCAGCCTTCTTAACAGCCTTCTTGATTCTGGACTGCTTGAAGTGCTTAAGGTCTGCAACTTTGTGCTTGATGAAGCTGGGATCCTTAGGAAGGATTACGTTCTGACCGGGCTTATCCTCTTCCTGAGGGTTGCCGAATCTTACGTCGATGCCGTTTTCCTTAGCGAATGCAAGCTGAGGCTGGATGTGCTTACCAGCTCCGGTGTATTCTGTCTCGGAAACTACGAGGATAGCATCTTCAGGAAGTTCCTGAGCGAGTGAGAATGCGCAAGCAAGAGCAGTGTTGCCTGCAGGGCCTCTCTCAAGTCCTTCAAGGTTAGCAAGCATCTCAGTCATGTACATAACTTCACCCTGGGTGGTTGTTACGTATTCATCCATGTATCTGAGAGGACGAGCTGCTGAACGAGGAACGTCAGAGTGGTCAGGGTCAGTAGCATAAGGAACACCGAATCCGGTATGTCCTGTGGTGCAGGACTTACGGTTGAAGTCGATGTCAGAAGCCATTGAAAGTCCGGTAAGGTCGATGGAAGCAGCGATAACCTTGGTGTCCTTGCATCCAGCCTTGATAAGGCCACGAGCAGTACCTGTTACCATTCCGCCGCCGGCGTTGGTGCATACTACAACGTCAGGATCCTTGCCGATCTTTTCTCTGCACTGCATAGCGATCTCATAACCTAAGGTCTCTATGCCTGCGATGCCGTAAGGTGAATACAGGGATGCGTTGAAGTATCCTGTATCTTCAAGTACGGAAAGTGTGGTGTAGAAGAGCTCAGGTCCTACGGTGAGCTGAATTACTTCTGCTCCGAAGGCTTCGCACTTTCTTGCCTTTTCAACGATCTCCGGCTGACCAACTCCCTTGGAGTCATAGCATTCCTGAACTATGATGCAGTCAAGTCCATGCATAGCTGCCTGGGAAGCAACTGCTGCACCGTAGTTACCGGATGTAGCTGCAACTACGCCCTTGTAGCCGAGCTTCTTTGCGTGTGCAACTGCGCAAGCTGCACGTCTGTCCTTGAAGGAACCGGAAGCGTTTGCTGCTTCGTCCTTAACAAAGATTCTAGCACCGTAGCCGGGCTTAGCATATTTACGAGCGAAAGCTGTGATGTTTCTTAATTCAAGAAGCGGAGTGTTACCAACGCCTGTTCTGGACTGGATTCTGTTGATCTCGTCCAGTGTGTAGTTGGTAGCCTTCATAAGTGCTTCATAATCGAATGCAACGGAACCAGACTCAAACGGAGTGTAGTCCAGGCCGAGAGCTTCCTTCATGATCTCATTGGATCTTCCCATTACGGAATCATAATCTTTTGC
The DNA here is from genome assembly GCA_017394515.1 of Bacillota bacterium. Taxonomy (GTDB): domain Bacteria; phylum Bacillota; class Clostridia; order Peptostreptococcales; family Anaerovoracaceae; genus RUG754. Next base: position 1,205 of record JAFPXY010000060.1, on the reverse strand, counting down.
AAGCTGTGCCATTAGTTTTCACCTCCGTGTAAGATTTCTCTGAGCTGTCTGTCGATTTCGATGATTTCAGGTACGAATTCGCCATAGCTGTGAGTATAGTGAGGGTTTTCCTCATAAAGAGTTCCCTTTTCAAGACGTCCGCAAGCGGTCTTTACGGTAACTTCGTCACCAATCTCAGCGGATTCTTCCTGAAGGAATCCCTTTGTCCACATCTGGAGGTCAGCTGCCTTTGTATCTTCAGGAAGCTTACCGGTTCTCTGTTCTGATTTAAGTACGATGTTGTGGATACGTACCCAATCGCCTTTCTTTGCCATAATTATTTCTCCTTTAAGACATCCCGAGGCGACATTTCTGTCGCCCCCTGGGAATAGTAAATAATGTTGTTGATTTAATTATTTAACGATCTTCTTGTCTTCAGAAATGAACTGTCTGAAGTCGCCCATGATAGCACGAGGAATAGGAAGGTCGATCATGGTCTTAAGACCAGGCTCTGCGTTGATTACGAAAGGAATCATGTTTACGCACATAGCGATTGTTCCAAGTCCTCCCTCGATCTCAGGAGTGTTTACGCAGTTTACGTTAGGAGTTCCCTTAACGATTACATAGTCACCAGTCTGAACGCCAACCTGCTCGGGTTCGATCTGCTGAGGGTGATCCATGTGAACGGGGATTCCGCCGGAAAGCTTAGCTTCTGCGGTCATAGCAACGCCTGCGCAGGTGCCTGCTGCTGCGAAGCCATAAGGGGACTTTCTGTCAACGTCAGTTGTGATAGGGTTCATGTCCTGTGAGAACTCTTCAACTTCGAGTCCCATACCAGCTGCCATCATGCCAACGGATTCTGCGAATCCAACGTGACCGGACATGGTGTGGTTAGCCTTTCTCTCAAGGAATTCCTCAACAGGAATACCAATGCCCTGCTCGTGCATTACGAGAGGTCCGAAAGGTGAAAGGGAGTTAACTCTTCTGGAAGTGATTTCTTCAACATCTGTAAGAACGCCTGTCCAAACGAGAACAAGGAGGTCCATGATGTGACCGGGGTTAACACCGGTTCCAAGGATGGAAACGCCGTTTTCCTTAGCAATCTTATCAAGTTCAGCTGCGAGTTCAGGATTCTGAGCTGCAGGGAATGCCATCTCTTCTGCGGAGGTGATGCAGTTGATCTTCTGCTCAAGGATGTACTTCATCTTAGGGAATGCTTCCTTAGT
>JAFPXY010000059.1 GCA_017394515.1 Bacillota bacterium | reverse complement strand
TTCGGTCTGCTTCTTGACGGATCCGAGAGAGTTGACAACATCCTCAAGTCCGCAATGATGTGGGACGTAATGGGCGGAGTTGCAAGACGTAACTGGGCTAGAAACGAGCATGCCATCGAGACATCCGTTATCTACAACCAGAATCCTGCATACAACGGACACATCACAATTCCTTTCATCGCTGACGATGAGCTGGTAAACGCTACAGTTGACAAGTTTGTAAAATAGACGAGGAAAAAATGTCCAAACTTTTAATTAAAAACATCGGAAGGCTGCAGACTCCAGTCGGCAGCTTTCCGCATAAAGGAAAAGCTCAGGGCGAGAACCTGAAGCTGGATGATGCTGAGATCTTCGCTGAGGACGGCATCATCAAAGCCATCACAGGCAAGGCCGAAGACGGCAAATACCACACCACGATCCTGGGTGAAGACGGTAAGATCGAGGAGACAGTTACAGACGAAGCTCCGGTACTTACCGACGAAAAGGATCCCTGGCTGGTAGATTACGACGCCAAGGGAAACCTGGTAACACCCGGTCTGGTAGAAGGTCACACCCACATGGTATTCGGCGGATATCGTCAGAACGAGATCCCTCTCAAGCTCAAAGGTGCCGGATATCTGGATATCTTAAGAGCAGGCGGCGGCATCAACGATACCGTTAAGAAGACCAGAGAGGCAACCTTCGAGGAACTCTATGATAAGACCAAGGGTTTCCTCGATGAGATGATGGGCCTTGGAGTGACCACTTGCGAAGCCAAGTCCGGCTACGGCATCGATCTGGAGACTGAAGTCAAACTCCTTGAAGTCCTTAAGAAGCTTAACCAGGATCATCCCATGGATATCGTTTCCACCTTTATGCCGGCCCACGTGGTTCTGGCAGACTGGAAGGGAAGAGAAGATGAATTCATCGATCTCTGCATCAACGAGATGTTCCCTTACGTAAGAGAGCATGACCTGGCAGAGTTCATCGATATCTTCACGGAAGACTCCGTATTCAACTACGAGCAGTCAAAGAAGTATCTGGAAGCAGCCAAGGAGCAGGGATTCCTTCTTAAGATCCACGCTGACGAGATCGAAGCTATCGGCGGATCTAAGCTTGCAGGCGAAATGCACGCAACCTCCGCTGAGCACCTCATCGTGATCAATGACGAGGGCCTTGAGAGCATGGCTAAGGGCGGCACCATCGCTATGTGCCTTCCCGGAACATCATTCTACCTGGGAGCTACTTTTGCACCTGTAAGAAGGATGATAGACGAGTTTGAGATTCCCGTTGCTACTGCATCGGACTTCAACCCCGGTTCATGTCCTTCACTGAACCTTCAGTTTGTAATGAATCTGGACTATCTCAAGTACAGAATGACACCTGAAGAAGTTCTGACAGCCGTTACCATCAATCCGGCCTGCGGCATCAACAGAGGCGACAAAGTCGGTACTCTGGAAGTCGGCAAAGAGGCAGACATGGTAGTCTGGAATGCTCCCAACATGGAGATGCTTTGCTACAGATTCGGCTCTGATTTGGCTATACAGACCATCAAAGCCGGAAAATTCATGAGACAGTAAGCGCACTACGCTTCAATGAAAGGAATAAGACAAATGAAATTAGTAGACATGACCGTAACAGGTTATCTTGAAACCGTTATGAGTGACGCACCGGCACCCGGCGGCGGATCCGTTGCAGCATTAAGCTCAACTCAGGGATGCGCACTGGTATCCATGGTTGCAGACCTCACACTGGCTAAGGAAAAGTTCGCGGAGTACTTTGAAGTATGCGAAGCTACCAAGGCTAAGATGCAGGAACTTTACAAAGAACTCTACGCTGGCGTTGACAACGATACCGACGCTTTCATGAAGGTTTCCGCAGCATACAAGATGCCCAAGGATACCGACGAGCTGAAGGCTGCCAGATCAGCTGCTATCAGAGCTGCCAACGTAGGAGCTACAGAGGTTCCTTTCCACACTGTAGAGCTCTCCCTTGAAGGCTTAAGAGCTATGAAGGCTATGGCCGGCAAGTTCAACCAGAACGCAGCATCCGACTTCGGAGTAGCAGCTTTAAGCTTCCTCACAGGAGCTAGAGGCGCATGGCTCAACGTTAAGATCAACCTTCCCGGCGTAAAGGACGAAGCACTCCAGGCTAAGTTCGCCAAGGCAGAAGACATGCTGAAGGAAGCTGAAGAGCTGGCAGCAGAGATCTACGGCGAAGTAGAGGCATCACTGTAATTAAAGTATTTTGCAAAAAATAATCGACAGATAAGGAGATATTTAAAAATGGCACAGATCATTGAATCAATCCCTAACATTTCCAACGGAAGAGACAAAGAAGTTATCGAAGCATGTGTAGATCAGATCAGAAACACTCCCGGCTGCACACTCCTTGACTACTCTTCAGACGAAAGCCACAACAGAAGCGTTATCACCTACATCGGAAACGCAGAGGCAGTTGAAGAAGCATCAGTTAAGCTGGTTAAGAAAGCCGCTGAGCTCATCGACCTGAACCACCACACAGGCGAGCATCCCAGAATGGGAGCAGTTGACGTAATGCCTTTCCTTCCTATCAAGGACTGCACCACTGAAGACTGCATCGAACTTTCCAAGAGAGTTGGAGCCAGAATCGCTGACGAAGCAGGCGTTCCTGTATTCCTTTATGAGCAGAGCGCAACTCGTCCTGAGAGACAGAACCTGGTAACCATCCGTAAAGGTCAGTTCGAAGGCATGGCTGAAAAGGTTCAGCAGCCCGACTGGGAGCCTGATTTCGGCGGAAGACGTATCCACCCTACAGCTGGCGTTATAGCAGTAGGTGCTAGACCTCCTCTGATCGCTTTCAACTTAGACCTTGATACAGATGATGTTCAGATCGCAAAGAAAATCGCTAACATCATCCGTGAAGCAAGAGGCGGATTCAAGTGTGTCAAGTCCATGGGATTTGAGATCGAAGACGAAGAGACTGGAAAGAAGTATGCTCAGGTATCCTGCAACATGACCAACTATCAGCAGACTCCTCTCTACAGAGTAGTTGAGACAGTTAAGTCCGAAGCAGCTAGATACGGCGTACACATCACCAAGTGCGAGATCGTAGGACTTTGCCCTATGAAGGCTCTCACAGATTGTGCTGAATACTACATGCAGCTCAATGACTTCGACTTCGATAAGCAGGTATTGGAGAATCATATTATCTAAATGGATGTGATAGAACATGACCAATAAGCGTGAAGGTCAGAGCGAAAGCACCCTGACCAACGAGATCGCGGATATCGTCAGAGAGCGAATCCTTAAAGGTGAATATGAGATCGGGGAGAAGATCAAGGAAAGTTCCATTGCGGCGGAACTCAGCGTCAGCCGTACTCCTATCAGAGAGGCCTTCAAGATGCTTGAAGAGGAAGGACTCCTTGACTACCTGCCCAACCGAGGCTGCTACGCCAAGGGCTTTACCAAGCGCGATGTGTCTGATATTTATACCGTCCGCGAGACCCTTGAGAACTTAGCGGTCAGTTGGGCTTGCGAGCGCATAACCGATGAGGAGATACAGAGGCTTGAGGAACAGTGCGACCTCATGGAATTCTACACCAAGAAGAGAGATGTAGCCAAGATCCTTTCCATGAACACCACCTTCCACGACATCATCTACAACTCATCCAGGAGCAGATTCCTCGCTCAGGTACTCAGATCGTATAAAGGCTATCTGGACAAGACCAGAAAGAGCGTCTACTACGATGAGACCTTCCTAGACAGCATCCAGGCTGAGCACAAAGCTCTTCTGGACGCCATTAAGGCCAGAGATGAGAAGGCAGCGCTGGAAGCCATCCACGCACACCTGACAGCTTCCCGCGAACGGACGGAATCCGTGTGGAATCTTAAATAACTTGCAAAAAATCAAAAGCGCAGCTTCAGAACTACTGGAGTTGCGTTTTTTTAGACAGAGGGGATCGAACCCCCTACGCTCCAATCTAGATTTCTTGAAAATTTTTTTCTAACCGCTTTGAAAGGCAAATGATATATGATATAATCTAGTAGATAAAGCGCAGGGGATTTTGGAATATGAGGGGCATAAGTAATAGCAGCAGAAGATTCGCACATACCCCCTGGGCAATGTTCGGATCTTTTTTGATATATTAAGAGAATTTTTTGAAAGGGAAGAAGGATATGACAACTAAGAAAAAAATCGCGATAGCCTTAATAGCGATCGTAGTGATTGCAGCTATAGTCGCTGCAGTTATGCTGCTCGGACGCGGAGGAGCGAAGAGTGAAGTTTTCGTCCAGAAGGTCGAGGATGTCAATGCACTCAATTTGGGATCAGTAAACAGATACAGTGGATTGATAGAGACGCCTCCTAAGACGAAGGTGAACTTTGATTCGTCTAAGAAGCTCGGGAAGCTCAAGGTCAAAGAAGGGGACAAGGTCAAGAAGGGCGACGTGCTCTTCACCTATGATCCTGAGAGCATCAACATTCAGATCGAGCAGGGGGAACTGGAGATTGAAAGGCTCAATACCAATATAAAGAATAACAACGCTCAGATCAATGAGCTTGTAAAGGATAAGAAGAAGGCTTCTGCGGAGGAGGCTCTTGGCATAAACGCTCAGATTCAGGAGCTCCAGGCGGATATCAGCCAGAGCGAATATGACATCAAGACTAAGAAGTCTGAGATCAAGAAGCTGAAGGCATCTTTAGAGCATATTTCTGTCAAGTCTCCTGTCAAGGGCAGGATAGATTCCATCGGTGATCCCGAAGAAGCGGGCATGGACGATGAATCTATGTCTGGTGAAAACGGATCAGATGCATTCATTACCATCGTACAGAGTGGTAAATACCGCTTTAAAGGTAGAGTAAGTGAGCAGAGTGTTGCTGAACTACAGGAAGGTACAGGCGTCATACTGCGCTCCAGAGTCGATGACACCAAGTATTGGAAAGGCAAGGTCCTTTCAGTGGATATGAACAACGCCGGCGAAGATGAGAATTCCGGAATGGAAGAGGAATACTACGGAGAGCAGGGTGGAAATAACTCTGCAACCTTCTATGATTTCTACGTTTCCCTTGAATCATCAAAGGGATTGCTTTTGGGACAGCATGTCACCTGCGAGATAGACTACGGTCAGATGGAGGCCAAGGAGGGTATTGGCCTTTCAAGTGGCTGGTTCGTTCAGGATGAAGAGGGCAATCTTTTCGTATGGGTCGCTTCCAAGGAAGGCGGCTCTCTGGAAAAGAGAAAAATCACTGGGGCGGAATACAACGAGATGCTCGACATGTATACCATAGTGGAAGGCCTTAAGGATAATGAATACATCGCATGGCCCGGTCCTGACTGTGTGGAAGGGGCTAAGACCACGACGAAGCAAGTCGTAAAAGATGAACAGGCTGAGACTGAGGATCCTGACGGCATGACAGACGAAGGTATGGAAGGCATGGAAGGTGAATCTATGGAAGGCATGGAAGACTTCGAGGGCGAAGCCATAGAAGGTATGGAAGGCGAATCCATGGAAGGCATGGAAGACTTCGAGGGCGAAGCCATAGAATCCATGGAAGGCGCTGAGGACGAGGCCATGGAGATGCCCGAGGGTTCCGAAGACGGAGGGAATAACTGATGATCTTGAGTTTGAGAAACATCAACAAGAGCTATGACGAAGGCAAGATGGAAGTGCCCGTGCTTTTTGATATATCCCTGGATGTTGAAGAGGGTGAGTACGTAGCTATCATGGGGCCTTCCGGTTCCGGCAAGTCAACTCTGATGAATATAATAGGCTGTCTTGATGTGGCGACGTCAGGGGAATATATCCTTGACGGAGAGAACATTGAGGGCAAGACGGACAACGAAATGTCCGATATAAGGAATAAGACCATAGGCTTCGTGTTCCAGAACTTCAATCTGCTTCCGAGAGAGACCGCTCTGGAGAACGTGGCGCTTCCCATGCTCTATGGCGGAGTGCCCAGATCGGAAAGGCTCGCGAGAGCCGAAGAAGCCTTAAAGAAGGTCGGGCTTGAGGATAGAATGAACTTCCTTCCGACCCAGCTTTCAGGTGGACAGAAGCAGAGAGTAGCCATTGCAAGGGCGATAGTTAACAAACCCAAGCTACTCCTTGCGGATGAGCCTACAGGAGCTCTGGACACGGCGTCAGGCCTGCAGGTCATGGAGATATTCAAAGAACTAAATGAAAAGGAAGGCATGACCATCGTGATGATAACTCACGAAAAGGAGATAGCGGATCACGCCAAGAGGCAGATGGTCATCCGTGACGGTCGCCTTCTTCAGGGGAGGGATATAGGATGAAAAAGAAAAAAGGAAAAGCACTTAAGATCCTGATCCCCATCATCATCCTCGCTCTTGTAGCAGGAGGAGTATATCTTTCTAAAAGGTTCAGGACTACGCCCGTAGAGGTGGCTTCGGCAGCCAACTATCTGTATCCGGGTTGGGATGAAGGCGGAGCTTTAGAAGGCTACATAACAGCAGGCGATATCCAGAAGGTTCGCATGAGTGAAGAGCTGGTGGACAGCATCAAAGTCAAAGAAGGAGACAAGGTCAAGAAAGGAGATATTCTCCTCATTTTCGATACGACCACTCATAAGTTGACCCTCCAGAAGGACAAGGCATCTATCGCCCTTCTTGAAAGTGAGATCAAGATGAACGAGACCAGAATCAGGAATCTCAGGGGACTCAAGCCTTCAGAATCAGCTCCTAAGCCGACCATAGAAATAATAGATCACGGCAAATTGGTCATCAGAAAGAAGATCACTACAGATACCCCTTCCGAAAAGGGAAAGGGTGCGAAATATTTCTTCAACTGCAGCAAAGACACGGTAGTCAAGGCGGATTTTTTGCGTAAGCTGAGAAAGACCGGCAAGACTGCCTGCTTCAACATTTATGACGGTAATACGAAATATGCGGTCTGGATGGTAGAGGGCAAGAACCTTCCATCCAAGAAGGCCAAGGTGGATCCACTGGATTCTGACTGGGAGATCGGAAAGGGCCTGACTTTCAACGGTACAGGCGTCCAGGTGGACTTCAATAAAGCAAATGCTTCCTGGGGAGATCTTTCTTCCATAGAGCCCGAGCAGTATGAGAGATACGAAAAGATCGTCCATGAAAACTACAAGATAGACGAGAAGGGCAACTATCAATATTCCAAAAAAGAACTGGCGGAAATGATCCGCGAGGCACAGGAGGAGCTTGAAGGGAAGAAGCTCGATCTAAGAGAGGCTAATCTGACCTATCGTCAGGACAAGCTTGTAGGGGCTGACGGCGAAGTGAGGGCTACGGTTTCCGGCACGGTAAGAGACGTTAAAGATCCGGAGTCCGTGGACTCAGGCGATACTATTTTGGAAGTCGTGGGCGGAGGAGATCTGAAGGTTTCCACAATGATCGGAGAGCTGGACTATGATAAGGTACACAAGGGAGATCCTGTCACCATAGAAGATTACATGTATGGTGGAGTCTACACCGGAACCGTCGAAAAGAAGGGCAAAGAGCCCACTGGCTCCCAGAATTATTATGGAAACAGCAACATTTCATATTATCCGGTGACGGTGTCCATGACTGATGAGGCCAAAGACCTTTCAGTAGGAGATTACGTGCAGGTCAAGTTTGGGTCCTCCGAAGAGGGTGGACAGAGCATGTACATGTCCAAGATGTTCGTTCGCAGTGACGAGCAGGGTTCCTTCTGCTATGTCAGAGGCGAGGATTCCAAGCTGGAGAAGCGATACATTCAGACCGGTAAGACCCTTTACGGAAGTGAGATCGAGATCATTTCCGGACTGGACATGGAAGACATGATAGCCTTCCCCTATGGCAAGAACGTCAAAGAGGGAGCTAAGACCGAAGAAGTGGATTATATAGGAGGCTGGTGATGACAGAAAACATAAGAATATCCTTTAGGGGAATATGGTCACATAAGATGAGAAGCTTCCTGACTATGCTGGGCATCATAATTGGTATCGCAGCTATTATAGCCATAGTTTCCACCATCAAAGGGACCAACGAGCAGATAAAGAACAATCTGATTGGCGACGGCACTAACACTGTCGTAGTAAATCTCTCAGAGAATGACTGGGAGGCAGAGTTCAGTTCAGGAGACATTCACGAGGGAATAAAGCCTCTGGATGAGGATATAAGACAGGACATCTTAGATGCGGATGGCGTGGAGAGCGTCTCCTTCTACAACTCGCGTAACTGGGCAGACAGCGTTTATTACCTTGGCACTTCCATAGACAGTGCATCCATCTACGGAATAGACAGATATTATCTGGATACTGCAGGGCTCAAGCTCACCGAGGGAAGAGGCCTGTCCGAAAAGGAATTTCAGGGCAAGGTGAAAGCCGCTCTCATTGATGAGAACTTAAGGACCGCAGTGTTCGGAGATACAGACCCTGTAGGCAAGACCATAGAGATCAACTCTGAGCCCTTTACAATAGTAGGTATCGTGGACAAAGACAGCCAATTTGAACCTGTCATAAACACCATAGAAGACTACTATATGTATCAGGGAGATGAGCGCGGCGCGATATATATCACCGATACGTCCTGGCCCATTGCCTTCAGATATGATGAGCCTAAGAAGGCCATTGTTAAGGCAAAGAACACGGACTCCATGACTGTGGCAGGTAAAAACGCAGAAGAGATCCTGAATGCTACTCTTAAACTGCCGGAAGGGATGAACATATCCTACAAGGCGGTCGACCTTACGGATCAGGCTGCGCAGCTTCAGAGTCTGACAGCATCCACCAACGCCATGCTTATCGGTATTGCATCCATATCGCTCCTCGTAGGCGGTATCGGCGTCATGAATATCATGATGGTGAGCGTAACAGAAAGAACCAGAGAGATAGGCCTTAAGAAAGCTCTCGGAGCCAAGAAGAAGGCCATCCTGCTGCAGTTCCTCACGGAAGCAATACTGCTGTCACTGATCGGAGGCATCTTCGGAGTAGCCGCAGGACTGATACTGTCTAAGATAATATCGATCATAGCGGCAATACCCGTCGCCATAAGCGTGCCGGCGATATTGGTCGCTGTCGGCTTCTCAATGCTCGTGGGAGTTATCTTTGGTTTCGCGCCTTCATATAAGGCATCGAATCTGAATCCTATCGACGCTCTGAGATACGAATAAGCTAATAAAAACAGAGCCCCTCCCAACGGAGTGCAATACTCAGCGTCGAGAGGGGTTTTTAGAGTGGGTCGATTTCAGTGCGCCTATAGTGCTCGCCTGAATCGATTAATCTGTGTAGTTATCAAAGTAACCCTGGATGTAGATGAAAGGTGTGCCCTTGTCACCGGAACCGGATGTAAGGTCGCAGAGGGATCCGAGGAGGTCAGTTAACTGTCTCGGTGTGGTTCCTTCTGTTGCCATGGTTCCCTTGAGGTCAGCATCTTTTTCTTTGATAGCCTTGATCATGGCTTCCTTGAGTTCATCGCCCCTTAATTCGGCGAAGTCGTTATCAGCCAGGTACTTAAGCTTGAGCTCATTGGGCTGGCCCAGCAGTCCTGAGGTGAATCCGGGGGATACTACAGGGTCTGCAAGTTCCCAGATCTTGCCTACAGGATCCTTGAAAGCTCCGTCGCCATAGACCATAACTTCTACGGTCTTGCCGGTGAGGGCTTTGATATCATCCTGCACTCCGCAGACGAACTCTTCACAGTTGATAGGGAAGAGCTTGATAGTGGTTTCTGTAGCCTTGTTGGAGCCCAGGATACCGAAATCCGGATTATAGCCGGAGCCGTCAACGGATGCTGTCAGGAGGTCGTCCATTCCGAGTACGACCTTGCCGCCTGCTTCCTTGATGAGTCTCTTGGTGCGGTTTCTGGTGTGGATGTCTGCACAGAGCACGTGATCTGTGTAGTCCAGGATCTTACGAGGGTTGTTGGCGAAGATGATCTGAGCTTCTGCTCCTTCCTCTTCGATGAGGCCCTTGTAATAGTTAACATAATCGACGTCAGTGAAGGTGTGCTTTGACTTGCCGAACATTCCCTCAAACTCTTCCTGGGTCAGAACGTCCTTGTAGGGATCGATTCCCTGGGCGTCTAACTTATCGATATCGAGCAGGTGGTTGCCGACCTCGTCGCTGGGATAGCTAAGCATCAAAACGACCTTCTTGCAGCCTTTAGCGATTCCACGAAGACAGATAGCGAATCTGTTTCTGGAAAGGATAGGGAAGAC
>JAFPXY010000058.1 GCA_017394515.1 Bacillota bacterium | reverse complement strand
TGCATTTACGTCTCTGTCATGTATCGCTCCGCATGCAGAGCATTTCCATCTTCTCACTGACAGATCTTTTACCTTTGGTTCCTTCTTTCCGCAGCTTGAACACTGCTGGCTCGATGCAAATGTCCTCGGTACCTTCACCAGTTTCCCTCCATGGTCTGCCATCTTGTATTCCAGCATACGGTAGAACTCTCCCCAAGACACATCTCCGATGGACTTTGCAAGTCTCTTGTTTTTCATCATTCCTTTCACATTAAGGTCTTCTGCGCAGACGACTTGGTTCTCGTTCGCCAGCCTGTAGCTTACCTTATGCAAATAGTCTTTTCTGATGTCTGAAACCTTCTCCAGTTCTCTCGCCAGTCTCTTTCTTGCCTTCTCTCTGTTCTTTGATCCCTTTTTCTTCTTTGACAGTCTTCTTTGAAGTCTGGCTATCTTCTTCTCGTGTTTCCTAAGTGTCCCGGGATTCGGAACGGTATTTCCGGATGAATCGGTGTACAGAACACTTAGTCCTGCATCAATTCCTGTCTCTCCTCCATTGTTCGTGAGAAGTTCCCACTCTTCTTCGACCTGCAGGGTTATATAGTATCTTCCTCCTGAACTGAGGGACACTGTTGCTGAAAGGATCCTTCCTTCAAAGTCCCTCGTATTTTTGATCTTAACTTCTCCAGCCTTAGGTATTCTGATCCTGTCACCGTTTATTCGAATGCTGTCATTTACATTCATAGTACGATAACTCTGGCTGTATCGTTTACTCTTAAACTTCGGATATCCGCCACACTTCTTAAAGAAGTTATCATATGCTTTATCCAGATGTCTTAATGTTTGCTGAAGTGCGATGCTGTCAGTTTCCCTGAGCCATGGGTTCTCCTTCTTCAGATGATGTGACAGATCTTTGCTTGTATCTGTATAACTCAAAGATCTATGACATTCCTTCCAAAGAGTCTGCTTCTTTTCAAGATAGTGATTAAATACAAAACGGCAGGAACCGAATGTCTTTAAAAAGAACTCCTGCTGTTTCATATTTGGATATGCACGATATTTGTAACCTCTTATCCGTTTCATGACGCCCCTCCGAACATGTGTTCTTTTCATATTGTATCATGAAGCTGGAGATCATGCAATATGTTGTTGAAAAAAGAGAGAACTTTTTTCCGGAAATGGATCTCTGGCTATCACAAGAATCGGATCCGGCGTCCTTTAGCAAATGAGGAACGATTCATCCCTCCACTTTGAGAAATGGGGGTATTCTCGTTAAGCTTTCTGATAAAACTTAAAAGACATGTAAAGGGACCGTCTCCGAACGAGACGGTCCCTTTTGTGTTTTATGATTCGCGTCTGAAAAATTTTAAAGTTTAAACCCTTTAGGGTTGCAGATGGATTTTATCTGCTTCCCTCTGAAATTAGCCGCCGAAGTTGATAGCAACTGCGATAGCCATGAGTATTGCCTGTGCAACAACAAGAAGTCCGAAGAGCTTGAATGCAAGCTTCCAATATCTCTCAAGAGGAACCTTAGCAAGTCCGGAAACTACTGCTGCGAAAGCGGTAGGCCAAATGATGTTGGATAAACCATCACCGAACTGATATGCAAGTACTGCAACGTCTCTGTTCATTCCAAGGATGTCAGCAAGAGGTGCCATGATAGGCATGGATACTGCTGCCTGGCCGGAGCCGGAAGGAATGAAGAAGTTGAGGATTGTCTGTACGATGAGCATGCAGATAGCGGAGATTGCCAGCGGCATGTGGGACAGAGGCATTGACATTCCGTTTACTACGGTGTCGATGATTCCACCTTCCTGAAGTACGAGCTTAACTCCACGAGCGATACCGATCATCATAGCAGCTGTTGTAGCTTCCATGAATCCAGCAACGAGGAGATCTCCAACTTTGTGGAGGTTCCATCTCATGATGATTGCAGCGACGATAGCCATGATAAGGAAGATCGCGCAGATCTGTGAGAAGTACCAACCCCACTTCATAACGCCTACGATAACGAGTACGATGGTAACAATCAGGTCAAGGAGTACCAGCTTGTGAGCAAGTGTGAACTCTCCGTGTACCTGTACATCTTCGCCTTCTTTTCTAACAAGGCCTTCGATTCCATAAACATAGGAGTTTTCAGGATCTTTCTTAACCTTGATAGCATATCTGATGATGAAGATGGATGCGATAATAATCATTACAGCGTGGCAGATCAGACGATAGCCTGTGCCTGACATGTAAGGAACTTCTGCGATACCCTGTGCAACACCGACGGTGAACGGGTTCATGATAGCTCCGGAGTAACCCATACCTGCACCGAATGCGATTACCATCAGACCGGTAAGAGCATCATAGCCCATGCCAGTATAGATGGCTGCGAATACAGGAATGAACGGTAACCACTCCTCGAACATACCTACTGTGGAAGAACCAGCACCGATAAGAGCAATGAAGATAGGGATTGTGATCAAGGAGCTGTCGCCCTTGAAGATCTTCAGCAGTGCACCTACAGCACCTTCGAATGCGCCGGATTTGATGATGAAGGTTACAGAGCAGTATGTGATGAATACCAGGAATGAGATATCAGCAGCATTGCACATACCTTCATATACCAGCTCGAACAGTCTGAAAGGACCTACGGGTGAAGGGGAACCTTCAGCACCCTTTTCATAAGCGTGCCATGTTCCGGGAACTGCTACGCTTCTTCCATCAGCATTCTCCTGGTAGTCGAAGGTACCAGCGGGAATGATGTAGGTTGCGATCGCGCAGATGATCATAATGCAGAATAAGATGATAAATACGTGTGGCAGATTGAATTTCTTCTTCTCTCCCACCTTAGGGCCATTACTCATATTTTTCCCTCCTTTAAAAAATCCGAAATAATAACAAAATATAACGAATCATAAATATATAATAAAGCTTGATGGAACTTTATTAACTTGTTTGGGGCTGCGATCAGTCGCAGACTATCTTGAGCATTTCTTCATAGAGTTTCTGGGTCTTCTCCAGATGCTCGATGGATACGTGCTCATTCTTTTCATGAGCAGTCATGGGGCCGGGGCCTATGATGATCTTATCACCGGGGAAGAAGGATCCTTCGGTAATGCCGAAGAAAGGAGCTCCGGGAGTTCCGGTCTTTTCTTCATATACCTGCACCAGCTTGCTCTTGTTGACGAAGGATGGAATGTCATTGATGATCTCATAGGACGCATCCACTCCTTCAAGAGCTTCGTCGATGAACTTTCTGATGAGAGGATATTCCTTCTCGGAATCGCAGATCCTGAAGTCCAGATAGATGACGGTCTCTGCAGGTACCTTGTTGATGGAAGTACCGCCGTTGATGATTCCTATATTCATAGTAGGATAAGGGATCTCAAAGAACTCCGTGCGGTTCTTTCTGAGTTCCAGTTCGAAATCCATCATCTTATTTAAGAATCTAACCGCGTTCTTGTTGGAACTCTTGCCTTCGATGGGCGTGCTGGAATGAGTCGTCACTCCCTTGAAGGTGAAGATGATCTCGAGGAGACCCTTGCTTCCGATGGCGGGCTTAAAGTCCGTAGGTTCTGCGACGATCATGTGAGGCGGGAATTTCTCATGGGCGTTTACCAAATCATAAACTCCCTCGAACATGATCTCTTCATCATAGGTGTGGTAGCATTTGAAGCCTCTTCTCAAAGAAGCGAGATCGGTGTTCGCGATGGCTGCCATCCAGCAGGCCATGCCACCCTTCATATCGCAGGCACCCAGGCCGTAGAGCATGCCGTCTTCCTTCTCCGTCAGAACGAAGGGATCCGTCACCCAACCGTCTGTGATATCCACGGTATCCGTATGTCCCATGAATCCCATGGCGGGATCTTTACCGTAACTTGCAATGAGGACTTCCTTGCCGGTCTTCTCATTGGCCCTTCTCTCCACGCTGATTCCCAGCTTGTCGTAAAAGGCTTCGATGTAGTCCATAATCTCGTGATTGCACTTATCTCCAATGGTATTGATGGCTACCAAGTCCTTAAGTACATCTCTGGCTTGCATAAAAACTACCTCCGCATGTTATAGATGTAAATATTTTGCTAAAATATTATAGCATAGAAATTTAGCAAAATAAATAATAAAAATATGATTTTTTTGGTATAAAAAACGATTTATTTGCCAAATTATCCTCTAAAAGTCCTTTTTTGCTTCCTCGAATTCTTCCCTAATAGCCTGCAAAAGATCGGGATCCTCCATGCCGCTCAATTCCTCATAAATATTCTCGAAAACATGAGCCAGCGTATAGTTGGTTACAACGTCCATGTTTCCCGGTTCGTTGTTCCAAATCTCGTAGGTTGTTCCTACCATGCATCGATGGCTGTGGTGCCGGCTTCCAGTTTTTTGCTCATTTCGTGCCTCCTTATTTCGTGAGAATTTCAGTCATAAGGTCACCGTCGATGTTGCCGCCGGAGATGACCAGGGCGATGTTCTTACCGCCTACTCTCTCGCGCTCGTCAAGGACCGCAGCTATGGTAGAGCAGCTTCCGCCTTCTGCGATGAAGCGCTCATCCTTGATCATGAGCTTTGTGGCCCGGCGAATGGTGGTCTCCTTCACCTCGATTATATCATCAATGTACTCGGGAAGAGTCTCATAGGCCAGCCTGCCTACTCCTCCCACCAGGGCGTCGCAAAGTGTATCTCCCGTTACCGGATATTCCTCGTAGCAAACCTTGTCCTCAAAGGACTTTATGAAGGCAGGGCAAGCTTCGGTCTGAACGCCGATAACCCGGATTCCCGGCTTGATGGCTTTGGCAGCCACGGCGATACCCGTGGAAAGGCCTCCGCCTCCCATGGGAACTACGATGGTGTCGATGTCCGGGTTTTGCCTCAGGATCTCGCAGGCGATGGTTCCCTGACCGCCGTAGATCTTAAAGTCATCGTAGTAAGCGTCTATATATGTCATACCCTTCTCTTCTATATATTTCATGCCTTCCGCGTGGGCTTCGTCATAATCGTTTCCCATGCGAAGGACGTTTCCACCAAAGAAACGTATCATATCCTCCTTTGCCTTAGGCGCAGGCCCGGGGATGATGATGTCAGCATTCTTTATGCCCAGCATCTTTGCTGCATAGGCTACTGACGATCCGTGATTTCCGGAGGATACGGTGGCTACTCCGCGCTCACGCTCTTCTTCTGTCAAAGTGAGCATCTTGTTCAAAGCTCCTCTTATCTTAAAGCTCTTTACGGGCTGGAAGCACTCCAGTTTGAAGAAATATCTTCGATCACCCTCTCCGAGATGCACGGACTCGTAGAGCGGCGTATCGGGTATATAAGGTTTGATCCTGTCGTATGCGTCAAAGACTTCCTGTGCTGTAAATTTCATTTTTACCTCCTTTTCCGGCCAAAAAAGTGCGCAAGGCATCGGCATGCGCTCCTCCGCGGTCTAAACCTCGGCCCTAACAGAGCGTATGCCAATGCCTTGGGCGTTCAGTATCGGGGTCTGAACAGACATCGTATTGTTTAACTTGTTACAATGATAGCATGATTTACACTCTATGTCAAAAGTTATATTGGCAAAATAAATAGGCGGGTCGACCCGCCCATTTTTGTGTATTTAATAATAGTATCTTCTCACCAGTTCTTCGTCATACTCATTCTCTGCTCCGGGCCTTAAAGTCCTTCTTACTTCACCCGTTGATTTGTAACCCAAAGACTCGTAAAGCCGTGAACCTGTATCGTTATCCAGATAGTGCATCAGCTCCACAAAGGCGATAGAGGGATACTCCTCTTTAAAGTATTTTGCAGCGGCTTCCATGGAGGCTCTTCCGAGGCCTTGCCCCTGAAAATTCTCGTCCAACATGAGCCTTTTAAAGTAAATGTAGTCCTGCCCATCAGAGTGGATCTCATGAGAACCCTCACCGGGACCCATCTGTCTTACAACGCCGTAGGGCTGGAAGTAGTAGAGCATAAACCCTATAAGCTCCTCATCGTTATATATGGCTCTGGGCTCCAGATAGTCGAAAACCTTGGATTCTGCCAGAGAATAAAGGTTGTTTTCAAGGAAACCTATCTGGTCCTCTCTGAGTTTAAGGCCGATGACGCCTTCGAAGTTGTCGGGTGTAACCATTTCAAATCTTATCATTTTAAATCTCCTTAAGATATTCTGCAAACAGATCCAGTCCCTCTTTTAAGAGTTTGGAATCGAAAGCGTAACCGATACGAACGGAATGCTCGATCTCGAAGCACTCGCCGGGGGTAAACATGACGCCCTTTTTCTTAAGAAGGTCCACGCAGAGGTCGCGGGAGAGCATGTCTTTCTTGTAATATACCAGAGCTGTGGTGCCTGCCACGGGTCTGATGTAGTAAACTTCAGGAGTTGCGTTTACCCAGTCGTCCAGGATCTGGCGGTTGGTATTTAAGATCGCTCTGTTTCTTTCGATGATCTTATCCTTGTGCTTAAGAGCAAGGGCTGCCAGCTTATCATCGATGGCTGCGCAGCTGATGGTGTCATAGTCACGTCTCTCGCGGCAGAGGTGAATAACTTCAGGGTCGCGTGATACGATCCAGCCCAGTCTCAGGCCCGCCAGGGAATAGCACTTGGACATGGAACCTACAGAGATACCTTTCTCATAGATATCTACGATGGAAGGAAGGTAAGAACCATCCTCAGAGATTCCTCTGTAAACCTCGTCACAAAGAACATAAGCATCAACCGATCTTGCGATCTCTACGATTTCCTTCATTACGTCCAGAGGGATCCAGGAACCTGAAGGGTTGTTAGGGTTGTTGATGGTGATCATCTTTGTGTTCTCATCCACGATGGACTTGAGATAGTCGATGTCAGGAAGGAATCTGTTTTCGTAGTTCAGATTCAGCAGTCTCACTTCAGCTCCGATGGACTCGGGAATTGAGTAGTGCTGCTGGTATGTAGGCATTACGGAAACCATGTTGTCCGTTGGCTCTATAAGGGTGTTGATTACCTGATAATTTGCGCCGATAGCTCCGTGGGTAGGAATGATGTTATCGTGTCCCACGTTCTCATAGAGGGAAGCAATTCCGTCAAGGAGTTCAGGGGAACCGTAAATGTGGCCGTAAGTCAGTCTGGTGTCAGCCAGATCCATCATGTACTTCTCCACGTCTTCTCCTGCAAGCTCCAGGAGTTCTTTAATGGTAAGGGAGTCGATGCAGGTTTCTGCCAGGTTATATTTGCACTTGGTTTCCCATTCGTTCATCCACTGTTCTACTTTAAAAGTTTTGATCTTCATGTTTCTTCCTCCGTGGTAATTAAGTCAAATCGTCTATTTGCAAAATACGTTCGCTCGTTGTTTTCCACCTTCATTATACGCCCTCGTCTTCTTCCCAGCAACAAAAAACCTTTAGAGATATTAAAATTATTTCTAAATTATTGCAATTGTTATTGTAGTAATTTATAATATAACAAAAGATTTGCTCAAATTATCGTAACTATTCTGCAATTATATCAATATTTCTTTGTAATAAATTATAAATCATTTACTAAGTGCCATGAACTACACAGTATCAGATTTTTACAACACCTATAAAGAGCATCTTAAGATGCTTTGCGGGAAGGGAGGACTGGTCCGCACCGTGTCCTCCATGGGCATTCTGGACTACGAATTCCTCCCGGAAGTAAGCGGCAAGTACAAACACTATAACTTCGACAAGGATCAACTGGTGGTCACCACCTTCATGTACGCCAGGAACAACCCGAACCTGGTCATGGATGCCATCAAGGATCTGATAAACGTCGGGGTCAGCGGCCTGGTCATCAAGGACATCTTTAAGCTAAGGATCCCTGAGACCGTCCTAAGGTACGCGGAAGCCAAGAACTTCCCGGTCTTCGTACTGGAGCCCGGCAGCCTTTTTATCGAGGACATCATCTTTGACGTGAAGACCGCCATCGTACGTCAGGCTTCTTCCTGTCGAATCGAACGTGAGCTGGACATCATCACCCAGGAAGGCATCATCGAGCAGGAAGTCTATGACCACGCCAAGCTCATCAACCCTTCCTTTGAGACCCAACATAAGGTCTACTACATCCATATGGGAAATAACATGAGCAGAGATTCTTTTGCGGATTACGTAAGACGTTACGCAGGCTCTCCTCTGGATATCCCGGAAGCGATACTGGCTCCCTTTGGGACCGGCCTTCTCTACATCACCTCCTGGGAGCACCGCGCCATCTTAAAGGACAGCGCCATAGTCGAGGCCATCCGCGAGGAGCTTAAGGTGCAGGATTCCTTCATCGGCATCAGCGATACCCACTATTATCTCGGTGAGCTGGGACTTTCCATCAAAGAGGCCGCTTATGCTTCCCTCATAGCTTCTGAGAAGCATATGCCCTCCGAAAACTATGAGAATCTGGGGCTTCTTCGCATGGTCTTCCCTCTTTCTGATAACAAGATCTTAAATGATTACAGCGCTAAGATCCTGACTCCCATAAGAGACTTCGATCTGGAATCCAACGGCAAGCTCATGGAGACCCTGGCAGCCTGGTCGAAGCACGGCATGAGCTTCCCGGAAGCAGCCGCTGAACTACATCAGCACGAAAACACCCTTAGATACCGCATGGATAAGATCGGCCAGATCACGGGCCTCGATTTCAAGAAGGCCGGCGATGCCCAGCAGCTCAATATGGCCTTCCTAACGGACTACTGCCAGGAGCTCAAACAGAAGCTATAGAAGACTTCTGGCCCCCGGGGCAAGCCTTCGGGCAAGAGTTTTTTGCAAGTTATGCACGGATTCATGCAAGGTATTCCAAAGCCTTGAAATCCCTTTTTCCCTGGTCTATACTTGACTCATCAAAGGGGAAGCAGGAGGAACGGAGATGAAACTTAAAGTCATGCTCTCCAGTGACGATCCCATCATGGAGGAGCTTCGCAAACTGAATATCGAGATCGACGATCGGTCGGAATACGTCCTCACCAGGAGGGAGATGGATCTCAACTATCTCCCCGCAAAAAACGACGAGCAGACCTTCTATATTTCCATCGACGATATCATCTTCATCGAAAGTCTCGGCCACGATGTGATGCTCCACACCAAGGATGGCGTCTACGTCACCAAGGAGCGGCTCAAAACACTGGAACGGATGCTGGATCCCGACGATTTCCTGAGGGTCAGCAACTCTTCCATCGTTTCAATAAAGAACATCCGCCGCATAGAGGCATCGATTTTGCAAAAGTTCATTTTGCACATGTCCAATGGGGATAAGGTGGATGTGACTCGTTCCTACTACTATATTTTTAAAGATAGATTCAACATTTAGGGGAGGGATTTATATGACAGTCGTATTAAGCAT
>JAFPXY010000057.1 GCA_017394515.1 Bacillota bacterium | reverse complement strand
TCGATATCGTCGAATGCTACGAATTCGCCGAGACCGTATCTCATGAAGAGAGTCTTGGTGATAGCTGCTGTTAAGGTTGTCTTACCATGGTCTACGTGTCCGATGGTTCCGATGTTGATATGCGGTTTAGTTCTCTCAAACTTCTGCTTTGCCATTGTTTTTCTCCTTATAAATTACTTGTTGATTTTATCCACTAAGTTATCAGGTAACTTTTCGAAGTGATCCATCTGCATTACGTATACGCCTCTGCCCTGGGTCTTGGATCTCAGATCTGTAGCGTATCCGAACATTTCTGACAGAGGTACGAAGGCGCGTACTGCTACTGCACCGTTGTTCATGTCGGTTCCTTCGATTCTGCCTCTTCTCTGTGAGATGTCTCCGATAACGTCGCCCATGTATTCTTCAGGAACTGTTACTTCTACCTTGAATACAGGTTCGAGGAGTACAGGGGATGCCTTCTTAGCTGCTTCACGGAATGCCATGGATGCAGCGATCTTGAAGGCCATATCTGAAGAGTCGACTTCATGGTAAGAACCATCATAAAGTTCTACTCCGCAGTCTACCACCTGATATCCGGCGATAGGGCCGTTACCCATTGCTTCGATGATACCTTCTTCAATCTTAGGGATGTATTCCTTAGGAATAGCACCGCCTACGATGGAGTTCTTAAATTCGAAACCAGCACCCGGTTCTCTAGGATATACCTTGATCTTAACATGACCATACTGGCCGTGTCCACCGGTCTGCTTGGAATACTTGTGATCCACATCTGCGTTGGATGTGATGGTCTCCTTGTAGGAAACCTGAGGCTTACCTACGTTAGCTTCAACCTTGAATTCACGAAGCAGTCTGTCAACGATGATTTCAAGATGAAGTTCTCCCATACCTGCGATAATGGTTTGACCGGTATCGGGGTTGGTGTAGGTCTTGAATGTGGGGTCTTCCTCAGCGAGCTTAGCGAGAGCGATGCCCATCTTTTCCTGACCTGCTTTGGTCTTAGGTTCGATGGCGATCTCGATAACGGGCTCAGGGAAGTCCATGGATTCAAGGATAATCTCCTTCTTCTCATCGCAGAGAGTATCTCCTGTTGTAGTGACCTTAAGTCCTACTGCAGCAGCGATATCTCCTGAATAAACCTTTTCGATCTCTTCACGCTTGTTGGCATGCATCTGAAGTATTCTTCCGATTCTTTCCTTCTTGCCCTTTGTGCTGTTGTACACGTAGGAACCAGTCTCCAGAACGCCGGAGTATACTCTGAAGTATGCAAGTTTACCAACGAAGGGGTCTGCTACGATCTTGAATGCCAGTGCAGCAAAAGGACCGTTGTCATCTGCATGTCTTTCCTCTTCCTTCTCAGTATCAGGGTTAATACCCTTGATAGCAGGGATGTCAAGAGGAGAAGGCATATAGTCTACAACGCCGTCCAGCATCATCTGAACGCCCTTGTTTCTGTAGGCTGATCCACAGAACATGGGTACCATACGGCATGCGATGGTCTCTTTTCTGATGGTATTCTTGATCTCTTCTATGGTGAGTTCTTCACCCTCAAGGAACTTCATCATGAGCTCCTCATCGGTCTCCGCTACGGATTCGATGAGTTTCTCTCTCCATTCCTCTGCCAGGCCCATCATGTCCTCAGGGATGTCGACAACGTCGAACACCTTACCAAGGTCATCCTCATAGATCTCGGCCTTCATGGTGATGAGGTCGATGATACCTACGAAGGTATCTTCCTTGCCGATAGGAAGCTGTACAGGTACAGCATTAGCCTTAAGTCTGTCCTTTACCATGTCATAAACATGGAAGAAGTCAGCGCCCATGATGTCCATCTTGTTGACGAAGATCATTCTGGGAACGCCATACTTTTCAGCCTGTCTCCAAACGGTCTCGGACTGAGGTTCAACACCGCCCTTTGCGCAAAGAACTGTAACCGCACCGTCAAGAACTCTTAAAGATCTCTCAACTTCTACTGTAAAGTCTACGTGGCCCGGGGTGTCGATGATGTTGATCCTGGTATCCTTCCACTGTGCAGTTGTAGCTGCGGAAGTGATGGTGATACCTCTCTCCTGCTCCTGTACCATCCAGTCCATAGTGGCTGCTCCATCATGAGTCTCGCCGATCTTATGAGTCCTTCCGGTGTAGAACAGGATTCTTTCTGTTGTGGTAGTCTTACCGGCATCGATGTGAGCCATGATACCGATATTTCTAGTTCTTTCAAGCGGAAATTGTCTTGCCATCGGTTACACCTACCATCTGAAATGTGCGAAAGCCTTGTTAGCTTCTGCCATCTTGTGGGTGTCTTCTTTCTTCTTAACGGAAGCTCCAGTGTTGTTAGCAGCATCCATTAATTCTTTAGCAAGTCTTTCTGCCATTGTTCTTTCGCCTCTAAGTCTTGTGTACTTAGTAAGCCATCTGAGACCTAAAGTCTGTCTTCTTTCAGGTCTAACTTCTACAGGAACCTGGTAGTTTGCACCACCGATTCTCTTTGCTTTTACTTCCAATACAGGCATGATGTTGTTCATTGCCTTATTGAATACTTCCATGGGATCCTCTCCGGTAGCCTTTTCGATTCTGTCGAAAGCGGAGTAAACGATCTGCTGAGCGGTACCCTTCTTACCATCGAGCATGATGGAGTTGATGAGCTTAGCTACAACAACGCTTCCGTATACAGGATCAGGAAGTACTTCTCTCTTTGGAACATTACCTTTTCTTGGCACTTCTCTTCCCTCCTAGTCTGATAGCTCTGAGTCTGTCTTATCTAGTACAGAGCTGTCTGCAAAATATAGTTTATCAATTGCACTTTCTTCACCCCAGGGTCGTGCCTGGGATTACTCCGAGGTCAGCACGCAATTGTTTTGCTGTCTCGGTTCTTACTGGGGTACTCGGGAATTCCCGTGAGCGCTCTTTATATCAAAAGAATGCTCTACCCATTGCTAAAGCAAAAAATTATTTCTTTACCTTAGGTCTCTTGGCGCCGTACTTGGAACGAGCCTGAAGTCTGTTGGCAACACCTGCGGTATCAAGGGTTCCTCTGATGATGTGATATCTAACACCGGGGAGATCCTTAACACGGCCGCCTCTGATAAGAACTACACTGTGTTCCTGAAGGTTGTGTCCGATTCCGGGAATGTAAGCGGTTACTTCGATTCCGTTGGTGAGTCTGACTCTGGCAACCTTTCTAAGAGCTGAATTAGGCTTCTTAGGAGTTACAGTCTTAACAGAAGTGCAAACGCCTCTCTTCTGAGGGGAATGTGTGTTGGTAGCAACTCTTCTAAGAGAGTTCATTCCCTTGTTAAGAGCAGGAGCTGTGGACTTCTTAACAGCACTTGTTCTTCCTTCGCGTACTAACTGATTAATAGTAGGCATCTTTTTCTCCTTTCTTCGAAAGATATTTTATCTTTTTCAAGCCAATAGACCTAAGGATAACCCTTAGGCCTTATGGCTCAAAAGCAAAATACATTTTACCACATCTTATGTGGTCGTGTCAATGCAAAACTCTCAGGCTTTGCATTGAATATTTTTTAGTCGAGTTCAACGATCTCTTCGACCGCTTCAACCTCGTCCTGAACTTCAGGAGTATCTTCCATCATTTCAGTTTCATCCATATCATCCTCAGCGGAATCCGCCATGGCAAGTCTGGCCTCTTCTTCACGTCTCTTGAGTTCCTGCTCTCTCTCATAGTTTTCCATGATCTCAGCATTTACTCCGTAGTCCAGAGTGATATTTCTGTATCTCTTCATGCCGGTTCCGGCAGGAATGAGCTTACCGATGATGACGTTCTCCTTGAGTCCTACAAGCTTGTCGTTCTTACCCTTGATAGCTGCATCGGTCAGGACCTTGGTGGTCTCCTGGAAGGATGCTGCTGACAGGAAGGAGCCTGTAGCCAGAGCTGCCTTGGTGATACCCTGAAGAGTGATCTTGAACTCTGCAGGTTCTCCGCCCTTAGCAAGTGCTTCGTTATTGGCTTCTTCGATCTCGAACTTGTTGTAAAGGGATCCGGGAAGAAGTGATGTATCTCCGGAGTCTTCCACCTTATACTTGGAAAGCATCTGGCTTACGATAACTTCGATGTGCTTATCGTTGATATCTACACCCTGGAGCTTATATACACGCTGTACTTCCTTAAGGAGGTACTGGTAAACGCCTTCAACACCATTCAGTCTCAGGATATCATGAGGATCCAGAGGACCTCTGGTGATGTTCTGACCAGCGTATACCTTTTCACCAACCTTGACGTTGATCCTTGCGCCGTAAGGTACGACGTAGGTTCTGTCCTGATCAGCTTCCTTTACGATAACTTCGGTCTTGTTGTCCTGTCTTGCTTCGATGGATACGACTTCGCCGTCACCCTCGCAGATCTCTGCAAGTCCCTTAGGCTTACGAGCTTCGAAAAGCTCCTCAACTCTAGGAAGACCCTGGGTGATATCTCCGCCGGCAACACCGCCGGAGTGGAAGGTTCTCATGGTGAGCTGTGTACCGGGTTCACCGATGGACTGAGCCGCGATGATACCTACGGATTCACCGATGTTTACTTCTTCACCTGTTGCAAGGTTTCTGCCGTAGCACTTAGCGCAGATACCTGTCTTGGAGTGGCATGTCATGACTGAACGAATAGCTACGGAAGTGATTCCTGCATTCTTGATCTTTTCAGCGTCAGCCTCAAGGATCTCTTCGTTCTGCTCTACGATGACCTCTCCGGTGTTAGGATCTACTATGTCTACAAGAGCGGTTCTTCCGGTGATTCTCTGAACCAGAGGTTCGATGGTCTCCTTACCGTCCTTGAATTCCTGTACCTCTACACCTTCGTCAGTGCCGCAGTCGTATTCTCTAACGATAACGTTGTGAGATACGTCTACGAGACGTCTTGTAAGGTAACCTGAGTCAGCGGTACGAAGGGCGGTATCAGCCAGACCCTTACGAGCACCGTTGGATGAAATGAAGTATTCCAGAATGGAAAGACCTTCACGGAAGTTGGACTTGATAGGAACCTCTACGGTCTTACCTGTAGCGTTAGCCATAAGTCCACGCATACCTCCTACCTGACGGATCTGGTTCTTGGAACCACGGGCACCGGAGTGGGCCATGATCTGCAGGTTGTTAAGAGGAGCAAGGCTGTCCATAAGAGCATCAGCAACTTCATCTGTAGCTGCGTTCCAGATCTCTACTACCTTTTCGTATCTTTCCTGGTTGGAAATGAGACCTGCTCTGAAAGCTCTCTCGTACTTATCTACCTTTGTCTCAGCTGCTGCTACGATGTCGCCCTTTTCTTCGGGGATCTCCATGTCTGCAACGGAGATGGTAACTGCAGCCTTGGTGGAATACTTGTATCCCATGGACTTGATATAGTCCAGCATGAGGACTGTACCGGTGTTTCCATGTTTTTTGAAGCACTTGTCGATGATCTTACCCAGTTCTTTCTTGCCGCAGAGGAAGTCTACTTCAAGTCCGAAAGGATCAGCTTCTCTATCGACGAAGCCCAGATCCTGAGGGATTCCCTGGTTGTAGATGAATCTACCTACAGTGGATTCTACAATGCTTTCGCCGTGGAGTCCTTCTGCATCGGGGATCCTTACCTTAACTCTGGCGTGGATGTGTACGGAACCGGTCTGATATGCCATGAGCATTTCGTCCATGTCTGTGAAGACCTTGCCGTCGCCCTTTTCGGGAACTCTGACGAAACCGTCATCGTGTTCCTTGAAGTCATCCAGCTTCTCATGTACCTTACCGTTGGCGTCAGTCATTCTCATGACGCCGGGGTATGTCAGATAATATGCACCGAGGATCATATCCTGGGTAGGTGTGGTGATAGGTGAACCATCCTTAGGAGCGAGGATGTTGTTCACGGAGAGCATGAGGAATCTAGCCTCAGCCTGAGCCTCTACTGAAAGAGGTACGTGAACAGCCATCTGGTCTCCGTCGAAGTCAGCGTTGAATGCGGTACATACCAGCGGGTGAAGCTTGATAGCTTTACCTTCAACGAGGACTGGCTCAAAGGCCTGGATACCGAGTCTGTGCAGAGTAGGTGCACGGTTGAGCATTACAGGATGCTCCTTGATAACGCCTTCCAGAACGTCCCAAACTTCAGGACGAACCTTCTCTACCATTCTCTTGGCCTGCTTGATGTTATGTGAATATCCCTGCTCTACGAGCTCCTTCATGATGAAGGGCTTGAAGAGTTCCAGAGCCATCTTCTTAGGAAGACCGCACTGATAGAACTTGAGCTCAGGACCTACAACGATTACGGAACGGCCGGAGTAGTCTACACGCTTACCTAAGAGGTTCTGTCTGAATCTTCCCTGCTTACCTTTAAGCATGTCGGATAAGGACTTAAGAGCTCTGGAACCAGGGCCTGTAACAGCTCTGCCGCGTCTTCCGTTATCGATGAGTGAGTCAACTGCCTCCTGGAGCATACGCTTCTCGTTTCTGACGATAATGTCAGGAGCGCCCAGTTCCAGAAGTCTGTTGAGACGGTTGTTTCTGTTGATTACACGTCTGTACAGATCGTTTAAATCCGATGTGGCGAATCTGCCACCATCCAGCTGCACCATAGGTCTGATGTCAGGTGGAATGACGGGGATCACAGTCAGTACCATCCATTCAGGACGGTTACCGGACATTCTGAGAGCCTCGATTACCTCAAGACGTCTGCCGATTCTGAGTTTCTTCTGACCGGTAGCATCTTTGAGCTTAGCTCTGAGATCCTCTGAAAGTTCATCAAGATCGATGTCTTCGAGGAGCTTTCTAACAGCTTCTGCACCCATGCCGGCCTTGAATCTTGAGCCATAAACTTCCTTTGCCTCACGATATTCGCTTTCGGAAAGGATCTGCTTATATGCCAGATTGGTATCGCCGGGATCTGTTACGATATATGAAGCGAAGTAAAGAACTCTCTCCAGGTTTCTGGGGGTAATATCAAGGCAAAGTCCCATTCTGGAAGGTGTGCCCTTGAAATACCAGATGTGTGAAACCGGAGCGGCCAGCTTGATGTGGCCCATTCTCTCACGTCTTACCTTAGCCTTTGTAACCTCAACTCCGCAGCGGTCGCAGATGATACCCTTGTATCTGATTCTTTTGTACTTACCGCAGTGGCACTCCCAGTCCTTCATGGGTCCGAAGATCCTTTCACAGAAAAGACCGTCCCTCTCGGGCTTAAGAGTTCTGTAGTTGATGGTCTCAGGCTTGGTGACCTCACCATAGGACCACTCAAGGATCTTATCAGGTGAAGCAAGGCTTATTTGAATGGATTCGAAATTGTTTAATTCATAATCCTTATCTACGTTCTGGTTATTCATTAAATTTCTGCCTCCCCTCCAAACATTGAAACTTCTTCATCAGGATCCTTTTCTTCGGTGTATCCGGCGCTGAAGATCTCATCGTCAGATTCCCTGGTGGTCTTGGCATCCATGACCTCTTCGACTTCTGAGGTATCGCCCTCATAATCGGAAGTTTCCTTCATATCGATTTCTACATTGTCCTCGGACAATACTCTGACATCAAGAGCCAGAGCCTGCATCTCCTTGATGAGTACCTTAAAGGACTCAGGGATGCCGGGTGTAGGGATGTTTTCTCCCTTGACGATAGCTTCATAGGTCTTAACACGGCCGATGATATCGTCGGACTTGACGGTCAGGATCTCCTGCAAAGTATAGGCGGCGCCGTATGCTTCCAGGGCCCAAACTTCCATTTCTCCGAAACGCTGTCCTCCGAACTGAGCTTTACCTCCTAAAGGCTGCTGAGTTACAAGGGAGTACGGGCCGGTGGAACGGGCGTGGATCTTGTCGTCTACCAGATGGTGGAGCTTCAGCATGTACATGTAGCCGACGGTTACAGGATTATCAAAATATTCGCCTGTACGTCCGTCTCTAAGTCTGAGCTTACCATCCTTTGGATATCCGGTCTCGTCCAGAAGTTCAAGGATGTCCTTCTCGACTGCTCCGTCGAATACAGGAGTTGCGATGTACCAGCCCTTCTTCTTGCAGGCAAGGCCCAGATGAACCTCCAGTACCTGTCCAACGTTCATACGGGAAGGTACGCCCAGAGGGTTGAGCATTACCTGGAGAGCCTGGCCATTCTCAAGGAACGGCATGTCCTCTTCAGGAAGGATCCTGGAGATAACGCCCTTGTTACCGTGACGGCCGGACATCTTGTCTCCTACGTTGATCTTTCTCTTGGTGGCGATATATACGCGCACAAGTTTGTTTACTCCCGGAGGTAGTTCGTCGCCATTTTCTCTGGTGAATACCTTAACGTCGACAACGATACCGGTCTCACCGTGAGGCACTCTTAAGGAAGTATCTCTTACTTCCCTTGCCTTTTCACCGAAGATGGCTCTTAAGAGTCTCTCTTCAGAGGTGAGCTCGGTCTCTCCCTTAGGAGTAACCTTACCTACCAGAATGTCGGTGGAGTCAACTTCCGCACCGATTCTGATGATACCATCCTCGTCGAGATCCTTCAAAGCATCCTCGCCTACGTTAGGAATGTCTCTTGTGATCTCTTCTGCACCGAGCTTGGTATCTCTGGCTTCAGATTCATATTCTTCAATATGGATAGATGTGAGTACATCTTCCATAAGAAGTCTCTCATTTAAGACGATAGCGTCTTCGTAGTTGTAACCTTCCCATGTCATGAAGGCGATGAGGAGGTTCTTTCCGAGAGCGATCTCGCCCAGGTCTGTGGAAGGACCGTCAGCGATGACTTCGCCTTCCTCGATGTGCTCACCGTGGGAGACGATAGGTCTCTGGTTTACACAGGTACCCTGGTTGGAGCGCTTGAACTTTAAGAGATCATACTGATCAAGTTCATTGTCGGAATCTCTTCTGATGTAGATAGTGTCTGCGTCTACGAACTCGACGGTGCCGGCGTTCTTTGCGAGGATCACTACTCCGGAGTCACGAGCAGCCTTGTACTCCATACCGGTTCCTACCATAGGAGCTTCGGTAACGAGGAGAGGTACTGCCTGACGCTGCATGTTGGAACCCATGAGGGCACGGTTAGCGTCGTCGTTCTCCAGGAAAGGAATCATAGCTGTAGCTACGGATACTACCTGCTTAGGTGAAACGTCCATGTAGTCTACTTCTTCACGAGCAGCCAGAGCGATTTCGCCGTGCTCGATACGTGAAGCTACCTTGGCGTTTATGAAATGTCCCTCTGAATCAAGAGGTTCGTTGGCCTGTGCGATGACTGCCATTTCCTCTTCATCAGCGGTGATGTATTTGATCTCATCTGTTACGACTCCGTCTCTTACGATCCTGTAAGGGGTTTCGATGAAGCCGTACTTGTTGATGATACCATAGGTGGTGAGGGATCCGATAAGTCCGATGTTAGGACCTTCAGGAGTCTCGATAGGGCACATTCTGCCGTAGTGAGAGTGGTGAACGTCACGAACTTCGAATCCTGCTCTCTCTCTTGACAGACCGCCGGGGCCCAGAGCGGAAAGTCTTCTCATGTGAGTGAGCTCCGCAAGAGGATTGTTCTGGTCCATGAACTGTGAAAGCTGTGATGAACCGAAGAACTCCTTGATAGCCGCGGTTACAGGTCTGATATTCATGAGAGCCTGAGGTGTGGTCACATCGATGTCCTGGGTGGTCATTCTTTCCTTGACTACCCTCTCCATTCTGGTGAGACCGATTC
This sequence comes from Bacillota bacterium, assembly GCA_017394515.1. Lineage (GTDB taxonomy): Bacteria > Bacillota > Clostridia > Peptostreptococcales > Anaerovoracaceae > RUG754. The sequence continues at coordinate 4,965 of JAFPXY010000057.1, read as the reverse complement.
TGAACTGGTTCTGGAGAAGCTCTCCAACGGTTCTTAAACGACGGTTGCCAAGATGGTCGATGTCGTCTACGTTACCGATGCCATAGTTCAGGTTGATCAGATAGCTGATGGAAGCGATGATATCTTCGGTGATGATGTGCTTAGGTGAAAGTTCATTCTTTCTGTCTACGAGCATCTCAGCGAACATCTCTTCGTCTTCAGCCTTCTCGATGATCTCGCGGAGCACAGGGCAGAAAGCCTTATCTGTGATCTTAAGAGCATCGATATCAACGTTCTTGAACTGGGGAGCATACTCATTGATGAAGGTCTTCACGTCAACGAACATGGATCCGATAACCTTGGTGATCTGACCTTCCTTCTCCTTATCCTTGGAATATGCCATAACGTATTCCACACCTGCATTTTCGATGGTAAATGCCAGGTCACGGTCGATGACGGTGCCTGCTTCAGCCATGATCTCGCCGGTCTCAGGATTGATTACATCCTCAGCCACTTCGACGCCGGGAAGTCTGTTTGAAAGACCCAGCTTCTTATTATATTTATACCTACCTACCTTGGCGAGGTCATAACGCTTGGGATCAAAGAACATGGAGTTCAGAGCTGCCCTTGCGCTTTCCAGTGTCGGAGGTTCAGCGGGTCTGATCTTCTTATAGATCTCCTTGATACCTTCCTCATAGTTGGTAGCAGTGTCCTTTTCGAGTGTCTTGAGCAAACGAGGGTCTTCACCAAAGATGCTGATGATCTCTTCATCAGAACCAAATCCTAAAGCTCTAAGAAGAGTGGTCACAGGCTGCTTACGGGTACGGTCAACTCTTACGGAAAGAACTTCGTTGGAGTCGGTCTCATACTCGATCCATGCGCCTCTGTTAGGTATGATCTGAGTGGAGAACAGCTTGGTGTTTGATTTATCAACGGTCACCTCATAGTAAGGGCCGGGCGAACGTACCAGCTGGGTAACAACTACACGTTCTGCACCGTTATAGATAAAGGTACCTCTTTCGGTCATGAGAGGGAAATCTCCCATAAATACTTCCTGTTCCTTTACCTCTCCGGTCTCTCTGTTTATAAGTCTTACTCTTACTTTGAGCGGAGCTGCATAAGTAACATCTCTTTCTTTGCATTCTTCCTTTGGATACTTCGGTTTGTCGGAAAGAGAGTAATCAATGAACTCAAGGACAAGATTGTTGGCATAATCCTTAATAGGAGAAATGTCATCAAACACTTCCCTGAGACCTTCTTCGATAAACCACTTGTATGAATCAGTTTGGATCTGAATCAGGTTAGGCATCTCGCAGACTTCATTGATCTTCGCAAAAGTCATACGCTCTTTTCTACCTACTTTTATAGGTCTTGGCATATTTTATCACTCCTTAATAATTTAACTACGCCCCCATTTTTGCGCACTCTAATACAAAGGGCACAAGACGGCACTTTAATTTTTATGGCAGTTTAATAGTATATATCAAGTCGGTCAAGAAAGCAAGAGGTTTTTTTGATTTTTGCGCAAAAAAATTGAGAGCAGATTTCTGCTCTCAGCTCAAGCCTTTTATATGCGTTAAAGTTCTTTTACGATTTTATCCGATTTGGTCACCAGAATATCCCCCTCGTAGACCTGCAGGCTACGCTCCGCCAGGATGGACAGATCGTCGCGGATCACCAGATATACCATCATGTTGTATTCCTTCTGGATCTCGTCGATGGTCTTGTACAGGAGCTCGCTGTCCTCATCGATATAGATCTCGCCGATGTGGCCTACGTCAGTGAACTCCTTGGTCTCGTTAGCATCTCTTGAGAAACGTTCAACGAAGCCGGCACTTATGATACCGGTTGGGATTGCCACAGCTCCGACTCCCAAGAAGGAAAGTATCGTCGCCAGGATGGTACCGACGGTTGTTACCGGATAGATATCACCGTAGCCGATGGTAAGTATGGTGGTCACGCTCCACCAGAATCCGGTGAAAGCATTCTTAAATACCTCAGGCTGCGCGGCATGCTCCGCATTGTACATGCAGATGGAGCCCGCCAGCATCAGCACGAAGATGATGAAAAGCGATGACAGGATCTGCTTGCTCTTCTCCTTTATGACGGACGCGATGACGTTGAAGGAGTCGTACTTCTTGTTGATCCTGAAAAGATGCAGTATCCTCACTACCCTCAGCATTCTGAACACGACCATTCCCGAGAAGAAGAACACCGGGATTATGGTGAACAGGCAGACCAGGCCATCGAAGGACAGCGCAAAAGATCTCATGGCTTTCCCCATGGACTGATCCGGGTACAAAAGATCCGCAGTCCAGAGCCTAAGTATATATTCCACGATGAAAAATATCGTCGTCACGATCTCAACCACTCTGAAAAGTGTCGAATACGCACTAAGTTCCTCAAAGGTCTCCAGCACCACCACCAAAATATTAGCGATGATATTCGCCATGAGCACATAGTCGAATATGAGGCTTGGCTTGTTGCCACTGTCACCTATTTGTAAGATGTCAAAAACTTTCTTCTTCATGGATCTATACGGGCCTCTGCCCTTCAAACACTTAATTAATAATTAATTATACCACAAACCCAATAATCATTTCAATGCCCCGCAGTTCTTAAATAATTCTTCGTCCATGCCTTCGTGAGGAACCCCGCAGTTCTTAAATAATTGCGCTAGCGGGCCTTTGCGAGGAGCGAGAATAACGGCCAAAGAAAAAGACGCTTCGATTGGTCGCGGATCGCGTAATTTTGTAGCGATCCGCCCAAGAGAAACGTCTTCGATTTGTTGCCGTTATTCGCGACGAGCACTGGGCCCGCCTATGCGTAATTATTTAAGAACAACTTCTGCGCCAACAGCTTCGAGCTGAGCCTTGATAGCCTCTGCCTCTGCCTTTTCAACGCCTTCCTTAACGTTGGAAGGAGCTCCGTCAACAAGTTCCTTAGCTTCCTTGAGGCCAAGTCCGGTGATTTCTCTAACGGCCTTGATAACCTTGATCTTTTCGGAACCGTGGTTGTTGAGTACTACGGTGAATTCAGTCTGCTCTTCTTCTACAGGACCAGCTGCTGCTCCAGCTACTGCTACAGGTGCTGCTGCGGATACGCCGAATTCTTCTTCACAAGCCTTAACGAGTTCGTTAAGCTCTAAAACTGTCATATTCTTTATAGCTTCGATGATCTGTTCTTTATTCATGATTATTATCCTTTCTTATTATTTGTAATTAGATCTTGATTTTGATTTTAAGCGGCTATTAAGCTTCTGCTCTGTCGTCTGCAATAGCCTGAACGGTTCTTACGAACTTGGATACAGGGCTCTGGATGGAACCCATGAACTTTGCAATGAGGATGTCTCTGTTAGGAATGTTTGCGATTTCCTTGATACCTTCGTTATCGAAGAAAGTTCCTTCAACAACACCGGCCTTGAATTCCATCTTCTTGAAGGAATCCATAACTTCCTTGAGTACTCTTGCAGGAGCTGTAGCATCTTCCTTGGAGATAGCGATGGCGGAAGGTCCGTCAAGTACCTCTGCTAAGGAAGCGAATTCAGTTCCTTCGATAGCTCTCTTGATGAGAGTGTTCTTATATACAGTGTAATCTACGTTAGCTTCTCTCAGTTTCTTTCTCATTTCATCGGCCTGAGCAACTGTAGTTCCCATGTAGTCGATAACAACTGCTGACTGAGCTCCGTCTAACTTTGCTTTGATTTCGTCAATGATGACTTGTTTAGCCTGTTTAGCTTCTACTGACATTAATCATTCTCCTTTCTTTCGCTTCGCAAAAAACGCGCCGCGAATAATGGTTGGTACTCCATAAAAAAGCCTCGCAAAGCGAGGCCAATATTTTTATATTGTACCTCGGCAGGAAATTAAGCTTTTAAGCACCTGCTGTCTTCGGTTAGTTTTCGATTTTTAGTTTCTTTTGATTAGAACTGGATAAGAGCAGGATTTACCTTCACTCCAGGGCCCATGGTGCTTGCCACGGTAACGCTTCTTAAGTACTGTCCCTTAGCTGCAGCGGGCTTAGCCTTTACTACTGCTTCGAGAAGTGTGTTGAAGTTCTGCTGAAGCTTTTCGGGTCCGAAGGAAACCTTACCTACAGGAACGTGGATGATGTTCTGCTTGTCAAGTCTGTACTCAACTTTACCTGCTTTGATCTCCTGGAGAGCCTTGGTAACGTCCATGGTTACTGTACCAGACTTGGGGTTAGGCATAAGTCCCTTAGGTCCGAGGATCCTACCGAGTCTTCCTACAACACCCATCATATCAGGTGTAGCAACTACTACGTCAAAGTCAAACCAGTTTTCCTGCTGGATCCTCTGAGCCATTTCCTCAGCTCCTACATAATCAGCACCAGCTGCTTCTGCTTCCTGAGCCTTAGGTCCCTTGGCGAATACGAGGACTCTCTTGGTTTTACCTGTTCCGTTAGGCAGAACGACAGCTCCTCTAACCTGCTGGTCAGCGTGTCTTCCGTCTACTCCGAGCTTGATGTGTACTTCTACGGTCTCATCAAACTTTGCTCTAGCTGTCTCACATACGTTTGTGAGTGCTTCTGCGATGTCATACTGCTGTGTCTTGTCAAATTTTTCAAGAGCAGCCTTGTAAGTTTTGCCTCTCTTTGGCATTTCAATTACCTCCTTGTGGTTTTAGCGACTCCTTATCTGAAGTCTCCCATCTTAAATTAGTCTTCTACTACGACGCCCATTGATCTGGCAGTTCCCATGATCATGCTTGTTGCTGCTTCAAGGCTTGCTGCGTTAAGGTCAGGCATCTTGGTTTTTGCGATCTCTTCAGCCTGAGCGCGTGTAATGGTAGCAACCTTTTTCTTATTGGGCTCTCCGGAAGCGGAATCGATTCCTGCGGCCTTCTTAAGAAGTACTGCTGCCGGCGGTGTCTTGGTGACGAAGCTGAAAGATCTGTCAGCATAAACTGTGATAACTACAGGGATTACCATACCGGGCTGATCCTGAGTCCTTGCGTTGAACTGCTT
>JAFPXY010000056.1 GCA_017394515.1 Bacillota bacterium | reverse complement strand
GCCCATTACTGCAGCGATAGCAGCGTATACTACAGCTCCCATCTCTCCTCCTGTGAGGTTGAATGCCAGAGGTAAGCAGATAGGAAGCATGATAGCATATGTTCCCCAGGATGAACCTGTAAGGAAGGAGATCAGTGCGCAAAGGATGAAGGTGATGGTCAGAAGCCAGAACGGTGTCATCCAAGATTCTGTGATACTGATAAGGTATGCAGGTGCACCTAATCCCTTGGTGATGGAGTTGATGCAGTATGCCATTGCCAGGATAAGTATAGCTGCCATAACAGCCTTGATACCAAGAACGGCTGTATCCATCATCTCCTTAACTTTAGCTTTCTTTGTGATCCACATTACAACGAACTGATAAATTACAGCACAGATGAATGCTTCCAGTGTTCTTGCGGAACCGAGAACGATATAGGTTCCTACGGTAACGCCGATAATGATGATAGCGGGCATTACGAAGTCAATGAACAGATTGGGTTTGATGCCTTCGTTGGGTTTGATCATATCCAATTCTCCGGAAAGCAGAGGATTGGATCCCTCAGCATAGACCTGACCTGTTTCAAGAGCTCTCTTCTGAGCCTTCTTCATGGGGCCGAAGTGAGGGATGATACCCACAGCAAGAAGCCCGTTAATGATAAGGATAGCCCAGCAATAGAAGTTGAACTTGAATGCGCCTACTACGGCTGCCTGACCCATGGTAGCATCAGCAATAGCGCCGACACCAACAACAAGACCTGCTACATATACGCCCCATGATGTGAAGGGAATAAGGCAGCAGATAGGTGCAGATGTGCAGTCGCAGACGAATGCAAGATACTCACGAGAGGTCTTAGCATTATCCGTAAGCGGTCTCATAACGTTACCAACGTACAGGGGTGAGAAGTAATCTGAGAAGAAGATGAAGATACCAAGCAAGTATGCCATGATCTCAGTTCCTCTCTTTGATAATTTCTTTCCGTTTATCCAGTCGACAAATGCTTGAATAGCTCCGGACTTCATAAAGAAAGCGACCAAAATACCGATGAATACCTCAATGGCAAGTACCCAGATAAAGTCTGCATTTCCCAAAGCATCCTGCAACAGAAGAGAAAGTCCTCTGAAAATATCTATGCTCTGATTCTGGATAACTACACCGATAAGGCAGCCTACTAATAATGAAAGCAGAGCGTCTTTTGTCCAGAAGGACAAGATCAGCGCAATTATGATAGGAAGTAATGATATAATACCTACAGTTTCCATATATTTCTCCTTTCTTGCGTCCTATTTAGAACGCATTTTTATAGTTACTATTATTAATAGCAACTATCGTGCCATTTTGTTCTTTAAACCACTAAAGCGTTGATACACAAGGCTTTGAGGGACTTCGGAGTATCAATTGAGCTACGAAAAAAAGCTGATCGGTCAAAATTCACCGCCAGCTTTCTGTCGTTTACTAAAAATATTTGTCACCATTCGTGCATCATATGCCCAGTTTTTTTATCCTGTATCTCAAGGTCTCCCTGGGGATATCCAGGATCTCTCCGGCCTTGGAAATGTTACCGCCGGCTTCTTCAAGAGCGTTCCTGATGATCTTTTCTTCGTAGTAATCCATCATGTCATGGTAGGTCAGTCGTTTAGGTTGCGGCTCGGAGTTTTTTGCATCTTCAGCATCTTCTATCTCCTTCCTTCCGGCAGCTCTTGAAAGGAAATAGTCCGGGAGTTTATCCATGCCAAGGACGTCTTCATCCTTGGCCGCCACTGCCATGGACTCTATGATGTTTCTCAGCTCACGCACGTTTCCTTCCCAGCTGTAATCCATGAAAAGATCCACTACCCTTTTATCAAGGGATGAGAATCTTTTGCTGTATACCTGTGAAAAATAGTCCACATAGTACTTGATGAAGAGTCGGATGTCCTCTTTTCTCTCTCTAAGTGGCAGCAGGCTGATGAAACCAGAAGAAAATCTGTAGAACAAGTCTGCCCTGAAGGTGCCCTCTTCGATGGCTTTCATGGGCTCCACGTTCATGGCAGCTATGATCTTGACGTTAACATGCTTGTCATGAGACGCTCCAAGAGGTCTGAATGTGCCATCCTGAATGACCCTCAAAAGCTTAGCTTGAACGGTATAGGGAATAGCGCTCACCTCGTCCAGGAAAATAACTCCCCCATCGGCTTCCTCGAAGAGCCCACGGCGGTTCTCGGCGCCGGTATAAACACCTCTCACCGTTCCAAAAAGCATGGACTCCATGAGATTGTCCGGTACTGCGGCACAGTTCTGGATCACTACCTTCTCTCTGGGAACTCCTGAATGGGTTATCATGCTCTGGGCGAAGAGCTCTTTGCCGGTACCGGTCTCGCCGTAGATCAGCACGGGATTCGGAACCGTGGAAAGAAATTTCGCCTGCTCTATAGCCTTCTTCATGCGCTCGTCCTGGGTGAGAATGGTCTCGAAGGTAATAAGACCAGCCTCCTTCTGAAGTCGAAGTACGAACTCATCGAACTTCCTGCTGGAAGCACCTTCCGGAATGCCGGTCTCGTCCGCGTCCATGGCAAGCTCCACCACCGCTACCAGGTCGCCTCTTCTCATGAGAGGAAAGGTAACGTTATTGGTCTCAAACCTTCTTCCCAGATAGTCGTAGTAGACCTGATGCTTCATGATAACTATCTGTTTGGTCTCTATACAGCGTACCACAGATGATTCCTCCCGATTGAGTTTGGGATATACATCAAAGTAATACTTGTTCAATACGTCAGAAGAATCATATTCCTTTGATCTGGCATTGAGAGTCGCGTCATATCTAGTGTTGTAAACGATCCTGTAGTTCTTGTCCACTATGAGGATATAGTCAAGGCTGTCCACTACAAGACTTCCGATATTTAGCATGGGATCTTCCTCCCCTTAAAACTGGTTATAGGTCGATATACTTATTCTCTACGAATTCCCTGAACTTTGAAGCTGCGGGAGATAAGGTGGTATTTTTGTTGTATACCAGATAGAACTCTCTCTCCGGGATGTCGTCCTCGAATTCGAAGACCAGAATACCGCAAGAAGGATTCTCAAGTTCGTTTCTCGCTGCGGAAAGGGATAGTACAGAAATTCCTAATCCGCAGGCTACACAAGCCTTTACAGCTTCTATGCTGTTAACTATGGCAACCGTTTCCGGCGCCTGATTCACCTCGGATCCGAACCACCTCTCGAAAGTCTTTCTGGTGGCTGAGCCTTCTTCTCTCCAGACGAATTTCTCTCCCGCTATGTCAGATACTCTGATCTTGTCCGTAAGAGCCTTGATTTTCTCGTATTTCTCATTTTTGGGAGCGATGAGCACCAGCTTGTCTCTCACCAGAAGCTCGCATTTCAAGCCGTTGTTTTCATAGGCTCCGGTAAATCCCAGATCTCCCAGATTGTCCAGAATATCGTTCCATACCTTTTCCGAGTCGGACTGTTCAACATTGAAGGTCACGTTGGGATATTTATCGTGGAATTCCGCCAGAAGTTCAGGCACTATGAAGAGCCCGGGAATGCTGGAGGTTCTTATGTCGATTACTCCGGATATGTCCGTATCCAGCTCCTTCATGGCCATGACTGCCCTCTCCCTGGTGTTTATGATGTTCACGGCATAGTTGTAGAAAGCCCTGCCATGCTTGGTGGGCCGGCTCTCCTTGCCGCGGCGGTCGATGAGCCTTACCCCCAGCTCCCTCTCGAGAGCGCTAATGTGAGTGCTTATGGTAGGCTGTGTCAGATAAGTCGCCTCCGCAGCCTTACTAAAACTCTTATATCTAATTACGTTTACAAAGGCTTCCAGCTGTTTAAATTCCATGTGATCACCTCGTCTCTTGGTCACCTTTTGAGCAACACCCTGTAGTCATCTTTCTTTTCCGTTATTTTGCTCCTGTCAGTATGGTCGAGAAAAGCCATGGCGTACTTCCTGGATGTCCCCAGAATGTCCCTGAACTCAGCCAGGGTGATCCTGCCATTGTTTCCTATATGATCCATAAGAGCTTTCATAGCTTTATCATAGTCGTCCCTTGCCATATAGTACTGGAAATCCAGCCTTACAAGGTCGCCCTCTTCCGCCAGAGATTCCACTATGTGGCCGGCGTTCTTCTTGTCCTTTTCGGAACTTAATATCATATCCAGGGTAGGCATCTCGAAGCCCGCCTCTCTGTACTTCTTAAGAATCCTCTCCCTGAGCTTCACCATTTCAGGAGACTCCTTGATCTTGAAATCGTACAGGGATATCAGCCCCGAGTTCTCCTTAAGAACCTTCCTCTCCTTCATGAGGTCCAAAATACTCTCGCCGGCTTTTCTGTCTTCGGTCCTGAGTTCCTTTAAGAGCCTCGAGAGGAATTCCGCCTTGGGAAGTCCCCCTGACATGCTGTTTGCCTTATGATACTCAGTTAGAATTCCACAAGCCAACTCCTCTGCCCGTTCAAGATATGCCAGATGGATGAATCCATCCTTCTTTACTCGGAAGATCCTGCTTTCCTTGAGAAGTTCTTCCAGCAAAGCCTTCACACCCTCTGGCGAGTGGTTTATCTTAAGAGCCAAGCTCAAGTTGTCCGGGAAATTCCTGCTCTGCTCCTTAACGGTAATCTCCAGAACTTCTTTGATGGTGCCCTGATCCTTTATGGAGAGGGCTTCCAAGGTCTTCTCATCGAACCTCTTGTGCTTCACTGCAGAAGTTTCCAGGATCCGTCCGCCTCCCAAAGTTATGAGAGGTGAAAAGAATCTTATGATAAACCTGTCGTTCCTTCTTACAGCCACTTCCTCTTCAAGCTTTAACTGACAGTAGCAAGAGTCTCCTCTTTCAAGGCTGTCTCTGTCGAGAAGTATTACCTTCGCCACGGCCTCCGATGAACCTGAATGGAAGTGCACTCTGGAACCGTTTAGCACGGGACGGTCGGAGTCTCTGAAGAGCTCCAGCCTGACATCCAAAAATTTAGAAGGCTCCAGGCTGTCCGGCTTGGCCAGCACCCTTCCTCTCTCCAGGTCATCCTTCTTAAGACCCTGAAGGTTAAGAGCAGTTCTCTGTCCGGCCAATGCTTCGGTGACGTTTTCGTTATGGACCTGGACGTTTCTCACCTTGCAGACCTTGCCTCCGGGATATACCATGACGTCATCGCCCTGCCTGATGCTCCCCTCCATGAGGGTGCCTGTGATAACGGTACCGAAACCATCGATGGTAAATACCCTGTCCACGGGAAGTCTGAACATACTGCTGCTGTCATTCTTTAAGACGCTATCGTCGATGGTCTCAAGGATCAGCTTTCTCAGCTCCTCGATGTTATATCCGTCATAGGATGAGACTTCGATCTCCGGAGCTCCCTCCAGGAAGGTTCCCTTCACCAGTTCGTGAGCATCCTCCTTGACCATTTCGATCCACTCCTCGTCCGTCACCAGATCGCGCTTGGTATAGACGATGATGCCCCGTCGAATGTCCAGCATCTCCAATATCCTGAAATGCTCCACGGTCTGAGGCATGACTCCCTCGTCAAGACCGATTACCAGAAGCACCATGTCGATGCCTCCGATTCCCATGAGCATGTTTTTTATGAACTTTTCATGTCCGGGCACATCTATGATGGAAACGTTGTAATCACCGACGACCATATCGGCAAAACCGTTTTCAATGGTAATGCCACGCTTCTTCTCCTCCTTCAGGCGATCACAGTCTATGCCCGTGAGAGCCTTGATGAGGCAGGTCTTACCGTGATCCACATGTCCGGCAGTGCCCACTATGATGTTTTTCATCTTTTTATCTGTTTTCTGAAGCTATCTCTTCCAGCCTCTTAGCTATTATGTCCAGATCCTCAACCTTCGCGGTCCTCACGTCAAAGACCACCTTATCGTTATGGATCCTGACAACTATGGGCCTTTCGCCCCTTCTCAAGAGTTCTTCCATGGAGTCCGGCGATATGCGCTCAGAGGTAAGCGTAAGCACTACGCTTTTTAATCTGCTGTCAGGAGCAGAACCTCCTCCCACAACGCCTTCTTCCTTTTCTATCTTCGTTAAATACACCGGCTCCCCTGTAGCAGGATCCCTGATCTCGTCTATAGCCGCCTTGAGCCTCAGACACTCTGCCTGAAGATCCTCTTCAGGCCTGGTGATCATCTTAAGGACCGGGATGTTCTGATAAGCCTTCTCCAGATCCAGATACTCCAAAAGAGTCGCTTCCAGAGCCGCAAAAGTCATCTTATCCGCCCTGACCACCCTGGCCAGAGGGTGTTTCTTCATCTTATCTATGAGGTCTTTCCTTCCAAGGACTATGCCCGCCTGAGGACCTCCAAGGAGCTTGTCTCCTGAGAAAAGCACCAGGTCAGCACCATCTCTCAAAGCGTTCTTCACTAAGGGCTCTCTGATACCCCAGGGCGTAAGATCCGTCATAAGGCCGGAACCCATGTCATAGATAACCGGAATGTCGTATTTATCTCCAAGAACCCTGAGTTCCTTAAGGCTCGTCTCTTCGGTAAACCCTATGATCCTGTAGTTGGATGTATGCACCTTTAAGAGCGCAGCCGTCTCCTCGTTTATGTGGCTCTCGTAGTCGCTTAACTTTGTCTTGTTCGTAGTTCCGACCTCCACCAGATGAACTCCGGATTCAGCCATGATATCAGGCACCCTGAAGGAACCGCCTATCTCAACCAGCTCCCCACGGGAAACGATCATCTCTTTATTGCGTCCGATGGCCGCCATGGCAAGCATGGTGGCAGCAGCATTATTGTTCACCGCCATGGCTGCTTCAGCGCCGGTCAACTTCTTGATTATGCTCTCCACGTGAACATGCCTGGAGCCCCTCTCACCCTTTTCGGGATCGTATTCCAGGGTGCTGTAATTATTTGCAACTGAGATTACCTGTGCTAAAGCCTTTTCAGAAAGATTAGCTCTTCCCAGGTTAGTATGCAAAACCACACCTGTAGCGTTAATGACAGGCCTTAAGCTCTTTAAAGAACTCCTGCCCGCAGTCTCAACGATCATATCGATAATTGAATCAAGCTTCATCTCAGATGCTTCGGTTATCTTGCCTTTCAGGATACCCTCTCTGATGGACTCGACACACAGACGCGCAGCCTCCACCACGGTATCCCTGGGGATCCTCTCCATGAGACCCGCAATCTTCCCATCCATCAATATCTCATCTATTTTAGGTAATGATCTTAATAAATTCTGCATACCATTATCCTCTCTACAAACACGCTACGAACTGCATATATCAGGGGCGATGATTCTCACAGCGCCGAGGACAAAACGCCCCTGATCATATGCAGTTCTAAATTGTGGCGGGAGTATATGAGAATCGAACTCATCAAAGAGGCTTCTAACCCCTCACACCGGTTTTGAAGACCGTAGGGCACACCAGCACCCATCTACTCCCATACAAAAGCGAGGAAACTGAACCAGTTTCCCCGCGTGAAATCTTGCCTTGATCCGGCAACCTTGCGCTGCCAGTTTTTTGCACATTTAACCTCCGGTTATTTGAGCAAAAGTTCAAGGGCCTTAGTTACGATCTCCCTCTGTCTTGCGGCTTCCTTTTCAGGCGGAAGCTGAGGATTGCCCGTAGGATAAGGAATGGCCTGGGCGCCTGAGATGCGCGCCGCGCCTACGGTCTCAGAGATCGGAGTAACCGTACAGACATGTACAGCAGGGATACCTGCTTTTTCAAGCTGTTTGACTATTGTTGCACCGCAACGTGTACAGGTTCCTCACGTAGAGGTCAGGATGGCTGCCTGGACTTCTGCCTTAAGCAGATCCTCTGCCATTTCCTGACCGAATTTGGTTGCATCGGCTACGGATGTGGAATTTCCTGTAGTAGTCAAAAGGAAGGGATAGAGCTCGCCAATAAAGCCTTCCTTTTCAAGCTGTTTGAGCACCTTGTAAGGAGCTACTCTGTCAGGCATCTCGTTGGCATATACCGGATCATATCCGGCATGTACGGATTCCCACTTGCCCGGTTCCAGACAGTCGCCCTCCACGGGGTACTTCTTCCAGAACTTGGCTGTGGCTGCGTACATATGGTCCGGATTGCCCATGGGTACTATGCCGCCTGTGGTGCAAAGCGCGATCTTTGCAGTCTTGAGGTCCTTTATAGGCGGAGCGGGCTGAACCTTCTCATAGACGGAGATCTCCAGCTCAGTCTCATAGGGCTCGCCCTTCAGTTTCTTTAAGAGCATCTCAACGGCACGTGTAGCTCCGTCCTTCTCGTGGAAGACGTTCACACGCTGTCCCTTGGGATAATAGTGCTCCTGCTTGGGGGTGCCCAGTTTCTCTCCGTTTAGGAGTTTTTTTGCAAGGCTGGCGATGAGAGGCACGGCCTTTCTGATTCCTGCAGCGGATTTATCCGTCTCTATGATGTAGCAATACTGCTTGTACATCTCAACGGCCGGGTTTTCCCAGTAGAGTCCTGTGATGGAAGGAATGCCGTAGGTCTGCTGTACGAATTTGCAGACTTCGGAGCATGCAATGCCGAATCTTCCTGCATTGAACGCAGGTCCTGCGATGACCAGATCCGGCTGAACTTCCTCTACCTGAGCCTTGACGAATTCAAGACATTTATCGATGTTCTCAGCAAAATAATTGTCTCCGCAGATGATGGATCTGACAAATTCAGCATCATCCTTAAGCTGAGGGGCCATGGCGTTGGACGGACCAACCTTACCTTCCTTGAAAAAAGGCTCCGTGTAAGCGAATTCTTCTCCGCCGATCTGGCCGAAGAACTGATTTGTATAGAATAATATCTTCTTCACTTCCGGGACCTCCTTTCTAAATGGTCACAGCGCCTAAGCGCGTGTTGCCCTGCAGGTTGTGGCCGCCCATGATTCCGTGGATCTCCAGAAGCAGTCTTCCGTCTTCCTGGATGGAGGTCACGTTTCCGCCGCAGACACGTTCAACTTCCTTCAGGATGCCGATGGTCTTATCCATAGCGGGAAGCATTACGGTAGCGTTGGAATTACCTGTGGTTACTATGGCGTTGGCTTCCTGAACTGAATCCGGGAGGGATTCGGACATGCCGTCAACACCGGCGTCTTCATTGGTTATGATTACGGTCTTGATGCCGTTTCTTTCCAGCTCCTGGCATACGATCATCAGGTCGGTGGTAGGATTTCCGAAACCTTCCTGAGATATGATCACGCCTTCAGCGCCAAGCATCTTCACCTGTCTTACGGTAAGCATTCTATCTCTGAACTTCTCCTTAAGAGTGGTCATCAGAGGGTTTAAGACGATGCCCATAAAGTTGATCTCTACTCCGTGGATCTTAAGAAGTTCTCTGATAACAGCATTGTTCTGATGCATGTAAGTGGTGGTCTTGGAACCGGGTGATACGCAGTTTCCGGAGACAATGGCTCCATCCATGACTTCATTGGGAGTGATCATGGTAGGCACCAGAGCCTTGGCGTCTCTTCCGTAAAAATATGAGTCGTGAAGCAATCCCTGAGCCATGCAGTTATATACATAGACCACCTTCGGAAGGTCAGGATATTCTCCGTACTTTTCGCCGATGGGTTTCCACTCCAAAGTCTCAGTATCATATTCTTCACAGTCAAAGCCGAGCTTTCCTACAGCTTCGGCAACCTTGATGCCTGCAAGTCTTACGACTTCCTCATGATCATGGGGATCCACGTAATCCTGTTTCTCGATTATCATGCAAAGGTGCAGGATCGAAGAGTAAATAGTGTAGTCCACGCAGGGGCCGCTCATATCTATGACGCCCTCCTGAAAACCAACGATGGGTCCTGTGGATGTGATTGCCATGCCCTTCAAGCAGTAGGTTATGCCCTCTCCTGCTTCCTGCATGTCCTCTCTGAACAGTCCCGGAAAGACTTCGCCGCCTTCGTATTTGGCTCTGGGCTCAATGACATCCTTGACAGGCACGATCCTCACGGATTCTCCCGGTCTTGCGATGTCAAAGGATACGGTCTTTACCCTGCTGTCTTCAAGGACAAGCTCCTCAAGAAACTTAGGATCCACGTGAAGAACTCCGTCAACGATCTTTGACTCGGCATCAAACACGATGTCTTTGATCTGAACTTTTCTGAGTTCCAAATTCATGAATCTTTATCCTTTCACGTTAAAATAAAATATGTCATATGTGGGTGTAAAATATATTGAGCAATTTTTATGCCAATGAATAATCAATGGTTTTTGCGTTTTTTATAGATAAAACCAGGGGTTTGCGACAGTTTTTTGTCGTTTGCAAAAAACTCCCTCGCCTATTTTTCGCCGTCGTCAGGGATATTCAGTCTGTCGATCTTGTACTTCAGAGTCTGTCGCGGTATTCCCAGGATCTCTCCTGCCTTGGTCTTGTTGCCTCCGCATTCCGAAAGAACGCTTATGATCATTTCTCTTTCAAGCCTGTCCACAGCCTCTCTCAGGTTCATACCATTGCTTTCGAAGTCTATGACAACCTTGGTATCGCCTTTGGACTTATCTTTAGTTACCTTATCCCTTTCCTTTTGCTTTCCGCTGAGATATACCGGAATATCCTTCACATCGAGTACGTCCGAAGAAGTCATGGTCATCATGGCTTCTATGACGTGCTTAAGTTCCCTGACATTTCCTTCCCATTTGTACTCCAGGAAGAAGTCCCTCAACTCTTCAGAAATTCCTTTGACGTTCTTGCCATAAACGGAATTGAAATAGTCAATGTAGTTATCCGTAAGATATTCGATATCATCCGGTCTGTCCCTCAAAGGCGACAGATAGATCATGTTGGATGACAGTCTATAGAAAAGGTCCTTTCTCAAGGTGTGATTCTCAATGGCGTCCATGGGATCCGTGTTGATAGCTGCTATAATCTTTACGTTTACCTTCTTTTCCTTGCTGGCTCCAAGCGGCCTGAAGGTTCCCTCCTGCAGCACTCTTAAAAGCTTACCCTGCACGGAATACGGCATGGCGTTCAACTCATCCAGGAAAAATATCCCGCCGTCAGCTTCCTCGAAGAGTCCCTTCTTGTTCTCAGCCCCTGTGTAGGAGCCCCTGGTAGTACCGAAAAGAATACCCTCGATGAGATTATCAGGAACCGCAGCGCAGTTCTGGATGATGACCTTCTGTTTGGGAGAAGCCATGTAGTTTATGATGGCCTGGGCGAACATCTCTTTGCCCGTTCCGGTCTCTCCGTATATCAGCACGGGATTGTTGTTGGATGCGAAGGCCTTGGCCTGCTCTATAGCATTCAGCATTCCATCGTTTATGGTCAGGATGTCTTCAAATCTGATCCTGTCTCCGGAATCTCTGTTTGGATGGAACTTTCCTTCCTTATTGATCGCCTTCAGGAATTCAGGCTTATCCTCCAGATTGCCCATGTTGGTCAGATCCTTTGTGAGTTCTACGACGCCCACTACCTGCCCTTCATTGAAGATTGGAAGAGTCAGATTCTGTGTCACGTAGAGCTTGCCGTTGATGTCCGTCCACTCCTGGATATCATGGTAGACGGGCACGCCGGTGGACATGGTCTTAACTATCGATGAATCGCCCCTGCTGATGGAGGGATACATCTCAAAAAAATTCTTATAGGGGCTGCTTCCCGCAGATGCACCCATTCTCTTGTCATATCTCGAATTATAGACTATCTCATACTCCTTGTTTACCACGAGTATGTAATCCGCCTTGCTGAAGTCTGTCGCGCTTTTCTTGTCCATTTTCTTTCCTATCTGCCGTACTCTTCAATGCCGCTCTTAATCAGAATGAAATCTATATAACTAAGGTCCGAAAGCAATTGCTCATCGTATTTTTGTCTGTAGGTATTGTGGATGAGTTTCGCTGTCTCGGCTATGCTATCTTCGATTAAGGTGACGCTGGTCATATCCGTTGTGAAGGAGCCGTCTGAGATCTCCCTTTCATCAGGGATCTCCAGAAAAACCGATTTAAATGGTGTTTCATGGGGTTTGATCCTTCCCATCATGGGATGTATCACCAGCTTCGCTCCCAGATGGATCCGGTCTCTGGCCATCTTAAGGATTTCTTCCTGACTGAGGTCTTCTCCGTAGACAATTTCTACCTTTGCCGAAAATTCGTCGTAAACTTTTAGGTTGTTTGTGATTATTAAAGGTTTCATAGAATAATTTTACTTTATATGCCCAATATCCGTCAATTATTCTTGCATAATTATAGATATTTTCTATATTGTATGAGTTTTATTATAAATAACTATTATTATCCGCATTCAGGTATTAACCCCCTTTATGTGTTATAATATAGTTGTATAAGAATGCGCTGAAATACTTGCGAAGGGAGGTGAGAGCTATGTCAGAAAAAGAAAAGAGAAGACTTACTCAGATGACGAGCCGCGGCGGATGAGTGGCAAAAGTCGCTCCAAACGACCTGACTCAGGTTCTGAGTCAATTGCCAAAGATGACGGATCCCAACCTCATGGTCGGCTTCGACACATCCGATGATGCTGCAGTCTACAAGGTAAGCGACGATCTGGCTCTCATCCAGACTGTCGATATCTTCCCTCCCGTGGTGGATGATCCCTTCGATTATGGCAGGATCGCTGCAGCCAATGCCCTCTCCGACGTGTACGCCATGGGCGGAGAGCCAAAACTGGCCATGAACGTGCTTTGCATACCCGAAGATCTGGAACAAGAGATCACTCTTGATATTCTTCGTGGTGGATACGACAGATGTCAGGAGGCCGGCGCTGTGATATGCGGAGGACACACCATAAAGGATGAAGAGCCGAAGTACGGACTCTGCGTATCCGGCTTCGTAGATCCAAGGAAGATCCTTAAGAATTCCGGTACAAGGCCCGGCGACATACTGATACTTACAAAGGCTCTCGGTACCGGCATACTGAACACCGCCATGAAGGCAGATCTCATCAGTTCTGAGGCCGCTAAAGCTGTTGTAGACTCAATGGCCACACTTAACAAAAAAGCCTCTGAGATCGCCCAAAAATACCCTGTCCACGCCATGACCGACGTCACTGGTTTCGGTCTAGCAGGACATTCCTATGAGATGGCCAAGAGTTCTGGCACGACCATAACTCTGGACAGCCGGTCCCTCCCTATCCTGCCCGAGGCCTATGAAATGGCTCAGATGGGCATCATACCCAGCGGCGCCTACGGAAACCGCGATTGGGTAAGCTGCCAAGCAATGGAAATGCCCGGCGTAAATTTGGCCTTAAGCGACATAGCATTTGATCCTCAGACCTCAGGAGGTCTGCTGATCGCGATTTCTGAAAAGGATGGGCTGAAGCTCTTAAGTGAACTCAAAGACAGCATACCTGTGGCTTCTGTTGTAGGCTATGCAGAGGAACGTCACGACAAACCCATAATCATCAAATAAAAAACACAGGATTTTGAAATGCGATCCTGTGTTTTTTATTATATTACTATCCAAAAAATTCCTTCAGTACGCAATATCTTTTCGGAAGCCAGTCTATCAGCTTCCCCAGCATCATCCAGAGGTACCATCCAGCACATGCCGCAGCCTGCGGAGATCTCTCCCGGTACCGGAATAAGCCTTCCCGGGATGTTGTTTTCAAGACAATACCTTTCAAAGGCTATGGCATCCGTCGTCGTGCGGAAGGTTATGATTCTCCTCAAAGTCTTTTCTCTTGCCATTGATCAGTATTCCTCCGCGATCTCCCTTACCGCCTTTATGGCTGTATCTATCTCTTCCTCAGTATTGAAATATGAAAAACTGAATCTGACAGCCCCCTGTTCTGAGGTTCCCAGAGCTTCATGCATGAGTGGCGCGCAGTGAGCACCGGGCCTTACAGCTATATCATAGTCCCAGGCGAGTACATCAGCTACCTGGCCTGAGTCCAGATCTCTAATATTTATGCAAATAATGGGCGTTCTGGGGCTATCCATGTCTCCATAGACTCTGACTCCATCGATTTTAGTTACTCCTTCATAAAACCTTCTCATAAGGCTCTGTTCTCTGGAATCGATCTCATTAAGTCCGGTCTCCATGATAAAGTCCACGGCAGCACTTAACCCGGCTATCCCATGGCCGTTCAATGTGCCCGCCTCAAGGCGCGTGGGATACTCTTC
>JAFPXY010000055.1 GCA_017394515.1 Bacillota bacterium | reverse complement strand
TTCATCGCCGGCCTTGAATAAGTCTGTTAACTTCTGATCTCCTTCCAATGTTACTTCTTCTTTTGGGATCAAGCCGTCTTTCTTGCATCCCATGTCAACGATGATGCCCTTGTCAGTAACCTGGTGCACAGTTCCGTTAACAATCTCGTGGAGTCTTGGAAGACGCATTGCGCCGTCTAAATCATAGTTTTCTTCAGCAAGAAGCTCTTCCATACTCTTGTAATTTTTTTCATTCATGGTAGCAATAACCTCCTTAATTAAGCTTTCAGGCGTCGATGCGCCCGCAGCTATCCCTATTCTATTACATTTTTCAATTTCATGCAAGGGTAAGTCTTGTATTTTTTCAACAAAAAACACATTTTTTGACTTATTTTTTGCTATACTGAAAAGCTTTTGGGTATTGGAGCTTGCTTCATCACCAATTATGAGCACAAGATCACTTTCTTCTGCTATTTTAAGAGTGCTCTCCTGACGCTTTGAAGTTGCGTCACAGATGGTATTCTCCACGTGAAAATTCTTGTTCATTTTTTGGAAGGCTTCACAGACTGAGTCCAGCATGCTCTTCTTGATGGTGGTCTGACACACCACAAAGAGATCATCCTCCTCCACTCTTTCTGCCTCCTCGCCGGAGTTCACAATGATGGCCTTGGAGCACCATCCGCTTATGCCTTTTACCTCGGCGTGATCCTTGTCGCCAACAATTACGACGTTATGGCCTTCGCTGTCAGCTTTTCTGACAAGCTTATGAATCCTCTCCACGAAGGGACAGGTGGCGTCGATGAGCTTGATGCCTCTTTCTTCGGCATCCTTATAGAACTGCTCCCCTTCTCCGTGGGATCTCACGATGACCGTATCTCCTTCTCCCGCTTCTTCCAGGGAGTGGATTATCTTTCCTCCTCTTGATACGATATCCGCTGTAACGGTCTTGTTGTGTATCAAAGATCCGCAGATTAGGGCTTTTCCTTCCTTATCCAGTTGTTCTTCCGTCTTTTCTATGGCACGCTTGACTCCAAAACAGAAGCCAGAATGCTCAGCTACTTTTATCTCTTTCATGTGTTGGATTATATCCTAATCGTGCAAAAAACTCAACCTGGATTTTTATGAAGAATCTATGTAGTTTTATTAACTATCATTGATTTTTACGCAGAAAGTGATAAAATGTATAAAAGTGTTAAGATTTTGTTCATGCTTAGCACCCTTGTATTTTTTGCATAGAAATGAGGTATAGTATGGAATCCAGAAAGAATAAATTTCTCAGTGTCCTGCTTGGCAAGCGTCTTGAAGACTCCCAGCTCAGCAGTGAGAAATTCAATGTTTTGTGGGGTATTCCCGTCTTTGCCAGCGATGCTATCAGTTCTGTAAGCTACGCAGGCGAAGAAATACTTCTGGTACTCGTGCCAGTCCTCGGCATGATGTCATTTAAATACTTTCTTCCTGTAGTTTGTGCCATCATCTGTCTTCTTGCTATCCTGGTATTCTGCTATCGTCAGACGATTGATGCATATCCTCAGGGAGGCGGCGCATACATCGTAGCCAATGAGAATCTCGGTGAAAAGTATGGCCTGGTTGCCGGTGCGGCTCTTATCATAGGATATATCCTGACAGTAGCTGTAAGTTCCTGCGCAGGAGCTGCCGCCATAACTTCGGCCTTCCCGGAGCTTAATAAGTATAAAGCGCTTATAGCTATAGCGCTCATTCTCGTTCTGGCCTGGGGTAATCTCAGAGGTTTACGTGAGTCCGCAGTTCTCTTCGGTCTGCCTACATACATTTTCATCCTTACCATGTTGGTAATGATAGTAGTAGGAATCATCCGCTTCACCTCCGGCTCCTATACGCCTCAGGAAGTGGAGATCGCCCAAGGAAACGCCACTGATTCACTTATCTTCGTCATTCTAAGGGCCTTCGCTTCGGGCTGTACCGCCCTTACTGGTGTGGAAGCTGTATCTAACGGAGTTCCCAATTTCAAGGAACCCTCACCGAAGAATGCCAAGAAAGTACTCTACGCCATGGCCGGATTCGTTGCCATCGTCTTCTTCGGAGTAAGCGCTCTGGTCAACATGTATCAGATCATTCCCAATGATCAGGAGACCACAGTCAGCCTTCTGGCCGCAGCCATCTTTGGCAAAGGAAGCGCTTTCTACTTCGTTATCCAGATCATGACAGTAGTTATCCTTACGCTTGCTGCCAATACCGCCTTTGCAGGTCTTCCCCTCCTTCTGGCCATCATGGCTAAGGACGGCTACCTTCCGAGGCAGCTGGTAACCAGAGGTTTCAGGCTTAACTACTCCAACGGAATCCTGATCCTTTTCGGAACGGCATCCCTTCTGGTACTGGCCTTCAACGGAAGCCAGCATCATCTGCTTCCTCTGTACGCCAGCGGAGTTTTCATCTCCTTCCTTTTGAGCCAACTAGGAATGGTCATTCACTGGAAGAACTATAAAGGCCCCAAATGGCAGTTCAAGGCAGCTGTAAATGGCTTCGGTACTGTCATTACCGGCATCACTCTCGTGGTTATCATCATAATGAAGTTCTTAAGCGGTGCCTGGGTAACACTGCTTCTGATAGTGGTTCTGGTAGTTCTCATGCTGAGAGTCAAGACCCACTATGATGCTGTAGCTGACGACCTCAGGATAGATACCATGGAAAAAGCCAACAGACTTATCCATGACGCCATCCCCGGCAAGTGCATCGTTCCCATGCAGGATGTACACAGATCCTTTATAAAGACCCTGAACTGCGCTCTGGCCTGCGGTTTCAGAGAACTGGAGATATATTCCGTATGCGACTCTTTAGAGCGAGCACAGAAATTAAAGGCTAAGGTGGATCAGCTCAGGATCTACAGCGTGAAGGTCACCTTCCGCTATGATGTAACGGAGCTTCGAAACGTAAACGAAGTACTTCTGAAACACATCAAGGAGGAAGTTGACGCTCTGCCTCCTCACGAATACCTGACAGTCATGATGGGTGTTCTGGTAGCCAGAAAGAACTCGCAGAAAGTTCTTCATAACAGAACCACCCAGAGGCTCATGAGCAAACTTGAAAAATACAGAAATGTTTCGGTATTCACTGTACCTTATTTGATTTAACATCAGGCGGGGCCTGACCACCTTAAGAGTGGTTCTGCCCCGCTTCTCTTTTTAGATCTTCCAGTATACCGAGAAGCACAGCAGGCCTTAAGGACCTGCTTTTATATTCTTTTATGAAATAATCCAGGTAGGCCTTTCCTTCTTCATCGGTCAGCTCTTTGAGTTCTTCAAGGAGATAAGAGACGTTTTCCTTGCCACCGACCTCCGATGGTTCAGGTATCAGGCACAGCCTGGTCTCCCGGGTCCTTGGATCCAAAAATATTATTTCCTTATTGAGTATCACATCTTCAGGCCATATGAGATTATCCTTCAGTTCCTCCAGCATCTTGATGATCCTTTCTGTTATCTCCAGTATGCTTACCGCACCGAATTTTTTGCCGGAGATCTCCCAATATCCTACAAGGGAATAGACACCATATAGATGGTCGTCCTCCTCCACTAAGGACATGGGAAGCAGGCAATCCATGGAGCCTGTGAGCATCCTTTCTATGATCCTTGAAGGCATGCCTTTAAGATCAGATATCCTGCTGTCTTCCATCATCCTCCGCCGCAGACCAGGCAAGGCGTGTAGCCCTTAAGCTCCGCGTCACGTTTTTCCATTTCCAGCTTCACCTCCTCTCCTTCATATTCCTGTTGTACATACCTGCATCCCTTGGTGTGGAACCGGATGCCGTATTTGGGAAAGATGATCACTATCTCCGATTCCTCGCTGTCGCAGAATTCCTCATAGTCGAGAGGCCCCGAATCATCTTCATATCCGGTGTATCCTCTGGAAAGAATGCTCAGCTTGAACTTTATCTCTCCCAGGATACCTATGGGGTTCTCCACCTTGAATTCCTTTAAAGAATCCAGACTTATGAGGTCTTCTGTCATACCATCGGAATACAGATAGTCGAAATCAAGTACCTTATAGCCCTTCCCTTTGGGATTCGGGAATAGCTGAGGCGCCTTCATATCGATCTTGTAAATGGTCTGGCACTCTCTGAACACCAAGTCCTCGCAGGAGGCTATGATATTTACGATAAGAGCTAAGGCTACGAAGGCCAATATGAATACAGGAAGAGACATAGCTGCCTCTACCATGTAGCTTCCTCTTTTATTTCCAGCCGTATTTGAGGCTGAATTTATGATCTTTTCCGTTGACTTTGATCTCATAATCCACTCCCTGATAATGATCATCCATCAAAAAATGACCGCAGTAGGCATATTTCATATTGATCTGGATCAGATCCATGATCCTTAAGAGTTTTTTCTTTTCCGGCACAGCCAGAAGCAGGGTCTTCAGGTAGTCTTCATATACTTCTCCTTCGATGCTTTTGGGCTTGACATACTTCTTCTTTTCTTCGGTGTCTAACTCCCGATCATCCTCAGATACCTCGTTTATGGCCGCATCCAGACTCAGAGCCCAGTTATCATCTTCTTTTAACATCGGAACTCCCTTTCCGTCATACAATATGGCCACATCGTTTCTGGCTTCAAGAAATGCCCAGGCCTCCATGATGAGAGCCTGAGTGATGACAGCTTCCGGACCCGGAGTCAGTAGTTCAGCTGCCTCCAGGGTCGCCTGCCTCTTTGTTTCGCAGGTGTATAGATAAGCCAGGTTCAGAGCGTTTCTCTCCGTCAGAAGCTCGTAGTATACTGCCTTGCGTGCCTTTTCATCATCCAGTTTGCCTGTGATGATGTACTCGATCTCATTGGTAAAATATGTCTTCCCTAAATCTCTTTGGTCCACATGATCTTTAAAAAACTGAAAGATATATATGGTTTCCTGAAAACTGCCGCATAAAAAGCCTTTAAAAGCATCTCCCTTATGACGTCTTGACGGCAGGCCGTTAATTACCCATTTGGCGGTGATCTTCCTGTTTACAGGGTCAGCTTCGCCCTCCTGACCTGTGTCGTCCTCTTCAAAGGGTGTGGGAAATGCCAAACCAGCTATGGCAAGATTTATCTGGTCTCTGAAATTATTCAGATCGCTCAGTTTGTGTCTCTCAAGGTCGGCGTTTATACCGCCCACCTTTATATATTTTTTGCTCTTATAGGTGTATCGGGCATAACGGGCCAATTTATCCTCGACCGTATATTCATTACCATAATATCCCATGAGTCCGTATCTGTCCCTCAGCACCCGGTCATACTCCCCCAGGATGCTCAAAGCCCAGACTCTCCCCAGATCTTCCGCGGAGGAATCTATGGCCTTCACGTGGGCGTGATCGATGACTGCACCTGCCATCACCAACATCCCGGACATGAACATGACCAGAAACACAGTGTATGAGCCTCTCTTACCAGACAGCTTCACTGTAGATCTCCCTTCTGTCGTCAATATGCTTATCTATCTGTATCCCCAGATCATCATAAAACTTCATCATCAGCCCTATGATGGACACGATTATGAGTATGGTCATGGGGATCAGGATAGTTGCTTCCGCGATCTTCATATCAGAACTTTGCTCCGTTCAGCGACGAGAAAGTATGATTGACGAAATGCGTGATCTGCGACTTGAAGATGAGCCCCAAAGCCACAGCTATGGCCACCAGGATGGCCACCTGTACCATTTCCATTCCTTTTTTACTAAATAATCTCTTCATAAATAACCTCCTTTTTTATCTGATCTGCATAAGTGCAGGGGCTGACGTCATGAGTATCAGCGATATGAGCATTATCCCAAGAGGAAAGCTCATCTTTGTCTCGGAGACCTTGATCCTCTCCATGCAAAGCCTTTTTCTCTCCTCCCAGAGATCCTCCGAAAGGTCTGACAGTCTGTCCCAGATCTCTGTCCCGCGATTCTTGTTCTCGTACAAAAAATTCGCCGTCCGTATGAGTTCCTTCACATCCGATCTTCCCGCAAAAGCATAGAACTCGTTGATAAGGTTCTCCCCGGACTTCTCGCACCTTCTCAGGATCCCCGCTACTTCCCTTGTGAAATAGCTTTGCTGCTCCCGAGGAACCCTCCCGTACTCATAAGCTACCCTCCTGATTGCTTCGTTGAGCACCAGACCGGAATCCATGAGAAGCAGCAATTGATTTATAAAAGAAGGCAGATCAAGTATTATATCCTCTCTCTGCCTTTGTTTTTGCTTTTTCAGTTTTGTTTTAGAATCAAACTTAAGATCAAAAGTCAATTTTGTTGATCCTTTCTATCATAACGATGGCTACGACCGACAGGCCTAAGGAGCAGGCTGCCACCAGCACCCCGGTGAAACTATCATACAGAGGGCTCATGTATCCGGGAGAAAAGGCCCTCATGGCTGCCGTCATGATAAAGGGCGCCAGGCCTACGATCCTTCCTTCCGTGTGCTTCTCCTTTAAGGCCACATCCAGCTCCCTTTCCATGGATATCTTATCACCGATGACTGACGTTGCTCTGGATATGGCCCTTGGCATGTTTCCTCCCGTCTGCCTTGCCGCTTCGTAGATGTTTACGAAGTCCATTATGTCCGGCAGTCCGGATCTCAAGGCGAAGGCTCTAAGAACGTCGATGTCCCTAGAGTTGGTCTCTTCCATCTCCTTTAGCATGGACCTTACCTCCCTGACGATGATATCATCCTCGGTGTAAATATTTTGCCAGAAGACCAGAGATTCCTCCAGGGCCTGCTTCATGTTCCTTCCAAGGGCCATGGAGGCTGATATGGAATACAGCAGATCCTTGAACTGAAGGAGCAGCGTGCGCTTTCTCTTCTCCTCCTCCATCTTTAAATATTCTGGGTACAAAAAACTCAATCCTAGGCTGATTATGACGCCTGCAACCAGGCTGTCAAAGTATATCTTGCCCGTTATCATTCCTGCCAGAAATACCGCAGCTGAGAATTTCAGCATATCTTCCTCCTTTGAGTCTGGCTCTTTTAAGATCCGTGAGCCCCTGTCCTGAACTCAGGAGATCCTTCATGATGAAATCCCCCTCTTCATAGTCTAGAAGCTCATATATCTCGGAAAGCCGCCTCCTGCCATCTTTGTCGCGCTCCACGTGTATCATGATATCGATACCTTCCGCTATCTGGGATCTGATGGCGTCCACGTTAAGAGAGACCGCCATAAGATACATGGATTCCAGACGCTTCAGCATGCCTGTTACGGAGTTGCCGTGTCCCGTGGACATGGATCCGGGATGGCCGGTGTTCATGGCTTGCAGCATCTCCACCACCTCGCCGGATCTGACCTCTCCTACGATTATCCTGTCGGGCCTCATTCTCAGGCTGGTCTTTATGAGATCCGCCATGGTTACAAGTCCCTTTCCCTGAGAGTTGGCGTTTCGGCACTCCATGTGAACTATGTTTTCAATGTGTTCCAGTTTAAGCTCCATGGAGTCCTCTATTACGATGACCCTCTCTTTCTTGGGAATGGCATCGGACAAGGCATTCAATAGAGTCGTCTTTCCTGAAGAGGTACCTCCCGAAATGAAGATGTTATAGCCGCAGGCTACCAGAGCCACTAGGAAGTTGGCCTCTTCACGGGACAGTGTGCCATTTCCTATGAGATCCTCCATGGTTATGTAATCCGAACTGAACTTTCTTATGGTGAGTATCGGTCCGTTTATGGCAACGTTTCTGTATACGCCGTTAACTCTGGAGCCGTCCGGAAGCCTGGCGTCCACTATGGGATTCAGCTCGTTGATCTCCCTGTGGACCTGACCTGCGATCTTCCTTATGACCTCCTCCAGATCATCAATGGAATCGAACTTCATGTCATATCTCATTAGCCTGTTATTCTTTTCGTAAAATATATTCTCAGGGCCGTTTACCATGATCTCGTTCACATCCCTGTCTTCAATGAGGGGATCCAGGATGCCATACCTTCCTCTCACCTTGTAGTAGATCTCTTTTACCATCTGCTCTGTTTCCATATGGCTCAAAGAATTACATCCCGGACTTCTGAAGAGGTATGTTATTATCATTTCTTCCACTTGGTCTTTTCTGAGATTTTCACTTGAGAGAAGGTCTTCCCTGACCTCCCTTATGATCTTTTCCTTTATCTCTTCTTTATCCATAGGTCTCATTAACCTTTCTCCAAAGTTTCTCCACGCCGTAGGCGAAATCTCCGTCCATGGATATTCTCACCCTGCCATCGGGATTCTTGAAGGAAAGCCCATCATCAGCTACGAGCAGGCGGTTGCCATCCTCCCTGTTCACGTACTCGCGGTTTATGACGCTGATGTACTCACCGTCCTCCAGCCTCATCTCATCGGTCATCCTGGAATCCCGTACATTCAGAACCCTAAAATATCTGAAATCCTTATCTTCCATGGCTTCCCTCCTGCTGATCACTATGGAGTCAGCTTCCGCCTTTAACTCTATGGAGCTCAGTATATTATTGTCCAGTTCTCTCAGGACAAGCACCTGTACGCCATAGTGATCCATGGATATAAAGTCATTCAAAACATATTCCCGTCCGCTTCTGATCAGAAAGAGAAGCTCATCCTGTGACCTGGAAGGTTCGCTCCCTTCAAAGCTCAAAAAACTCCCGTCGCACCCACAATCTATGTAGAGCACTTTCTCTCCTTCCCTTATGGCAATATGCCTTGCAAAGACAAAAGCCACCGAAGATAATCCGCTTCCTCCCTGTGGGGAACTGAAGAAATAATGCTTTTTAAGGCCATTTTTAGGCCTGTAGAACGTCTTTCCCGTGGTTTCCATAAACTTGTCCGACAGATATGAAAGCAGCTTTGAAATGGGAAGCAAACTCACATCCATATTTTCATCTATAACGATATCAGCTTCGGTATTATCTTCGGGTTCTCCAAAGCTTATCCTGAAACCTTCGTATAGCTCAGTGAGCCTCCTTCCCAGCCTTAGGTCAAATTCCCTATCGCCTGTATCTATTCTGACTGAGATCACTTCCATGGCTCCTCCGGATCTTGGATAAAAAAATACGCAAGCTCATAGCCTGCGTATTCGTCATCGGTCTTTTTTCAACTTTTTACAATACCATATTATCACATGTATTCGTTACTTTCAGCCCAATTTTGAAATTTCTTTGTACTTTTTTCAATACAATGTCAAAGGATATTTAGTTCACAAGCCACGTGATAGATGAGTATCTGCTGCCATTTTTTCCAGGTGTTGATGCAGTGAGCGGATTCGTCATAAGGCACGTCGTGCACCAGTTTCTCCCTCACCCCCGTCCTGTATTTCTCCGGCAGCTTATAAAAAGCCTTTTCAATGGCCGCGATCCTTGTCTCAGTCAGGTTGATCTCCGTAGCTATATTCCCCGTAAGATCGGAGACGGTGCCTCCTGAGACCAGGGTCTCTGAAGGATCGAGACTCTTGATGCTTCTGGCCTCTTCCCTCAGATAAAAAAGCTTCCTCTTCAGCCTTGTCAGATCCTTTACCGCGTAAAGGGCCTGACGATAGACCGATTGGGGAAGCACGTAAGTGTTTTCTTTTTTGAATTGATAATCCAGCATTGTTTGTCCTCACTTTCTCACGGTGAGTTCAAACTTTTGTTACCCCAATTGCATATATATTATAATCACAATTGGGTGCTTTCTGTCAATGGTTTTTTGCTCTCGCTGTCGGAGGCAAAAGCGCAGATCACGATACCCGTAATGGTGAGGATAAGACCGATCACAGTGTACCATCCCCAGGGCTCGTGGAGAATCAGTATTCCGGCCACCACGCCCACCACGTTGATGGAATTGGTCTGGATGCAGGCCGCAATGGTGGAAGGAAACTTGCTGAGATTGTAGTTATACATGGCATAACAAAGCACTCCGCAGCCCAGGCCCAGGAACAGTAACTGTCCTATTATGGTACCGCTTGAAAATAGCACCTTATAGGGATGCAGTCCGTTTCCAACAGCCAAACTTACTATATTGAAGTATATGCCGCCGCCTACAGCCATGGCACAGGAAATCTCCAGTATGCTGAACCTCTCCGAAAGGATACCGGTCCCGATGTTATATAAGCCTCCCACGGTGATGGCGCCCAGAAGGCAGAGATAGCCGATGATCTGGGAACTCGTGGAATCCGTAGCTCCGGGGAGTATGCAAAGCACTACTCCCGTAAATCCTATGAGAACTCCCAGGATGGCCTTCTTACCGGGAAGCTGCTTAAGAAAGATCATGTTCTCTAAAACAACGATGATGGGAACTGCTGCGATCATTATGGATGATTCGGTGGCTGTGGTCCTATCTATTCCCGTGCACTCCAAAATGGAGTAAGTACATGGCTGGCAGAGCACCAAAAGGAGCAAGCCCTTTAATTTTTTGCCGCTGTAATCGACTTTGATCACCTTTGTGACTGCCAGAATTATGAAGAATACCATGGAAATGCCCCACCTTACGGCCAGGACTTCCGTGGTCTCCAGGGCAGACAGCGCCTCCTTTGTCACAAGGAAAGACAGACCCCATACCAGAGCCACAAAGATGAACATTAAATATGAAATGACTTTGGTGCTGCTTTTTTCCATACTATGAATTCCTCAGCAAAGCATGTATTCTCCAGGTGAGCATTTCAAGGGCGACCTGATTGAATCCGCCCTCGGGAATTATGATATCAGCGTATTTTTTGGAAGGTTCCACGAACATCTCGTGCATGGGCTTGACCGTGGTCAGATACTGATCCACGATGTTGTCAAGCATACGTCCCCTCTCCTGGACGTCTCTTAAGATCCTTCTGATGATCCTTACGTCGGCATCGGTGTCGATGAACACCTTGATGTCGCAGAGGTTTCTGAGTTCTTCGTTTTCAAAGATAAGAATGCCTTCCACAACGATGACCTTGGCGGGATAAACGGTTACGGTTTCATCGATCCTGTTGTGGATGGTGAAATCGTATACCGGTCTCTCGATGGTATGACCCTCGGCCAGTTCCTTGATATGCTGGATCATGATATCCGTATCGAAGGCGTTGGGATGGTCGTAATTGATCTTCTTACGCTCTTCAAAGGGAATATCATTGTGCTGCTTATAATAGAAATCATGGCTCAGGATGGTGATCTCATCGTTGAACTCGTCCTTGATCTTATTGATCAGGGTGCTCTTGCCGCAGCCGGTGCCACCGGCAATACCTATAATGATAGTATCTTTCATTTTATCATCCCTTCGTTACTGTTGAACCCAGGTTGAGTGATACCTTTTCAAGTTCCTGAAGAATATTGTTGATCTGGGTCAGCTTGTCCGCGGAAATATCATCCTTTGCCAGAGCGTTATCCGTCTGGTTAAGGATGTTGTCAACGCCCTTCTGGATGTCGGCGATCTTGGTTCTCAAGTTGGTGAGGCCTTCCTCGTCGATGACTTCCTTGATGACTTCATCCTTGGCTATAAGTTCGCCTGTCTCCAGTTCGAATTCGGAATTGCAGAATACAGGTGTGGTGGAAAGTCCCAGCCTCTCCTGTGCTGCCTTGGCAAAGTCCACCTTGGACTGCTCTTCGCCGTGTACCAGGAAGATCTGTTTAGGAATCTTCTGGAAGCCTCCCAGCCAATCCAGAAGTCCGTTCTGGTCAGCGTGACCGGAGAATCCTTCCAGATTGTGGATCTCAGCGGCGACTATGACAGTCTCGCCGAAAAGCTTGACTTCCTTGACTCCGTCGATGAGAGCTCTTCCTAAGGTTCCTTCAGCCTGATATCCTACGAATACGATGCTGTTCTTAGGATCCCAGAGGTTATGCTTCAGATGGTGTCTGATACGGCCGGCTTCGCACATTCCTGAAGCGCTGATGATGATCTTAGGCACCCTGTTCATGTTGAGGGCCTGGGATTCAGCAGTGCTTCTGGTGAAAATGAGATTCTTGAAGTCCAGAGGATTATCTCCTGAAAGGATCAGTTCCTTGGTCTCCTCATCGAAGACCTGCGCATTCTTTCTGAACACCTCAGTAGCTGTGGTAGCCATGGGGCTGTCGATATATACGTTGAGATCCTCCAGGAAATCACGATACTCGGGATGATGCTCATAGAACATGTTGAGCTCATAGATAAGCTCCTGAGTCCTGCCTACAGCGAAGGCAGGAATGATGACGCTTCCCTTTCTCTTGACCGTGTCGCGGATTATGTGAATCAGCCTGTCGATGGAAGTTGAGTTCTCCGGATGAAGTCTTCCGCCGTAGGTGGATTCCATGATCAGATAATCTGCCTTCTTGATCTTTTTCGGATCCCTTAAGATAGGTCTGTTTGTTACACCCAGGTCTCCTGAGAATACGATCTTGGATGTCTGGTCGTTCTCAGTTACCCAGATCTCTGTAATGGCAGAACCGAGGATGTGTCCGGCGTCGTTGAAGACGATCTTCATCTCGTCGTTAAGTTCTACCAGCTGATCGTAAAGTATCGGCTTTACGAGTTTAAGAGATCTTTCAGCATCCTCCACCGTATAAAGCGGTTCTACAGGCGGCTTGCCTGTACGCGCGTTCTTCTTGGACTGCCATTCAGCGTCCTTCTCATGAATGTACGCGCTGTCAAGAAGCATTACCTGAAGAAGATCTGCAGTGGCGTCGGTGCAGTAAATGTCTCCCTTGAAGCCTCTTTTGACCAGCAAAGGAATCCTGCCGCAGTGATCTATGTGGGCATGGCTAAGTACCACCGCCTCAATAGAATCTGGCGCAAATGGAAAAGGTTCCCAGTTAAGAGCGTCCATTTCCTTGTTTCCCTGGAACTGACCGCAGTCCAATAAGACCTTGTGTCTTTCAGTGGAAAGAAGATGGCATGAGCCCGTTACTCCTATGGTCGCTCCGCAAAACTTGATCTTCATTGATATCCCTCCAATTATTTATAGCTCCACAGTAACTGATCCGCTGTGGATACTGCTTTAGCTCCGGAAGAAATGGCTCTGTCCACTTCTTCTTCAAGCTCAATGAGTCCGCCTGCCAGAATGGGCGTATCCACTCTCTCGGCAAACTCTTTTATTTTTTTTTCAACTACTCCCGGCATTATCTCGACTATGTCAGGTTTGGCTATCTTAATGGAATCAACTGCCGTATCTACGGAATGGGAATCCACTATGAAAAACCTCTGTACCGCCAGAAGTCCGATATCACGGGCAGATCTTATGAGACCGGTCTTGGTGGTAAGGATACCATCAGCGCCCAGGTTCTTTAAATAGCTGAGCCCTGCTCTGTCCTTGCCGATGCCTTCAGCAAAATCCATATGGATAAAGACCTTTTTTCCGGCCGCATGGCATTCTTCGATCTGTCCCTGTACATTCATGATGTCGGAATTCTGAAGGAAGATCACTTCCACATGCGACTCAAGAGCCGCCTTGAAGTCTTCATCAGTCCTGACGGAGGCTGCTACCTTTTTTTCGTTAAAAATATCCATGTCTTCTCCCTTTTAAAAAGATTGCTATCAGATTTATTCTCCGTGATGATCAGTCCCGGAGGAAATGTGGAGGTGATACTTTCCCGCATACTGGATGAAGCGATACTCTTCATCTTCCGTGTGCATGGGATTGATACACTCCAGGCCCTTCAGCCCCTTCTTCTTAAGATCCTTAAGGAGGGCTTCGAATTCTTTATAGAATTCTTCGGTGCCTCTCTCTCCCAGTCCCGGGATCTTTACAGGATGGGCCAAAAAACACTGTCCCCCGGATTCTCCCACCATCTTTATGGCTTCTTCAGCTTTAAGACAAGGCAGTGTATCATCCTTGGATCTCTGACAAGCCTCAGCTATGAGTTGACTGTTGGGGTCAAAGTTATATCCCAGGATGTGGATGTCATACACCTTTCCCATGAATTCATGAGTAGTCGTAAGTTCCACCCCGGGCACTCCCTTGATCTTTGTCGCCTCACAAGCTGCCATGAACTCCTTTAAACCGTCGATGGAATCGTGATCTGTCAATGACAGCACATCGTATTCCTCTTCGATAAACTTCCTGACCAGCTGGGCTGGGCTAAGAGTTCCGTTGGAATAGTGAGAATGCATATGATAATTGCACTTAAATGTGTCCATATCTACCCTTCTTTATTATTATCTCAGTTCAGCTACGCCAACGAAGGGAAGATTTCTGAACTTCTGGTTATAGTCAAGTCCATAGCCTATAACGAAGAGGTCATCGATCTCAAAACCGTTGTACTTAGGAGAAACAGGTGCCTTCCTTCTGGAAGGTTTATTGAGCATGGAGCAGATCTCTACTGACTTAGCTCCCTTGCCCTTGAAATAGTCAAGAAGCTTGTAAAGGGTCGTTCCTGTATCAACGATGTCCTCGATGATGATGACGTTCTTTCCGGAAACATCTCCTTCAATATCTTTCTTGATGGTGACTACTCCGGTGGTGTCCATTCCCTGATAGCTGGATGCCACGATGAAGTCGATCTCTGTCTCCAGAGTGATTTCTTTCATGATATCTGCCATCCATACGAGAGCGCCTCTTAAGGTGCCTACCAGGTAGAGGGATTCTCCCTTATAGTCCTCGCAGATCTCAGCCGCCAGTTCTTTGGCCCTTGCTCTGATCTGTTCTTCCGTAAAAAGTATTCTTCCTACTGTTACTTCCATTTCTATCCTCCTAAATGTTTTCGCCGCTTTCAGAATCGGTATTTTCGGCCTTCTGGCCTTCTTCTTCAACGTTGTAAGTAACGTCTTCTACGAGATTTTTGGATTTAAAGTTCTTGGAATAATCCTCGGTCTTTTCACCCATCCAGTATGTATCCAGTATGTCGCTAAGGTGCCATATGATAAACAGCCACAGCACCAGATCGTCCAAAAAGCCAAAGGGAAACAGTACAGGCGGTATCAGATCCACCGGCAAAACCAGGTAGATCAGACCGAAGATGACCAGCGCCTTCTTTCTCTTAGGCACAGTCTTATCCTTCATCATCTCCTTGATGGCTCGGATCCTTTTTAACAGAAATCTAAAACTGAAAAAATTCATCTCTATTCCTCTAATAAACTGTCAAATACCGTAAGAAGCTTGTCGTAGCCGGTCCTCTTAAGAGCCGATACGGGAATGGTCAGATCATCAGGCCCCAGTCCCAGAGACTTCCTGATCATGGCCGTGTTTTTATTCAATTCATTTCTTGAGACCTTATCTGCCTTGGTGAGCACCACCAGTCCGTCGAGACCGTAATACTTAAGATACTCATACATCTGGACGTCCTGTTTGGAGGGTTCGTGTCTGATATCGATGAGCTGTACCACGATCTTGAGGTTCTGTCGGTTCTCCAGGTACTTTTCCATCATCTCTCCCCAGCCCTGGGTAAGGGACTTGGAGGCCTTGGCATAGCCGTATCCCGGCAGGTCCACTATCCTGAAGCTGTCGTTTATCTTGTAAAAGTTGATGGTCCTGGTCTTGCCGGGAGATCCGGACACGCGTGCTAAGCTCTTTCTGTTGGTCAAAAGATTAAGAAGAGAGCTCTTTCCCACGTTGGATCTTCCCGCAAAGGCGATCTCTGTCAAATTGTCCTCTGGATACTGCGATGGCTTAACAGCCACCGCTTCCAGTTCTGCTTTTTTGATTATCATATCTCTTTGTCAAAGGCATAATCCAGAGTTTCTCTGGCCTTTGATAGGTAAACGAATTTAATGTGTCTGCTTATGTTCTGAGGAATCTCATCCACATCCGCCTTGTTCTCCTCGGGAAGGAGGATGGTGCGGATGCCTGCTCTGTAGGCTGCCAGTACCTTCTCCTTGATGCCCCCAACGGGAAGCACCTTGCCCCTTAAAGTGATCTCGCCGGTCATGGCCAGATCCTTCTTTACAGGAGTCATGGTAAGGGCTGACATTACAGATGTGAACATGGTCACGCCTGCTGACGGTCCATCCTTGGGCACTGCCCCTTCAGGTACGTGAACGTGGATGTCCTTAGTCTTATAGAAATCCTTTTCGATGCCGTATTCGTCAGCGATGGATCTGATGTAGGTGATGGCCGCCTGAGCGGATTCCTGCATTACATCTCCTAACTGACCGGTCAGTTGAATCTTGCCGGTGCCGGGTACCACCTGTGTCTCGATGGAGAGAGTATCCCCTCCAACCTGAGTCCAGGCCATGCCTGTTACGATGCCTGCTTCAGACTGTCCTTCCACGGTATCGAAACGATATCTTCTCTTGCCAAGGTATGACTCCAGATTTCCTGAAGTGATTCTGAAGGATGTTCCCTTCTTGGTAACGATCTTTCTGGCCACCTTTCTTGAAAGGTTTCCGATCTCTCTCTCCAGATTTCTGACTCCGGACTCTCTGGTATAGTAGTTGATCAGGTCTCTTAAAGCCTTTTCCGAGAAGCTGATGTTCTTCGGTTTGAGGCCGTTGGCCTTCAGCTGCTTTCCGATGAGATAGTTTTTTGCGATATTTACCTTCTCATCCTCCGTGTAGCCGGAGAGTTCGATGAGTTCCATTCTGTCAAGAAGAGGTCTGGGAATGGTATCCGTTGTGTTAGCCGTTGTGATGAACATTACCTTAGAAAGGTCGAAGGGAATGTCCAGGAAGTGATCCGTGAAGTCCTTGTTCTGCTCGGGATCAAGCACTTCCAGAAGCGCGTCCGCAGGGTCACCCTTGAAGTCAGCGCCGATCTTGTCCACTTCATCGAAGAGGAATACGGGATTGTTAACTCCGCAGTCCTTGATGTTGGTGATGATCCTGCCGGGTATAGCTCCGATGTAAGTTCTTCTGTGGCCTCTGATCTCAGCCTCGTCTCTTACTCCGCCCAGGGACATTCTGGTGAATTCACGTCCCGTAGCGCGTGCGATGGACTTGGCGATGGAGGTCTTACCTACTCCCGGAGGGCCCACCAGACAGATGATGGGGCCTTTGATGGCCTTATTCAGGTGGATGACCGCCAGATATTCAAGGATCCTCTCCTTGACCTTTTCCATGCCGTAATGATCCTCATTAAGGATCTTTTCGGCCTTTTTCAGGTCGGAGTTGACCTTGGCGGATTTCTGCCAAGGCAGGCCTATGATGGTCTCCACGTAATTCCTGATGACGGAAGCGTCTGCTGAATTGGGGCCCATCTTGGCGAATTTGGAGATTTCGCGTTTAACCTTTTCCTTGTACTTATCTTCTAACTCGATCTTATCCAGTTCCTGGACCCAGCGGCTTACCTCAGCCTGAGCTTCCTCGCCGAAACCAAGTTCATCCTGGATGACCTTCATCTGCTCATGCAAAAAATACTCTTTCTGGTTTTTCTTGATGCTGTCCTGAACTTTTTCGTTGATGTCCAGTTCAAGTCTTAAGATCTCGTTCTCCTCGGTGAGCATTCTGTTTATGATCCTGAGCCTTTCCTTAACGTCCAGAGCTTCCAGGATCTCCTGCTTCTGGGAGATCTTGATCCTCATCTGCATGGCTATTGTGTCACAGAAGAGTTCAGGTTCTTCGATGGCCTGTACCACGTCATAGCATTCCTGCTTTAAGTCGGACAGATCCACGTACTCATCAAAGGCATAAAGCACCAGTCTCATGAGAGCCTGGACTTCCAGATCCTGGGTGTCGCAGGGAATGGTCTCTGCCCTCTCCACTTCTACTCTGAAGTAGGGCTCGCCGGTTCCTGCGGATATCATCCTTGCTCTGTAAAGTCCGTCTACAAGTACTCTTACTCCATCCCCCTGGATCTTCAGCATCTGTTTGACCTTGACAACGGTACCAATGTGATAGAAATCGTCCTTGGTGGGCAGAAGGACGTTCTCGTCCTTCTGAGACGCCAGGAACAGAAGCTTGTCGTCTGCCATGGCAGATTCCAGAGCCTTGACGGATTTCTCTCTTCCTATGTCAAAATGTAAAACCGTCCTTGGATACACTATAAGTCCTCTTAAAGGTATACAAGGCATAAAATAACTGTCACTCATATCTAATCCTTATGAAACTTTAGTTTTTTTGGTCTTTAAGACCACTTCGGGTTTAGTCCCGTTCTTGACATTGTCCTCTGTTATGATCACCTTCGCCACATCCGGGTTTGAAGGCAATTCAAACATGATATCTCTCATGAGATTCTCCATGATGGATCTTAATCCTCTGGCGCCGGTCTTCCTCTCGCTGGCCTTAGCCGCAATGGCTGCTATGGCTTCATCGGTGAACTCCAGCTCGCACTTATCCATCTTAAAGAGCACCTCATACTGCTTGATAAGAGCATTCTTGGGCTCGGTCAGGATCTTCACAAGAGCTTCAGGTGAAAGCGGATCCAAGGCGACCACTTCGGGCAGACGACCGATGAGTTCCGGAATAAGGCCGAACTTCATCAGATCTTCAGGCTGAACCTTAGAAAAGATATTTTCATCGCCTTTATTGTTGCCCACCTCAGAATTGAAACCGATGACCTTGGCGTTCATCCTTCTCTGGATGATCTTGTCAAGGCCGTCAAAGGCTCCGCCGCAGATAAAGAGGATGTTGCTGGTATCGATGGGAATGAACTCCTGCTGTGGATGTTTACGTCCTCCCTGAGGAGGTACATTGGCAATGGTTCCTTCGAGGATCTTAAGGAGGGCCTGCTGTACTCCCTCGCCGGAAACGTCTCTGGTGATGGAAACGTTTTCGGATTTTCTCGCGATTTTGTCGATCTCATCCACGTAGATTATGCCCTTCTGAGCTCTTTCCACATCCCAGTCTGCTGCCTGTATCAGTCTTAAGAGTATGTTCTCCACATCTTCTCCCACATAACCTGCCTCTGTCAAAGAAGTTGCATCTGCAATGGCAAAGGGTACGTCAAGGATCTTGGCGAGAGTCTGGGCCAGAAGTGTTTTGCCGGATCCGGTGGGACCGATCAAAACTATGTTGGACTTCTGGAGCTCCACGTCTCCTCCCAAGTCAAGATTCCTGATCCTCTTATAGTGGTTATAGACCGCTACAGCCAGGGCCTTTTTGGCTTCATCCTGCTCTATTACATACTCCGAGAGTGCATCTACTATCTCTCTGGGAGTAGGCATGGTTTCTGCCTTTCTGGGCTTCTTTCTGGCGTTCCTGTTGGCCATGCTTTCTTCTGCGAGTATCTCAACGCACTGGCTGATGCACGAATCGCAGATATTGACCTCGGGGCCCATGATCAGTTTATTTACTTCGCTTCTGGACTTACCGCAAAAGCTGCAGTAAAGTTCATCGTCTTTGTTGTATTTGCTCATTATCCAATTCCCTGCCTGTTATCTTGAAGTGATGACCTTATCGATAAGGCCATAGTCTGCAGCTTCTTCTGCAGTCATGTAATTGTCTCTGTCTGTATCCTTAGACACCTCTTCAATGGATCTGCCGGTATTCTCGGCAATGATGCCATTGAGTTTAGCTCTGATCTTCAGGATATGATCCG
Organism: Bacillota bacterium; assembly: GCA_017394515.1. Lineage (GTDB taxonomy): Bacteria > Bacillota > Clostridia > Peptostreptococcales > Anaerovoracaceae > RUG754. The sequence continues at coordinate 17,753 of JAFPXY010000055.1, read as the reverse complement.
CATGGATCCTGATATCCTCAGCCTGTCCCTGGGTTCCGCCCAGAGGCTGGTGGATCATGATCTCTGCATTGGGAAGCGCATAGCGCTTGCCCTTGGTACCTGCGGAAAGCAGGAATGCTCCCATGCTGGCTGCCATGCCGATGGCGATGGTAGAGATCTCGGGCTTGATGTATTTCATGGTGTCATAGATGGCCATGCCGGCAGATACAGAACCGCCGGGGCTGTTGATATAGATGCAGATATCCTTATCCGGGTCTTCAGCCTCCAAAAACAGAAGCTGAGCCACTACTACACTTGCAAGATGCTCTGTGATCTCCTCACCTATGAAGATGATTCTGTCCTTGAGCAATCTGGAATAGATATCATATGAACGTTCTCCCTGGGGAGTCTGTTCGATAACATAAGGTACTAATGTCATTATTTCTTCCTTCTTTGATCTTTCGATTATTTCTCTTCTTCAGCCTTCTTAGTCTGAACAGCGTTGTCATATACCAGGTCGATGGCCTTCTTGACCTGCATGTCCTTCTTGAAGTAGGAAAGGTTTGACTCTCCGATCATGGACTTGATCTGCTCTACTTCTGTGCCATACTGCTTAGCCATGAGAGCGAGTTCTTCTTCCATCTCTTCGTCGGTCACGTCGAGGTTCTCCTGGTTTACGATGCCCATGAGAAGGATTCTGGTCTTAACTGACTTTTCAGCGTCAGGTCTAACCTGCTCTCTGAAGTCTTCCATCTTGGTTCCGGTGTACTGGAAGTAGTCATCCAGTCTCATGCCGGAGTACATAAGCTGCTGCTGGAATTCCTGGATCATTCTGTCGATCTCATCGTTAACAAGGCTGATGGGAGCTTCAACTTCGTTTGCTGCCATAACCTTTTCCATAGCGAGATCCTTCATCTTAGCTACAGCGCTCTTGTCAGCGGTATCCTGAAGTCTCTCTCTGGTCTTAGCCTTGAGTTCGTCCAGTGTGTCGTATTCGGATACGTCCTGTGCAAAATCATCGTTAAGCTCAGGAAGCTGCTCTTCTCTTACTTCGTGGATGTGGCAGTGGAATACAGCATCCTTTCCTGCCAGGTCTTCTGCGTGATATTCTTCGGGGAAGGTAACCTTAACGTCCTTGTCTTCTTCAGCCTTGCATCCGATGAGCTGTTCTTCGAAGCCGGGGATGAACATGCCTGAACCGAGCTTTAAGGTCTGCTTCTCAGCTGTGCCGCCTTCAAACTGCTCTTCGCCAACGAATCCGGCATAGTCGAAGTAAACGGTATCTCCGTCCTGAGCTTCTCTGTCAACGGATACCATGCGTGCGTTTCTGCTCTGGAGCTGAGTCATTTCGTTCTCAACGTCCTCGTCCTTTACTTCCTGCTCTACCTTCTCGATCTCAACGCCCTTGTAGTCTTTAACTTCAACTACAGGGAAGCATGCTACTGTGATGGTAGCTGTGAAGCCTTCACCCTTCTTAAGCTGAGTGAATTCTGCAGCGGGGCTGTCGATAACTTCAAGATCCAGTTCAGCTAATGCCTTGGGATATTCTTCTCTGAAAAGTTCATCAAGTGCGTCCTCGAAAAAGATTCCTTCACCGTACTTCCTCTCGATGATGGAGCGAGGTGCCTTGCCTTTTCTGAAACCGTCGATAGCGAACTGATCCTTTGACTTCTGATAAGCCTTGATCTGAGCCTGCTCGAATTCTTCAGCAGTAAATTCCATTGTAAACTTTACGTCGTTCTTTTCTCTTGAAACAAATGTTGCTTTCATTTTTTACTTTTATCCTCCTAATTTATGGCCAAAGGGCATATATGGCCATTATTTGACAGTATATTATAACGTAAAAAATGTGCAAAGTAAAGCAATTGCGCCGTATATTTAGCATTTTTCATCAAAAAAACATAAAAGAGCAAAGTTTTTTGAAAACTCTGCTCTTATTTTTTTGATTTAAATGTCCAAAAGTTTAAGTCCGCGAGCGTATTTGCTCTTATTCAGCGGTTCAAGTCCGTATTTTTTGAGGATTTTTTGGCCGAATGCCGTCAATTCTTCCTCACTTCCCTCTGAAAGTTCTATCTCAACCTCTGAAATCGGTGTCCGACCCATCCCCGCTTCGATATATCCTTCGTCATAAGAAAGGACTGCGGTGCCATTTCCTATGGGAACGTCCATCTCCCATCTGGTAAAGTACATTTTGATCTCGGGAATAAGAGGTTTAACGGGAAGCATCACTCCCAGATCATCCGAATACTGCCCTCCTACGGCCTTGTCGTATTCTTTATACACAGGGGTGTCTTCAAGAACATCGATACCGGGTTTATCCAGGAAGTCCGCCGATACCGGAACGTTGTATTCCTCTCTCTTGTGAAGTCCTGAAGTCGCCTTATCAGACCCTCTTCCGTACTTGATGGTGAGGACGTAGGAATCGCCCTCTTGTCTGATCCTGTAGGTGAGCCTCTTGTCTCTTAAGCTTCTGTCCTTGGTGTCATAATAAAGGGCTACCATAGGGATCTCCCTGATCTTTTCAGAATCTCCCTCTGACAGATCCTTTAAGATGGCCTTGCCCTGCTCTGGGCTAGCTGCGTATTTAAGTTCTATCTCCATGATCTACTCCTCGCTGGGTATTTCCCTGTAACCTACCTCGTGGTTGGCTCTGACTATGTCCAGTATCTCGTTGTACTTATTGATGACATATTCATAATTGCTTCTTCTGTGAGGCAGCGCGCAGTTGGTACAATCCTTGAAGCCTTTCTCATTGTATTGGAAATTGCCTCCGCAATTATCCCCTAAAGCGTAGAGGGGGCAGTAGCAAAACAGGCAGTTGAAGTTCTCCACGTCCTTGGTCTCATGGCAGGGAAAGAACTCGCACTCCTTATGCTGAAAAAACTTGAAATTTTCTGTCTCCATCTGAATACAACTCACTTCATTACCTCCTGTAAATACCGTATTTGATCTTGATCCTTTCCAGCTTGGTGATCATGCTGGGTCCGATGATAAATATGGTGAGCGCTGCTGTAAGCGCGTGATAAAGATCATAGGGAAGTCCGGACACGTACCAGATCCTTAAGGTATCCAGATTGAACTCCGTACCGGGTACGCCTATGGCCGTTACCACCGCCGCTATGTTCATTATACCACCATAAATGATCACCGTCACAAAAAATGTGAATAAAGTTAAAGTCAAACTGTCAATGGGAAGTCTTTTTTTCTGGAATATCACTCCTGTGACAAGTCCCAGCAGTCCTCCCGCGTATACTCTCCAGCCCCAGAAGGTCTCGTCCTTCCATGGAAAGAGCATGTATGTTATGTAGGCAATCACGACGCCAAAGATGATGAAGAGCACAGGACCCAAGATCACCTTGAAGTCCCTCTCCTTCTTCATTTCAATGCCCATGACTTCCTTTTCCTTGGTTTCAAACTTGTTTTCTGCCACCGCTTTATTGAAGGCCATGCCTGCCATGAAACCCAGAAGTCCGTAGCTGAACATCTGCCAGGGTGTCCAAGGTCCCTGTCCTAAATAAAAGTTCATGACAAGCCTTGCCAGGGCTCCAATGAGGAAGCCCACCTCCGGTCCCATGGAAATGCCTGCGATTATTACGAGAGCAGTTCCTGCCTGGACAGGCACCGTCACATGAAAGGCTATCTGAGCCGCGCAGGTGATGGCCGTATACATGGCTATCAGCACCACTTCCCTGGCCTTGGGCTGCCTCTTCTCGTACATTCTGAAAAAAGGAACGATGGCCGCTATAAGGATGACACAACTTATGATCATGTAAGACAAGCTGCCACCTCCTCCCAGGTAATGGCCCTCGGGAACCACTGTCTTGCCATGCGGTTTGATGAAGTCGTGTAGAAGCTGTTTCCCTCAAAGAACTCGTGGGGAGTTCCCGTGGAGATGACTCCACCGTCAAAAAACATGGCGCAGCGGTCTGCGAATTCAGCGCAAAATTCTATATCGTGAGACACCATGAGGATGCTCACGCCGTCTCTATTAAGTTTATGAAGGATCTCCGCCAGGGTCAGCTTGAAGAACGGATCCAGTCCCTTGGTGGGCTCATCCAGAAGAAGGATCTCAGGCTTGAGCAAAAGTATTTTGCCCAGGGCCAGTCTCTGCTGCTCGCCTCCCGACAGATCGTAGGGATGTGACTTTCTGAGATGGCTTATCTCCATGAGTTCCAGCATATCGTTTACAGCGTCAACCTTCTCCTTATCACTTATCTTAGTATAGTGGAGAGCCTCCAGCAATTCCTCTTCACAAGTGATCTCCGTGAAAAGCGCCTGAGGGTTCTGCGGAAGCATGGCCTGTCTGCCCTTCACCTCTATCTTGCCTCTCTGAGGCTTTATGAGGCTTGAAATGGCCTTTAAGGTCGTGGACTTTCCTGAGCCGTTTCCACCTAAGATGCAGAGGAGTTCGCCCTTTTTCATATCGAAGTTAAGGTCCCTCAGCACGTCTCCTGAATCCTTGGAATATCTATAGAAGACGTCCTTGGCCTTGATGACGGTCTCTCCTTCAGGCTCCGTCTTCGGGGCATTATCTTTTGCGGTTTCAGGTATAGTTCTTGAGGGTTTGCCCAGGATCTTTTCCAGCCAGAGTCTCCCCTCTCTTATGGTTATGGGTGCCAGTTCTTCGCCATCTATGACGTTAGGCTTGAGTCCTTTCTTGACGGCTTTGGCGTAGATCTTCATGACGCCGGGAAGACCGTAGAACATGGGATGGTTGCCCTCCTCCAGGAAGGTGCCTATGTTTCTCGGGCTGTCCAGAGCGACTATCCGGCCCTTATCCATGACCATGATCCTGTCAGCCATGGGTATCAGTTCTTCAAGCCTGTGTTCGGAAATGATCACCGTAACTCCCAGATCTCTGTTGATCTTATACACGGTCCTCAGAAACTCCGAGGCTGCAATAGGATCCAGCTGGGATGTGGGCTCATCCAGAATGAGCACTCTGGGCTGCATGGCCATAATGGACGCCAGATTGAGAAGCTGTTTCTGGCCGCCGGAGAGGCTGGCCACATCCTGCCTGAACCAGGTCTGGATGTCGAAGTATGAAGCCATCTCGGCAACCCTTCTTTTGATGGTCTGATTATCAAGACCCAGGGATTCCAGTCCAAAGGCCAGTTCGTGCCATACCTTGTCCGTCACCAGCTGGTTGTCCGGGTTCTGCTGAACGAACCCTATGGCTGATGCGCTTTCCCTGTCGTCCAGAATCTTAAGATCTGTACCCTCAAAGAGCACCTCTCCTTCCATAACCCCATAGGGCATCATGTTCTTCTTAAGGTGTCTCAGAAGCGTTGATTTACCGCAGCCGGATTTACCGCAAACCACTATGAACTCCGATTCTTCCACGCTGAAGGAAATGTCATCGATGGCAGGTGCGCTCTGGGTGGGATATATGAATTTTAAGTTTTTTACTTCGATAACTGCCATTTTTTCTTTATATCCAGGTCCATTACTACAGGGATGACCAACATGATCACATAAACTATAAAGGCTATCGCTTTTAAGGGACTCCACTTATCCAGAACTATAATGGGATAGTAATAGATGTCCGTCAGACCCATGATGAGGGCTGTGATAAGCACTGCGCCACAGGCGATGAAGATCGCCATCATCAGCTTATCTCTGTCCATGAGTCTGAAGAGATGAAAAGATGTCCTTCTCTTCAGTCCGTAGCCTCTGGCTTCCATGGAATCCGCGGTCTCGATGGATGATTCCAAAGACCAGCTGATGAGTATCGAAAGTTCCTTTACGAACTGCCGCACTTTTCCAAAGAAATGCTGCTCTTCTTCTCTTCCCATGGCTTTCTGTCCAAGCCTAATCTCGTTGAACCTCTCCCTAAGAAGCGGTATGAATCTGAAGACCATGGACAGGGTCAGACCCATGACAGGACGAGCCTTGCCGAAGATGTAGATCAGCTTATCCGAGGTCATAATGACGCTGAAACAGCTGAACCATATGATGACCGAACTCAGGATCATGGCGCTTACCAATCCGAAGAGCAAAGCCTCCAAGGTGATCCTCAAATCGCTTATATAGAACAGGATCGTCGCTCCGTTATGGACGAAGATGGTGTTCACAGCTGTCATGATTATGAGTATGGGAAGGGTCAGCAAAATATTCTGGCGCAGGGATTTTTTGCCCTTCAACATGAAGGAATAAGCCCATGCAAAAATAAGTGTCACCAACACGAAATACGGATCGGTGCTGAACATGGTGACACCTATTATGATACAAAAATATATTAAGTTTACAGCTGGATGCAGGTCTTTAAACATCTGTTATGAAATCTTTATTGAATATATTGGTGACCACTGAGTGTATACCTTGCTGCCATCTATGGTCTTGTAGGCACGTACCTTATAATAGTAGGTCTTGCCCTTTTTCACGGAAGTATCCTTATATGTCTTTACAGAGCTCTTCTGAGTGGAGATCAGCTTATATCCTGATGCTTCTTTAGTGGATCTGTAGATCTGATACTTTGTAATCGCATAAGAACCATTCTTAGACCAACTGAGTTTAACTGCAGGCTTGCCGGATACCTTGATCTGAGATCCGCTGAGCTTGATAGTGGTAGCCATTACTCCGTTCTTCTGAGCCAGAATTTTATACTTATCGGCTTCTGCCTTGTATTTCTCTGCCTGAGCCTTATACTTCTCTACCTCAGAGGCGCTGTCAGAAATTATTGCCTTGAGCTCATCTATATACGCCCTGAGACCGTCAATCTTAAGGATATATGTGTGGGCAGCTGTGGTTTCCGCTGCCTCTTCTTCTGATGTCATATCTGAAATATATTTATAATAGTGAGCCAGAGCATAGAATGCCTGCGATGTGGCCAGATAATTGGCTTTATCATTGGCTGCGATATGCTTGAAGGTTCCTGTGCCTTCAACATAGTAGCTCATGAGGTCATCCAAGGGCGTTGAACCCTTCTTGATGAATCCCTCGTCCTCGAAGGGATCTATTCCCATGAGGCACATGGCTGTAATGATCTGAGCGTCGCTCTCGGATGTGGAAGTCGGCTCAGCGCCGGTCTCCATAATGGTGGCGAAACCTCCCGTCGAAAGTTCCATACCCTTCATGCATTCAACTGCCTTCTCAAAAGCAGCGCTGACTCTTGAGTCATCCTTGTGAGGTGCAAGGGCTATGACGGTCATGCCTGTTATATCAGGGTCTGCCTTGGTTCCCATGAGAGCCCAACCGCCGTCATCTAACTGGTATGACAGAAGGTAGTTGATGAGGATCTCCTGGGTAACAGAAGCGTCAACTCCCTCGCTGAACTCATAACCTGCCCTGTCCAGAGCCATGAGTGCCCAGATAGGTCCGTTTATGCCCTGCTTGACTACCTTATTCATGTTTGCCAGAGGATCCACGATGTTATATCCGCCGACATTTCTCGGATCCATGCCGAATTCACAGCAAAGAATCACCATCTTGGAAAACTCCGTGTACATACCGCTGTCCACGGGTATGGGTTCTCCCTCCGGATCAGGATTCTCTCTGTAATTGGTGGTGAGCTTGCCTTCTTTACTTACGATATATCCCTCGGCCCAGGTTCTGAATTCCTCTTCCTGAGTTTCTGTCAGAAGCCCCGAAAGCTTGAGAGGAAAAGCTGACCAAAGGCTCTCGCACCAGTTAGCATCCTTATTGCTGAGAAGATAATTTGCGGTAGCATCGTAAGCTTGCCTTAAATCGGTCTTGTCAGCACCAAAGGCCATAGCAGAACCTGAGAACACCATGGCAAAGGTCAAGGTTATTATAAGTATTGTTGATAAGATCTTTTTCATAGTCTAACCTCTGAGGCCTGAACACCTCGCAAATTACAGATCCGTTCCAATACCCTTACAGGTATAGAGCCACTTGATCTCGTCTCCGTCCTTGAGTTCGTAGGAAGAACATCCATAGTTCGGGAATACGCCGTTTACGCTGTACATCCAGCCGGACTGCGGTCCAGCATCGAACTCGTAAAGATAGCCTATGCCCTCTACATAGATGGAGCCATAAGTCGACTTGTAGTTAGCATCCAACTGAACACCGTTATTCTTGCACACAGTGGAAAGCGCATCGTACACGGTCTTTCCTGAACCCTTATCACAGGTATAGGAAGTCCTTCCCAAAATCACACCATTGGATGGGATATAATCCCTGATGGCCTCGTTCTCCAGCTGAGACATGTCGTTGGAGAGCGTGTAGCAAAGGATCTGGATGTGCACGGTGATGGTGGAAGGCTCAGGTTCAGGAGCCGGTTCGGGCTTCTTATCCTTCTTCTCGTCCTTCTTCTTGGAATCCTTGGACTTATCGCTGTCCTTGGACTTATCCTTCTTTTCTGAATCTGACTTCTTTTCGGATTTTTTGTCCTTCTTATCTGAGTCAGACTTCTTTTTCTCGGATTTCTTCTTTTCTTTAGATGAAGAACTATCGGAAGACTTGTCCTCTTTCTTCTGTTCGGGAGCTACCTGAGTTTCCTGCTTTTCGGTCTCCTGCTCCTGGACCTTTTCCTCAGACTTCTCTTCCTTCTCTTCGGATTTCTTTTCCTCGGATTTCTTGTCCTTCTTCTTTTCTTTCTTCTCCGATTTTTCTTTCTTTTCCTTGAAGTCTTTCTCAGTGTCCTCCTGGTCTTCAGCCTGCTGTTCCTCTGAAGGTTCTTCTATGGTCTGACCGATGACACCGATATCTCCGGAGACTTCACCTTCAGGATCGATAACTTCCTTTACGTCTTTTCCCGTAATGGAAGTGCCTACTATAAGGCCGATGACCACTAGACAAGCCACCCCTATGAGTGCATATTTTCTTAACTTTTGGCTCTTTAATTTCTTTTCCATTTACTCAATTTACTCTTTCCAGTAGAGGCAGTAGCATTCGTAGTTCTCACCAAGATATGCCCATACAGTGTCCCCCATGTCCATCTCATCTTCAAAATACATGTTTGGAATGAAAAGTTTAAGGCTGGTTCTCTTGACTCCCTTAAGGTTTACGCCTTCTTTTGTGGGATTTGCCTTGAAGTCTTCAATCTTCTGTCTTAGATCTGAGATACCTGTCTCTTTGCCAAAGTTCTCGGCAAACTCATCGATATCTGCATAAACAACATTGTCCGGATTCTGAAACCATACTTTTCTCATAATTCCCTCCTGAATATTATATTATAAAAAAACACCTTTGACAACAACATCAAATGGTGATCCACGGACGTTCACGGATGCAGAATGGGATGGATTGCGAGGAGGAGGAAGCACTCTCCTCCTCGCAGGATGAAAAGTTTTTTCGCGTTAAAAAAACTGCGACCCTGATGATCGCAGCCCGTTTTTGCTGTTTGGAGAAATAAAAATGATCCATCCGTGTTTCACCGACACAGTGAACTTAAGTATCTATGCATGTCTCCTGACTTAGACTTCATCACCCCTTTCGCCTTCTCAAGATTACTCAATGGCTTAAGTGAAAGGGACTCTTTCAATACAGTGGCGGGACCGTGCAGGATTCTGACCTGCTTCCATCTTAGCTGCACTTTTGGGACGTGCAGAACATAAATACCATATTTACTTGTCAACTTAAATATATCACTAAGGGGCTTGATTTTCAAGCCCCTTTTTATACATTTCACTAATATATTTTTAGTATTCAACGGTTATCTCATTGGAGAAAGCGCCCAGTACAGGTGAACCGTTGACCGTCCTGACAGCCCTCACTTTTATGACGTAAGTATTAACGTCGTTTTCCAAGCTAAGAACGCTGGCTAAGGTAGGTGGATAATCCGGAAGATCCAGCACAAGTCCAGTCACAGCTTTACCCTCTTCCAGCTTCGCAAAAGACTCCTCCTCGATCTTTTTAGCATAGATCTCGTATTTCTGCGCTCCCTTTATTTCCGTCCAGGTGATATCAAGGAATCCGTTCTCATTTATTACGGCGCTGACATTCTTGACCTTGCTCGGTACAGCGGTCCTATAGTGCTTTGCAGATGGCGCACAGCGAACCTTAACTTTATTGATCTTCTTATACAACCTTACCTTGTAGTAATATCTGGTTCCACAGGTCAAGTTTGTATCCTTATATGACGTACCTGAAGTCTTGGTGACGATCTTTTTAAAGGAACCATCCTTTCCGGTTTTGGATCTGAAAATATTAATCGCATCATATCCGTCAGGAATAGTATAATTGATCTTCAGAGTGTTATAGCTATAGTTGCTTACGCTGAACTCCGGAGTATAACTCTTGACAGTATCTTTTAGTTTTTTAAGAGCATTGTTGTATTTGGTTTCAGCATCTACAACGTAATCTGGCTTGTTCTTGAAGATATCCAGATTGTTGATCTTTTCCTGAAGTATCTCCTTTTTTCTGATGGAAATGAATTCATTAAAAAGTGTCCTGAACTTATCGGTAGTATATGATACACCACCCGAGTCCTTGGTAAAGCACTGAACAGCTATCATTTTGCCGTCGTAATTGCTGGGGATCCAGTTGAAACCGGTCTGCTTGTAATTAGAGCTTACGATGGCTCTGAAATGCGGACCTTCACTGGCCTTTTCACTGTCGTACCAGGCCCCGAAAGGATCATAGGTTGGCGAATAAGCCCAGCAGAAATTCTCATAGACCTTGGTATCATCATAAGTCTTGAAAAGATTCTGATTGATGTAAAGATGAGCGCTCTTCCCTGATATGGCTGCGGAAATAGGTGCCCCGGCCATGAGATATGGTGAAACTTTATAAGCGTTCTTTCCGTGTTTAGCTCTCAGTTCGTTGCATCTATCGATGTAATCAAGAGCTATGTTGATATTATCGATGGACAGCGATTGGTTGATTATGGCTTTGAATTTTTTACTGCTTTTGGTCGTTTGCGCATTGATGGAATCGACTATCTTCTTGCAGGCTGCGTTGTTCTTGGCTTTTTTGATGTGGCCTGCTATGGTAAGTTTATCCAAAGCTAGCACAGTATCTGCTGATTCATCTTTCTTGTCCTTTTCATAACAGGTAGCCACCAGATCTTCAATGAACTCCCTGCCTACCAAAGCTAGATCTTTATCAGTTACTGAAACCGTTGCTGTGGCTTTGGCCTTAGCCTTATCATAGGTAATATTTGCAGACTTAAGCTCAGCTGCCGCATCCTCCAGGGCTTCTTCACAGGCTTTTATCCTGGAAGATATGTCTTTCTCTGCAGCGTAAACGCCTTCCGATGATGGCAGATACGGTACAGCTAAAGTCAGGCAAATGGCCAAAAGCAATGCCCTCATAAAATATTTTTTTGCTTTGGATTTGGCGGTAGAATTGATCATCTCTTTCCTCCGTTGGATCCAGATCAGAGTATTATTTAAGCAGATCTCTGATCCTCTCTAGTATAACGTCCACACTGGCTAGGGCGCCTTTTCCCACGGTGCCGCAAGCCAGATATGCTTCTTTAGGTTCAACGAACTCAAATCCCAAATCCTTTAATATCCCTATATTTCTCTGCGTAACCTTGTTCTCGTACATGTTAGTATTCATGGCGGGACAGATCAGCACAGGCTTATCTCTGAAAGCCAGAAGCGTGGTGGTAAGCATGTTATCTCCGAAGCCTGCTGCGGCCTTAGCGATGATGTCAGCGCTGGCCGGAGCTATGACAAATAGGTCAGCTTCCGTGGCAAGAGCTATGTGCTCTACTGCCTTAGGATCCTGATTGTCAAAAGCGTCAGTATATACTCTGTTCTTGGTAAGTGTCATGAAAGTAAGCGGAGTTACGAACTTCTGCCCTGCCTCGGTCATGATCACCTTTACAGAATGACCGTCCTTGGTCAGCTCATTGGCAATGTCGCAGGCCTTATAAACAGATATGCTTCCAGTTACGCCTAAAATAATGTTGCTCATGGTTTATCCTCTCCTAAGTTTAAGGGTATTGTCCACTACACCCTTTGCGATGGCATCCTTGCCGTCGAATCTGAGTTCTTTGCCCTCCTTGTCAAGCAAAAAACCCACGTGCACCGGTGATACAACCGTCGCATAATCATTAGCCATGCTGAAGTCTGTGCGATTCTTCAGGATCTGGTTTGCAGCCACATCCATGAGTTCCTCGTGGCTCACGTGATCCAGAAGCTTGAAACCGACTATGACTGCTTCAGGGGCCAGATCTCTTAAGTGAGACAGTACCTTAGGCGTCTGCTTCAGCATAATTATGGGGTCGTCGATGCTCGAAGGGAGTTTATTATATCTCTTTCTGAAGTCTTCTCTCTCAAGCATCTCCCTGACATCCTCCACAGTCTCGCAATCGCTTTCAGCTAGAAGCCTCAGCATCTCTTCAAGGGATACGAAACTTGCAGTTGTGTAATCACTTACGGCCATGCTGTGGATGATTATGTCGATATCATTATCACTTGTGAGTTCCGCCATCTTATCCAAAAGATCGTAAGTCCCCTTTATTGGATGGAGCTCGATTTTTGGATCAACCGGGGTGATAGCATTCTTTCCGTGGACATAGTAGATCCTCTCCACTTCATCTCGAGTTGCAAACTCGGCTGCTATCTTGCTCCCTAGGCTTCCGGTACTCTTATTCGTTATGGCTCTTATCTCGTCGATGGGCTCCGATGTGCCCCCTGCTGTAACTATTATCTTCATTATTTAGCCCTCGACACTTGGATAGGTTATCTTCTTGGCTTCGCTTAATAAGCCCCTACCATTGCTGTTTATAGCTAAAGCCCTGTAGTAATAGGTCTGACCGGGTACAACGTCTTCATCCTTAACATAGTAGACCTTTGAGCTTGTGTACTTGCTCTTCTTAGGAGCAGAAGAGTCGGTATCACTATATACATATGTATCGCCTACATAGGAATAATCACCATTCTTGGTGGTGGAGCGATAAAGCTGGATGTAAAGATATGACCCGTGCTTGTTCACGTATAATGTTTTAACGCCGACCTTGCCGTAATAGTATTCATAATATACAGGCTCATCATTAAAGTAATATGATATGTCTTTCGCTTTCTTCAACGTGGCGTCCACCACCTTGGACTTCGGCGCTACCCTTTCAGGACCATATACATAGGTACCATCTCCGTTGCACTTGGTGTTCTTGGAGTAAATAGGCCTTACCCAAAGGTTATAATCGTAACTGCCAGTGTATGCATATGTATATTTAGTACCTGTTACGGCTTTTAATCTTTTGATGGTGACGTAGTCGTGATTGTAGTCTGTAAGGTATTTTCCCTTATAGATCACGTACTTGTTGGCGCCTTCCACCTTAGGCCAGGTCAGAACAGCATAACCCTTTGAATTGTGGGAAACCGTAACGTCTACTGACAAGAGCTTGTGATATACCTTGGCTGCGCTTGTCTTATAGTTACCGGCTTTGATTTTGTAGTATACCACACCGAACTTGGCGGTTTTATCTACGAATCTCGGATGTGTGGATGTGCCGATCTTCTTATAGCCGCTTGACTTGCTGTAGCTTCTGTAAATGGTATACTTTGAAGCTCCGCTAATAGGCTCCCATACGATCTCAAGTCTGTTTTTGAGGCTGAAAGAATGAGCTTTCGGCGTAGTGGATCTCTTCTTATATCCTCCCGTAGGTTCGATATAATACTGAAACTTCATTCCATCGAAAGTTCCGATGGAATATGCGCCACAGGCGATGCCATTTCCGCCTCCATCAGCGTTACCTTCAGAGCAATAGATATAGTCCTTGGTAACCTTGAAGACGCAGATGGAGTGATTCATGTTACCGCCAGGATATTCAAACCTTACATGTGTACCGGGCTTAACGTCCTTAAGGTACTTATACATGTTCTTTGCACTGGCGTTTTTGTTAACATTGACTCTTTTGCCGCTTCCGGAACCAAAACGCTTTCTCATCATTTCAGCATAGCCGTAGCACTGGCCTGAACCCTTGTACTTCGGACCATCCTTAATGAGATAATAGTCGATCATGTCCTGATAAACTTTCTTAATAGGTACCTCTTTACCCATCAGGTAAGTTGCGCCACCGAGAGCACCTTCATACGCCTCTTCCACGTATGGCTGGTTTCCTAACTCCTTGACTGTATAAGCATAAGCTGGCTGGACCGGCAAAAAACTTACTATGAGTACTATGCAGCAGAGCGCTGCAAAAACTCTAGATGACCCTTTTCTCTCTAAAATCGTTTTCATACTCAACCTACTTCTTTGATTTTCTTAAGTACTTCCAACAGTTTATCAACATCCTCTTCAGGAGTTGCCCAGGATGTGCAGAATCTTATCCTCTGATAGCCGGGATCAAGTGTGCCATCCGGTTCGTATACGACATATTCCGTCAAAGCTTCTGCCTGAGCATCGGATACTCTGATGAATATTTGGTTGGTGGGAGAATCCACCGCGAACTGGAATCCAAGTTCCGCAAGTCCTGCTCTTAATTTGTCAGCCATGGCATTGGCGTGACTTCCAAGAGCGTAGTAGAGCTTGCCCTGATCTTTGAACATCTCCTCGAACTGAACTCCGAGAAGTCTTCCCTTAGCAAGCATAGCTCCGCAGTGCTTGATCATGAATCTGAAATCCGGTTTGAGTTTATCGTTTACGATGACGATAGCCTCTCCAAAGAGCATTCCGATCTTGGTGCCTCCAAGATAGAATACATCGCAAAGTCTCGGCAGATCTTTGATGTCAAAATCTGTAGCGCTGTTCGTAAGACCTACCGCAAGACGCGCTCCATCGATATAGAGATAGAGATCATACTTACGGCATACTTCGCTTATCTCCTCCAGCTCCTTCAGGCTGTACATGGTACCGAGCTCTGTGGGCTGGCTGATGTAAACCATCTTAGGCTTTACAAAGTGCTCGTCCGTATGGAAAAGCTTAGCGTCTTCGATCTGCTTGGCAGTGATCTTGCCATCTTCTGTTGCCACATGGAAGATCTTGTGCCCTGTTGCCTCTACGCCACCTGTTTCATGACGGCAAATGTGTCCCGTAGCGGGAGCGATTACAGCTTCAAAAGGCCTTAAAGCTGAGGCGATAACGGTGATGTTGGTCTGGGTGCCGCCTACGGTGAAGTGAACGTCTACATCATCTCTTCCGATGGTCTCCTTGATGAGTTTAGCTGCGTTCATGCAATGCTCATCCATGCTGTATCCTTCACTCTGCTCCATGTTGGTCCTAACAAGTGCGTTAAGTATCTCAGGCGCTGCTCCCTCTGCATAATCACATCCCATATATATCATGACTGAGCCTCCTAAAAAAGTTTTGATAATTATATATAGTTATAGATATACAAATTATATCACTAAATGTGGTCGATTTCACCCTTTTTTTGCAAAAAAACATCAATTAATAGTTTCAGCAAAAAAAGAAACTCCCCTTTGGGATGTCCCCTTAGGAGAGTTTCTTTGAGAGATGGTAAATGTTCTATGCTTTTTTAGTTTTAGTTGATGTGACCTTGCTGTATGCTCCATAGACCGCCTTTCCGTCTATGGTCTTATATGCACGCACCTTGAAAGAGTATTTTTTGTTAGAAGTAAGGTTGTTTATGGTGTTGGTTAGTTTGGTGGTCTTCAACGTCTTCCACTTGCCTGTTCCTTTTCTGTAGGCGATCTGATAACCCTGAACGCCGGAAGTCTTTTGGCTCTTTATGGTGATCTTCACGCTCTTCTTAGCAGGAACGACCTTGTTTATTACAGCTTTGGCAGGCTTTATGATGAAGTATGCCTTAGCGGTCCCCTTAAATCCTTCAATTCCCGTGATGGTGGCAGTGGCCTTTCCCACCTTCTTATTATTTGAATACTTGATGGTATAGTCCTTACCTTCTGCGAGTTTTTTGCCATCAAGGGTAACTGAAGGCTTTGGTGTAAAGGACTTACCGCTGTATACCTGATCTTTGACGGATGCGATCTTGGCTCCGCTTAAGGAAATTCTTTCGAGCATGGAGATCGCTCTGGTCTCGGAGTTGCCGCAATTCGAACAGCTGCGCTCCTCTATACCTTCTTTGGTGTAAGTAGCCTCCTCGGTAACCTGCCACTGGCTCCAGTTGTGATCTGTAATCGGGATAGTTCTATCCGAACCTTCCTGTTTATGGCCGCAAAGCGTGCAATGAATGGATTCCGAACCCTCTTCCATGCATGTCGCCGGTTTGTCTACAGTATAATTGTCATCCCAATCGTGATCTCCCTTAGGAATCACCTGATCAAAGCTCCTTAAACAGGTCTTGCAGGTAAGTATCGCTTCGCCATCTTCTGTCGTAGTGTGCTCCTTTATAACTTCCATCTTACCGAAGCTGTGGCCCGTCGTAAGGTCGAACTTGAAATCTGAAGCGCTTACAAATTCGTGCGCTTCTGATCCTTCCTCCACGATGTACACCTGCTTGACAGGAACGCAGTCGTAGTTTGTTATCATTGAGATTCCTGAAGGAAGCGCAACCTCTGTGAGTTCATCGCACTCCAGGAAGCATGAAGCATCTATCTCAGTCATGTCTTTTCCGAGGGTAACGCTTTTAAGTTCAAAACACTCAAAGAAGGCTTCTCTTCCAAGTTTGGTTTTATCAGGAAGCACTATGCTCTCAAGGCTTGAGCACTTTTCAAAAGCGCCATCCCCTATCGCTATCGCGCTGCCCTTGAAGTTGACTTCCGCCAAGCTGCTGCAGCCACCAAAGGCAAACTCTCCGATCTCAGTAAGCTTTGATGGCAAATTTATGGATTCCAGCTTTATATCATTTCTGAAAGCGCTGTCAGCCATGGTTATAAGAGATTCAGGAAGAATAACCGTGGTAACCTCTTTCATATCCTTAAAAGTGTTAACTCCAATGCCGTAAACTCCTTCGTAGATATCTATGACCTTGATCCTGTCATTATAAGCCGTCCATGGCGGCCTTGCGCCATCCACGAAATCTTTGAACTCGCCTGAACCTCCAATGGAAAGCACGCCCTCCTTGCTGATGGACCAAGTAAGACCGCAGCTGCAAGTGCCACCGGGATCTTCCCCATCATCTTCTGCGTAAGCGAGATTAGATCCCAAAGTAAAAGCCAATGCCAGTATTATTATCAGAATCACGCTGAATGTTTTCTTCATGATGTCACCTACCTGTGCGGATACAATAAAATATAGTATCTTGCTAGGTAAGTATAACCTACGGTTGTTATTTAATCAAGTAAAAACTGTCCAAGCTGGACAATTTAAATATCTAGGACGAAACCCTTCATTTACACATTCTCGTCCTACTGCAAAAAATTTTCATAGGACTAAATCCCTGCTTTGGCCATATTGATCCTATAATATTTTTTGGAAGAAGCTTGTCAAACCTTGAATTTTTCCTTTAAATGCCCCAATTTCTTAAAAATATAGCGGTTAGCACTTGCTAACACGGTAATTTTTGTACAAGTTTCAGCATTTTATGATCTATATCTCCCTTCTGCCCACAAAGACTCCAAAAAAACGTAGGACTACTTTGCCTAGAAAGCCAATTTCGTCCTACGGTCTTTTCAGTCATGTAGGACAAAAATGGTGCAAGCAGAGTTTTTGTCCTATTTTGCTACGATGCCCTTGCCTTTTTTCACGCAGCCTTTAATCAATAAATAAAAAAATGAGCCGCCTCATTTTGAGACGGCTCATTCTAATGGAGGCGACACCCGGATTTGAACCGGGGAATAAAGGTTTTGCAGACCTCTGCCTTACCACTTGGCTATGTCGCCATACATTGTGGGGCGTGGAATCCACGCCCCTAGTTGGCTAGGGTAGCAGGATTCGAACCTGCGCATGACGGAATCAGAATCCGTTGCCTTACCGCTTGGCGATACCCCAATAAATAAAATGGGGTGGGTAGTGGGATTCGAACCCACGCATATCGGAGCCACAACCCGATGGCT